>CAWHSP010000017.1:0-12087 GCA_963831865.1 Candidatus Bathyarchaeota archaeon | reverse complement strand
CACAGGACAATAGTAGGTCCAGTTTGATTATTATATCTCTAATAGCAATTCTCATGTGGAAGAAATGGGGCTTCTACATGTTCTGTGCTATTGTAGTATTCGAATTTGCAGTTAATTTGACATTAGAGGTTGGCGTTTTCGCCTCCTTAGGGTTAGGCGTTTTTCGCCTTCATTGGATTACTTGCTGGATTAATAAGAAATAGCCATTACATATCTGCTACTTCGTCCTAGCTGGAGTCTCCTCCAATGAAATATCTGGATTGAGTTTTTTTTTGCAACATTGATCGTGAGAGGAATCAAAATTGAAGACAACTCACTTAAGGTGCCCAAAATGCAACCGCGACTTCGATGTTGAAGTTGAAAGCTACTCAACACTATCAAGGGCTGGAATCCAAACCAAAAATATTGTCGGAATTTCTGTTGTTTATGATGGCCACAGAATGGCAATTCATCCTACTTGGTTCTTCGGATATAAAATCCCTTGTCCTTATTGTGGAAAGACTTCCAAGTTTGACGTTTAGTCTAAGGAGAGCAAATGAAACACAACAATCAATTGGAAATAACATATCTTATAGGTGTGCGAACATTAGAAGAACTCAAGTTTCTACAGAGCGCTATACCCATATTCTTTTTATCGCCTATTTTTGTGCATTACCCAGGGCTTGTCCATAGTTTTCGATGGTGTTTGTACAATCACCAATAGAAAAGTAGACACTGCATAGCACCCCTACCATATGTCTACGAATTAAAATGTTTCTTCTTCATACCTCATTATCCTTCTTGGAGAGCGTTCATAATGTTGTATTTTATGCCTAATATTACAAAATAACCTCAAATTAAGGTTATTTGGTGCCGAGGGGCTAGCTTGACACCGTCGTTTAAATCGTCGTAGTGAGAGAGGTTGGTGTTGGGCACTTCCAAGCTTTGCTATAAACGCTTGGGTAGAAACTGAAAAGGAAATCGAATATTGCTCTCCCATGAACCATTCTTTTTTAAAAGGTGATTTCAAGATAGTAAATTTATCAATAGACAATCTGGAAATACTTTTTCTTGTTTCATACGTACAGCATAAGTACTAGTTGGTCAGCTAATCAGTAAATGTTAGCAATCAAGGCTTAACTAACTTTGACAGATTGAACAATGTCTGTGGAGTAGCACATTGTTGTAAAAGGCGACGAAAGCGAACAAGATTTGTAAGAAGGAGTTTACTCAATGTCCAAAGTTGAACAATCAGTCATTACAGTTGCGATTGGCGCTTCTGCTGGCGGCTTAGAAGCTTTCAAGGTTTTCTTCGAATGTTTGCCAGTCGACACGGGTTTGTCTTTTGTCGTTATCCAGCATCTGGCATCTGGTCAAGAAAGCATGCTGACCGATATTCTTTCAAGATTTACCAAAATTCCTGTCCAAGTAGTCAAAGATGGACTGCTAGTTAAACCAGACCGTGTTTACGTTATTCCGCCCGGAGCAACAATGACCATTGAAAAGAACGTTCTCAAGCTTACCTCGAAGGGTAAATCTCTAAAACCTATTGATACTTTCTTTATTTCTCTAGCCGAAGACTTGAAGAGTCAAAGCATAGGAATCATACTTTCAGGCACAGGCTCTGATGGAACAGAAGGCCTAAAAGCAATCAAAGCTCAGGGAGGAATAACATTTGCACAAACTCCAGACTCAGCCCAGTATGGAGACATGCCCCAAAGCGCAATTTCAGCAGAAGCCACGGATTTTGTTCTTTCCCCAGACAAGATTGCATTAGAGCTGCAAAAAATCGCTAAAAACCCTCACCTAGGACGAAAGGAAATCGCAACAAGAGATGAAGCCGAACAAAGGGAAGAAAAACCAAAAAAGGAAAAAGGCTTAAACGCTATATTTACCATGCTAAAATCCAACTGTAACGTTGATTTTTCACACTACAAAGAAACAGTCGTAAACCGACGTGTCACACGCCGAATGGTAATTAACCACATAGAAAAAATGGACCATTACACCAAGTTTCTGCAGACTCATCCAAACGAGTTGGAAGCATTATTCAACGATATGCTAATAGGAGTAACGAGTTTCTTTAGAGAACCTGAAACATTTGTTGCACTCAAAGAAACAGTTTTTCCAACTTTAGTAAAAAATCGCCATCCAAAAGAGCCTATCCGAGTTTGGATTCCAGCCTGCTCAACAGGAGAAGAAACATATTCATTCGCCATAGCAATCCAGGAATACCTCGAAGAAAACTCCGCAACAGATCTTCAAGTTCAAATTTTCGGCACCGATGTAAACGAAAAAAACATTGAAAAAGCAAGACAAGGAATCTACGCACCAACAATAGAAACCGACGTAAACGAAAAACGCCTAAAACATTTCTTCAAAACCTCTAATGGCAATTATCAAATCTCCAAACCCGTTCGAGACAAATGCATATTTGCAAAGCAGGACATAACCGCTGACCCGCCATTTTCAAATATGGACCTTATCAGTTGCCGCAACATGCTCATCTACTTTGATGAATACCTCCACGAAAGAGTAATGCCTACCTTGCATTACGCATTAAAAATGGGTGGTTTTCTTGTCATAGGACAATCTGAAAGCATTGGAAAATTCACTCAGTTATTTGAATCTGTAAACAAGAGGGGCGCTATCTATGTGAAAAAGAGAGCTCAACCCAAAGTTACTTTTGGTTTGCAAGCATCAGCGCCCTATCTAAAGCGTAAAGAGGGCAAAGAAGGCGAGAAGAAAGACATTCTTTCCGTGTTGAAAGATGAGGTTGACCATTTACTAGTCACCGACTATGTCCCTGCAGCATTGCTGATTAATACTGACTTGGATGTTCTGATTTTTAGAGGAAATATTGCTCCATATGTTTTACCTGAATCAGGATTGGCGAGTTTGAATCTAGGCAAAGATTATTCGCAAAGAGTTAAGGTCTGAAGTACAGACGATAATCTATAGAGCAAGAAAAGAGGACAAACTTGTCAAAGAAAATGCCATTCGGTTTGAATATGCTGGAGAACAAAAAACAATCAACATCCAGGTTCTGCCGATGCACGTTGAACAATATGAGGCACCATTTTTCCTTCTATTGTTCGAAGATGTCAGCTCTGCGGCAGCGCTCTTACGCCAAACAACGGAGTTAAACATCACTCCTGAAGGCCGGGAAAACGTCAAAGACCGGCAAAATAAAGAGCTCAGGGAAGAATTGGATTCAACTAAACAAACTTTGCAGAGAATTATTGAAACTCAAGAAGCAACAAATGAAGAACTGAGAACCACTATGGAGGAGGCACAGTCGAGCAACGAGGAACTACAGAGCACTAACGAGGAATTGGAAACAGCTAAGGAAGAACTTCAATCTAGCAATGAAGAATTAAAGACGTTAAATGATGAGGTAAAGAACCGAAATCAAACCCTTGCCCAGTTAAATGATGACTTAACAAATTTGAATAGAAACGTGGGACCAGCTATTGTTATAATTGATAAAGGCTTAAAGATTAGGCTGTTTTCGCCTTCAGCACAGAAAATTCTGAATCTCTCGCCATCAACGGTTGGGCTGCCAATAACGACCATCAAATTGAACGTTATAGTTGAAGACTTGGGCGAAATAATCTCAGAAGTGTCATCGAAACTAAGCGGTATTACACGAGAAGTAAAGGATTCACAAGGTCACTATTTTGATATGCAAATTCGACCTTACATAACACAAGAAGACAGGTTAGATGGGGCTGTCTTGTCTTTTGTCGATATTGATGATAGAAAAAAGCTTGAAAAAGCTCTACGCATGGCTGCCATAGGCGAGACCGCAGGAATGGTGGGTCATGACATTCGTAATCCGCTTCAGGCTATTACAGGCGACGTCTATTTAGCTAAAACAGAATTGGCTTCAACATGTGAGAGTGCTGAGAAAAAGAATGCATTAGAAAGCTTGGACGAGATAGAGAAGAACATTGATTATATCAACAAGATTGTGGCTGACCTTCAAGACTATGCAAAGACGAGCGAGCCTATTGCTCAACAAACAGACTTAGAAGCCCTATGTAAGGAGTTACTGTTCGGGAATAAGATACCTAAGAATATCAAAGTTTCGTGCAATGTCGAGAAGACAGCTAAAACAATCATGGTTGACAGTTCATTATTGAAGCGCATTCTTGGAAACTTGATTATTAATGCAGTTCAAGCTATGCCTAACGGCGGAGAGCTAACTATGAGAGCACACCAAGAAGCAGGGAACAACGTCATCACAGTTCAAGATACAGGCATTGGCATACCTGATAAAGTCAAGCCAAAACTTTTCACACCGTTCTTCACGACTAAATCGAAAGGTCAAGGATTAGGATTAGCAGTGGTCAAGCGGTTGGCTGAAGCATTAAACGGAACAGTGACATTTGAAAGCATAGAAGGAAACGGCACAACTTTTATTGTTCGTTTTCCACCCCAAAAAATAAGAGGTAAATTGGTTTCAAGTAGTTAGTTTTCTAATTCTTGCTGAACAAACAATAACGTTTCAAAATGCAGTTCTACATATTCGCTTCTTGATCTTTTCTTCAGTTGGTCGAGTTGAGTTTTTTGTGAGCGTTTTATTAGCTGTGGGTTATTGAGGGCTGGTTATCTGTGATTGATGTTTGAGCTTTAATCGTAAAGCTTTTAACCGTTCAAATTAAAGAAACAACATCGCAGTTTTCAATTCCCTTGTACCTGCCACCAGGGCAAAAAAAGCGCGGCGTATCAGGGCACATTAACTATAGATTGAGAGTAGATGCTAAATGGGGAACCTTCGAAGTCCAGAAAAAAAGCAAAAACGCTACAGTAGGCGTGATGCCAATAACCTGTTTCTAAAATATAGTTATCACGATAGGCTACTTGCGGAAACAGTGCATACAGTAGAAACAGAGAAAATTGTTTCTGACGTTTTAGCAAGAGAGTATCCATCTGTTCCTGAAGCTGTTTTTCAATCTCAAGTTCTAAACCATGTTTATGGCGAAGTTTTGGTTGGAGCGATTTCATGAGTGAAGTTGAAGTCGCTGAGTGTTCTGAAGCCTACAAAAACCCCTCATGCCCCTATGTCACTCAAATTAACATTAACACTAGTTGCATGAAGCAGGTTGATAAGGCATTGATTTCGCTTTTAGGCGAAGATGGAACAGGTCTTAACAGTGGAGTTATTCATCGGATGCTTTTGAAACTGGATGATTTGGAAGCGAAAAATAAGGTTTCTGCGAGTTGGCTTGATCTGGTTAAACCCATCGCAGTTTCTGTTGTTATCACAGCTTTGACAACTTATCTTCTGACAAGGTTTGCATGACTTTGACATTGGAGATTTTAGTTCCTGAACCAGAAGTTGTTGCAACTTCTGCGCTTAAAGTGGATGGCAAAAACCCGAATAAGATGACGCGAGAACAACATGACCGCCTCAAAGCTTCAATACAAAAATTCGGCTTTATTGTGCCAATCATCACAAACAAAGACTTACTAATTGCGGATGGTGAGCAAAGGTGGATTATAGCGAAAGAGCTCGCGATGCCAAATGTCCTCATCATCAGACTACCGATAGAAGAAGTTGATAGGCACCTAATCCGTCAAGTTTTAAACAAGCTCAAAGGAACTCATGACCGCGAACTTGACGCAGAAGAATTTGAAACAATAATAGAGCTTGGCAAAGAAGAGGACCTTAAGTATCTGCTTGATTTGTCGGATGATAAACTCGATGGGTACCTAAAAGAAGAAGAATCAATTGGCTACGAAAAACAGTTTGAAGTAGTCGTTGAATGTGAAGACGAAATCAACCAAGAAGCAATCTACACTAAATTAATTTCAGAAGGATACAAATGCCGAGTTTTAACATTGTAAAGTCCTGGGCTCCAGAAGAAAACTTCAGGACAGCAGCAGTCAAAGCGTCTTTCACCCTTGAAGACATTAAGCTTCAGAAACGGTTTGCAGGAGAGATCCCCATTGAAGGCCTTGACTGGAAAATCGGACTAATTGTTGGACGCTCCGGAACAGGAAAAACAAGTATAACTAAAGAAAAGTTCCCAGACGCCTACATCAGAAGCTTCGAGTACAAGCACAAAAACTTCCTGGCAGATTTCCCAAAAGAAAACACAGTTGACGAAATAACAACAGCGCTTTGCAATGTTGGATTTGCGTCTCCGCCAGATTGGCTCAAAAGCTATGATTGTCTAAGTCAAGGAGAAAAAATGCGGGTAGACATCGCACGTGCACTCTGCACCAAAATGCCCATTAACCAAATAACTGGAAAAGAGCTCATAGTTTTCGATGAATTCACAAGCGTAGTTGACCGAGAAATCGCTAAAATTGCATCCTTTGCAATCAGTAAATCAATTAGGCGTTCAAACAAGCAGTTCATCGCTGTCACATGCCACTATGATGTTGAAGATTGGCTTGAACCAGACTGGGTACTCTACACGGACACAATGAAGTTTGAGCTTCGCGATAAAAAAAAAGTTCCCGACCCCCAATTGAGCTTGAGATCTATGAGTGCACTCGGAGTCTTTGGAACATCTTTAGGCAATATCACTATCTAAACACAAACATCTTAACATCAAACAAACACTACGTGGCACTCTACAACAGCAAACCCGTGGCATTCATCTCGATTGGGCGTTCACAGTACAAATACAAATATTGGCGAGTTAGCCGCCTTGTGGTTCTTCCAGATTACCAGGGCGTAGGCATTGGAACAAGACTCTTGACCTGGGCAGCCCAGTACTTTTATGAAAAAACACGTCTCGATTTTTTCATTGTATCTAGTAATCCTCAGCTGATTCATTTGCGAAGTAGTCCTCACTGGATCCTGAAGCGAGCAGGGCACAGCGTAAATAAGAATAACAGGTTTAGGCGAGAAAAGAACCTAATTAATAGTAGCAGCCAAAACCGCTTAACTTTCAGCTTTAAGTACAGATCTCAAACTCACAGTGCGCGAGCACTGGCTTGAACGGCGGCATTGTTAGGGCTATTACGGATTTGCAGAAAAAGAGTAAGGTTTAGGCGAGTTGGGCAAGTTTTGCAAAAACCATCGCTATTGGCGCGGTCACGTCGGTTGTTACTTTTCTGTTAACTTACGCTTTAGCACATTAATTTAGGAGACGATTGTATGGAACCTGAAGAGTTTATCGGAGAAATCAAGAAGACCTTTAGCCGTGCATGTGCTTTGCCTGATTGGATGCAGCAGATTCTCTTAGAAGACATAAACGCTGCTATAGAAAACCGCATCCGCACGATGGAACTTATCATTCAAGCTAAACCTAAGGCTGCAGAGACCTTGAAATCTGGACAATAACACAATCCGAAGGGAGTGAGTAAAATTTGGTGAGAAGGTCAGCTTTTGAACTTTCCTTGGCTGTCTTGGAAGTTGTGCGAACGCCAAAGATTCTGACGCATATTATGTATAAAACTAACGTTAATTGCAGTGTACTCAAGCCGCTTATTGAGGATCTGATGCAGAAGGGTTTAATCACAACAGTTGAGGTGCGCAGAGGAATTTCAAGGAAGCATTATGTGATTTCTCGGAAGGGCTTAGACGTGCTTTGTACTGTTAGAAAGGCATCGGAGCTGCTGCAAGCTTAGAGGGTATTATTGTTTGGTGACTTCGATGGAGGAGGCTTTAGGGATAAGAAAAAAACCCTTGGATTTGCCTCAACAGTACCAGCAGGGGGATAAACAGGTAAAGCCTCCGCGTGTGCATATGACTTTGCCTTTGTTTCATCGGCGTAAGACGATGCTTGTTACCTATTATAGCGGTCGTCTTAATCCTGCTGCCCTTAAGAAAATGGCACTTGATTTTGGGTGTTCAGAGAAGGCTCTTTTGAATGATTGGGTTGATCGAGGCAATTGGGAGCCTTTTATTTGGGAGTCTGAGCAGGCGAATAAGGATGGTAAGAACCTGCTTAATCAGTTGCAGTTTGCTCGTGAAGAGGCGCTTTATTTGATGAAGACTTGTAAGGTTCCTAATGCTCGTGTCGGGGCGATTGCTCGCTTCACTGAGGCGATTAAAACTGAGATTGAACTTAACCAGAGTCTTGGGCTGTTGCCGAGAGCGAAAGTTGAACCTAGTGTGAATGTGGAAGTGAATGTCGCTAACAAAACAGAACACGTGCTCCTCACAGAGTACGCTGGGATCATATCGGAAGCTGCAACTCTTAACGGCAATTTTTCAAAAGTACGTGTTGGACAATCCGTGGATTCCAGTGCGGCCTCATCCGGTAACGGGGAAGAGCGGTCCAACTGCTAAGCAAGCAAAGTTTCTGTTGCTTCTAGATCGTCTTGAAGCATTGTTTGGTGGCGCCGCAGGCGGAGGCAAAAGCGATGCTTTGTTGATGGCTGCTGCGATGTTTTTTGATGTTCCTGGTTATGCAGCAATTATTTTCAGGCGCAGCTTTGCTGATTTAACTAAGCCTAAAGCTTTGATTGCTCGATCGCTTGAATGGTGGTCTGGTAGTAAAGCTCGTTGGGATGGAGTTAATCATACTTGGCATTTTCCCAGTGGGGCAACGTTAACTTTTAGTTTTCTTGAAAATGATCGAGATGTCTTTCATCATCAGTCAGCTGAGTATCAGTTTGAGGGCTTTGATGAGTTAACGCAATTTACGCTCTTTCAGTACACTTATATGATTAGTCGTCTGCGTCGTTTGCAGGCTGCTAACTTTATTCCTCTGCGTGCTCGTGGAGCAACGAATCCGCCGACTAAGGCGAATGGTGTGGTGCATGGGGAGTGGGTGAAGCAGTATTTTTTGCCTTGGTTTGTCTGTGGCAGTTGCGGCGCCAAGGTGCAGACGGAGAATCTGCAGCTAGAACAGTGTCCCAAGTGTGGTCAGCGTGGGCATGTAGAATTCAACTGTGATCCTGAGACTAGGGAAGAAAGGATTTTTATTCCTTCAAAGTTGGATGATAACCCGTTTTTGGATCAGGAAGCGTATATTCGTAGTTTGCAGCGTTTAGATCCCGTTACTCGTGAGCAGCTGCGTAATGGGAACTGGGCGATTAATCCTAAAGGGAATAAGTTTGAGCGTGGCTGGTTTAAGCTTGTTGATGACTATCCCCGTGATAGTATAGGTTGTCGTTTTTGGGATAAGGCTGGAACGGAGCCTGCGCCCGGTAAGGATCCTGATTGGACTGCTGGCGTTAGAGTTGCCTTGAAAAATGGGCAATACTTCATTGTTGATCTAGTGCATTTTCAGGGTGATCCTAAACTTAATGAGGATACGATTAAGCAGACTGCTGATGTAGATGGTAAAGGCGTTAAAGTCTTCATGGAGCAAGAGCCTGGTCAATCGGGTGTATCTGATGTTGATCATTATGCTCGTGAAGTCTTGGTTGGGTATGCCTTCCAGGGTATTCGCAGTACGGGTAACAAGGAGTTGTATGCTAATCCGGTGGCGGCTGCGGCTGCGAATGGCAACATCTTTGTTGTGAAGGGTTCTTGGAATCAGGAATTTCTTGATGAATTTGAGGCTTTTCCACAGGGACCTCATGACGACATTGTGGATGCTACTAGTAAGGCCTGTAATGCTTTGATTAGTAATCGTCGTCCAAAGGCTGGGAGTGCATAAAAAGATGGGGCAAAAACCGAAAATCCGAGGAGAACAACCCAGCCGCCTAGGTCCCAAAACAGGCGAAGACCAAACTAAACCATGGGTTACTCGCCGAGAATATCAAATTAATTATCCAGAGTAAAAACTTATGTCGCGTGCTGACAGCTATTATGAAGGTTACAGTGCTGGGGTAGGGAAACCTAAGGTTCGTAATGGTAATTATCGTGTGACGCCAACCGAGACAGCTGCAGATGATACTATTCAGCCTGAGGCTTTGCGGTGGTTTCGCCGTGATGACTTAGTGCGAAAGTGTATCGTGATTAATGCGGCTTTTGCAACTTTTAGCGCTGGGTTTGACACGGAAATTGAACCTGTCGATGGCAGCTTAAATGACGAGCAGAAGCAGCAGTTAACCAAAGAATATGCTTATGTGAAGGCGTATGTTGATCAAGTAAATCGCCAGGTGAATTTTGATAAGGCACTGTTCATCGCGCAGGTTAAGCGCAGCGTTTTTGGGCAATCTGCCTACGAAATCGTCACAGACACTAAAGGCACTCCTAGTTGGTTGCTTTCACTGCAGTCAAACAAGTTAACGCCTAAAGTGACTGCAGATTGGAAGCTGGAGAAACTTGAATATACTGCCAGCAGCAAAACTGATTATCTTCCTGAGGAAGTTCTTTTCTTTACTAATCTGCAGTTAGAAAACGATTATGTAGGTGTCAGCGATGTTGAACCAGTTTTTAATCAGTGCAGCAGCCGTCGAGCCCTAATCAAAACTGATTTTCCCAAGATCGTTAAGCGGTTGTGGGCGCCGTATAGTGTGCATCAAGCCGACACATCAATGATGTCTGATACTGAAGAAGATGCTTTTCTAGATGATTTGGCGGCGAAGGCGAAAGCAGGCGAAAACATAGTTATCAACAAATCTGTCACGTCAAACGTTGTGGATATGCACATTGACTTTGCAGGTCTCTTAGCTTTGAAGGCAAGTTTGGAGTTAGATATTATTAGTAACTTTGGCACCCCACGGTTTCTGCTAAATCGCCCAACTGAGAATCGTGCTACAGCTTACACGGAGTTTGAGGCATATGTGGCAGGTCCAATTTCGATGATTCAGAGGGATCTGAAACGTGAAGTTGAAGCTCAATGGTATCCTAAGCTGGTTAAGTTGGCTTTGAAGCTTAAGGGCATCACGGGGGATATCCCGGTTAAGATTAGCCATGTCTGGCGCACAATTCGCGTTTCAGACGTTTACGCTATGGCAACTGCTGCTGCAGCTCTCTACAGCAACGGACTTGGCTTAATTGGTGAGCACCCCGAAATAGGATTTGACATGATGGGTTGGGATAAGAAACTTCTCGAACCCAAACCTGCAGCTCCCCAGACGCAGGCGCCTAAGACTGAAGATCAAAAACAAGATGAAACAGTGACCAAGTAATGAGTAAGCCTAAGCGGCTAATGTATCCCACGGGGCTTATTGATCGCCGAGTGAGTCGATTGCAGCGTGACCTCAGACTGCTATACCGCCGTGTTAAGCGGGGTGAACTTACAAGGATCCAAGCGGATGCATCTGGGCAGTTTATGATTAGAGAATCCTTCAAGGTTGCTGAGCGTGACATTAAAGCTTGGTTGGAAAAGCATGGGTTACGTTATGAGGGTGATCATAGCGAATTAAATGATGCCTTGGAGGGTGCTTTGAAGTTGTGGCGTGGGGTGGTTGCCGATTTCTGAATATCGCTGTAATTGTGAGTTGCATCTTCAACTGGAAGCTGTAGCTGAAGACTTTTGGACAACGCCCAAAGGCATAACCATGCGCATCGACGGTCTCGCACAGGATCTCCACTTTTTTGAGGTAAATAGTGCCTTCAAGATGGTTGCGCCAACAAACCATATCTCATGGATGCGGTGGGTTACGGCAGAAGATGATCGCGTCTGCCAGAAATGTTTAGAGAAGTCTCAAGGCGGCATCGGCGGCTACTATAGAGTCAGTTGGTTTATGCCAAAAATGCCTATTCACAAATATGATCGCTGTCAATGGGAACTAGTAATTGGCGATTTTTCTCCGTAATTTGTTTTTGGTAACATATGTTACGTCGGCGCTCCCGACAATATGCCAATTCTCCAAATGTTGACGGGGATAGGGAGCGCCTGAAAATTAACAAGAGGAATAGGAAATTGAGTGCACACGGTTTAGAATTGATTTTTCTTGCAGGCCTCCACAAATTAGATGCAGGCTAGCAAAACAGCCACCTTTTACATTATGAATACCAGCCGGAACCGTAACCGCTGGGGCGTCACAGAGAAAGCCCTCAGTGAAGCTTCGCCTAGTTTGAAGGGTAAGAAGCTGGGGATGGGTACTGGCTACAAAATTGACAAGCACTATCCTGAAGGAGAAACTTTGGATAGCGGCGTCTTTGTTGCGTATAATCACCAGGGCAATTACCTAGAGGGTGACGCTAAAATTGAGGATCCGAAAACTCTGGGGATGCTCAAAGACGGCAAGTTAGGACCCATATCTGTTGTGATTTATGCTTATGCGGTGTCCTGCAGCAAA
>CAWHSP010000016.1:0-15019 GCA_963831865.1 Candidatus Bathyarchaeota archaeon | reverse complement strand
TTAATTAAGGAATTAAATAGAAACATGGAATTTCGAAATAGAAGTACTCGACGTATTCCATGATTAATTTATGATAGATTATCTAAATTACATCGAGACCAAATAAACTTAAAACCCGTTCTACGCCGTTAAAAAATATATACTTGAGATAAAGTCATGCTAAAGGTTTTTAGCTTAATGTTGCTGCCTGCTTCTTTCTTACCTTAATTTTTTTTTAAATTCTTGCACAAATCTTTTATTTCGAGCACTCCAATATATTAATCGTCGTCTTGTTTTGTGTTGTCTTGGGAGCTAATGGCTTTGTTGTCTTTTCTCTTTGGTGTAAGAGATAAAGAAGAATTTGGCGCTAAACTTTGGGTGGATCTGGAAGCAGAAACCATAAAGAAACCATCATCAAACCGCTCAATAAAAGACCGCAGAAACACGTTGTTTCGAGTATTAGACGGTGTTTAAGCCTCTCCCACAAGAAAATTCACAATAGCGGAAACAGTGATCGGGTTAAACAGGGTTGGGCAAGAGTTCGGCAGCCAGTTCAGCCTACGGTCCTTTGTTAAAGGATGAGGAGCTGGAGCTAAGGGTGTTAGAGTGACAAGAGTAAGCTCAAGAACAGCATACTAATTCCCAAACCTTCAGATGACAGCAAAAAGGATAGGAGGTGTTTCTGATGAACGTCAAGCCGTAAACTTCACGAAGCTAAATAGGAAATGTTTTAAAATTTTCCGCCAGAGGACGATGACATATTGCTTTATGTAGGCAACCAAGACGAACAGCTTTTGCATGACCGTGCACAGAAAATAAGAGCAACTCTAAAAGACGACGCTCAAACCATAATAGACAGCGAAGCAAGCGCGGAGCAACAGAATGAGGCAGCCAAACAGCTTTTAAGCAGAATCTCCGAGGAAGACAGCGGTATTCTTGAGAAGTCAGCCGAATTTATCAGCTACCGCATGGAACGCTTAGTTTACAAGTGGTTCGCTGCGGCATACCCGAAAGGCCAAGACGAGCGTGTCATGCTCAGGGTTTTATGGTTCTTTCGCGAGATGCGGAAGCTTAACCATGCTTGCCTAATAGAAGATTTTGAATGGAACAACAACAGAGATGAGGATGACCAATCGTTTGATGATTTTGTTTGGTGGGAGGCTATAGATGCAAAAATCAAAGCGGTCTATCCCCAGGGCGTGTTCACTGAAAAAAGTTTTGAGGAGATTGAACGGCTCCATGATGAGATGGTAACGCCAAAAATAAGGGAATATTTTGAAGCGCACCAAGAGGAGCAGGAATCATTGATAAGAAAAATCAAGGAAGGAAAGAAGAGTGAGTGAGTTTGAAAAAAGAAATTTCGATTCCGATGTCGGAGCGAGTGAAGATCAGTGATCTCAAGTTTGACCAAGATAATCCCAACAGGACGAGTCTTGCGCAGCTCGACCGTTTGAAGGCTTCAATTAGAAGATGGAGACATCGTTCCAGTCGTCACGAACAGTGAGCTTCTGGTGGCTGATGGGGCAGCAGCGGGTTACCGCAATGAAGGAGCTTGGCATGACTGAATGCAGCGTTATTCGAATGCCAGTTAAAGACGTTGATCGCAGACTATTGCGGCAGGTACTAAACAAGTTACGTGGCAAGCATAACAAAGAGTTGGATAGCGCCGAGTACCTACGTATAATTGAACAGGATGGAAGTAAAGATCTAAAAGCGCTTCTGGAATTCTTGTTGGGAAGAACTTCCAATACAAATGGATGATCGTGAGGTATTGTTTTCCGGGTCCCGAAACCTACGAACTTATAATTGAATGCCGAAGCGAGGCGCAGCAAAAAGAATATTTTGAGAAATTAAGAGCGGAGGGGTATAAGTTACGGATTTTGACATTGTAAAAAAATGGGATCAGGCTGACAGTTTCCGTTCTCAAAGCGTTGTGGGCAGCTACACTCTTTCTGATGTAAAATTAGAGAAGCGATTTCGGGGTTCTCTACCGTTGGAAACCTTCGAGTGGCAAATAGGCGTAATAATTGGCAAAAGCGGTTCTGGCAAATCAAGCATAGCCAAACAGCTTTTCTCAGACGCATACATCAGAGGCTTCGAATACACAAACAAATGTGTTTTAGATGATTTTCCAGAAGAACTTGAGACTTCAGAAATAACAAGAATGCTCTGCAACGTAGGCTTCGCTAGTCCACCCGATTGGCTAAAAAGTTATGATTGCCTTAGCCAAGGAGAAAAAATGAGAGTTGACATTGCAAGAGCTTTATCTTTAGGGAAGTCGTTGATTGTTTTTGATGAGTTTACAAGCGTTGTTGATAGGGAGATAGCTAAAGTCAGTGCTTTTGCCATAAGCAAAGCCGTTCGCAGATCTAAAAAGAAATTCATAGCTGTAACGTGCCACTACGATGTGGTTGATTGGCTTGATCCTGACTGGGTTTTCTGTACTGACACAATGGAATTTTCCCGAAAAAAAGAAATCGGCCGCCCGTTAACCTCAGCGTTCATCGGTGCGGCACCTCCATGTGGCAGATGTTTCGGCAATATCACTATCTGAACGGCAAACTTGGTGCAGGAGTACGATGCTACGCTACCCTCTACCAAAACAAGCCCATAGCATTCATAGCGGTCGCTTGTACTAGAATGAAAGCAAAATACTATCGAGTAAGCCGATTAGTCGTACTACCTGACTATCAAGGAATAGGCGTTGGAAAACGACTCCTCAACTTTATAGCTGAACTCTACTCATCACAAACACACACCTTTCTATATTCTAACAAGCAATCCCCAAATTATCAGAGGAAACATGAATAATTGGAAAGTCGCACGTTTTGGACATGCGAGTAAAGGAAAAAATAATTCAAGAATAAACACTGAAATAAAGTTTAGTCTCAGCCGTAAACGAATTACTGTCTCATTACAATATTCAAGGCATCAAAATATACCTACTAACGTCGAATAGGAACAGCCCCACCTATTACAATTTTAACTTGAATTTTGAAGATTCATAATTTATAGTTTTGCAAAACGGTCGAGCAACAAAAGTTATTTATCTTAAAACATTTGATTACAAAATTGGTTAAGGGTTGCTGAATAGTGGTGCCCATCTCACTTTCGTGACCACTATTCCCCCTCTCAATAAGCAACCCTTAACCTAACTTGCCTCTTTTATTATTCATAGAAAACAAAAATGGGGTTAATCAACATTTTTGTAATTGATCTTTTTTGTGTTAAAAATAAAAAAAAGCAGTTCTGCAGGCAATATTTTCTTTTTAAAATTTTCTATAACGTTATATGCGCTCTCAGTTGATAGTATCGTTGGGTGAGGAGTGCCTTTGAAGCATTTGGTTTCAAATTATTTGAGTTTAGATTGTTCAATGTTCTTTTCTCCTAAATTGCCCAAATGTCGAACAGGAACAGTCTCACCCACATTTCAAAATTCCACTTTTATAATAAACATCTAACATTGGAAAGTTGCCCGATTTAATCATACAAGCAGAAAAAAAGGCAATATAAGAATTAACAATGAACTAAGAGACAATTTAAGCCGAAAGAGGCTGACCTTTTCTTTACAATATTGGTGTTATCCCTCATCTGGCTAGGATTGGTTTTGATTGTGTGGAGCCGTCTATTTGGTTCCATCCTGATCAGTTGTTTGCTAATAGTTGTAGGATAACGTACCGGAGTTGGTTGTTGTTTAAGTCTCTCACAATAATTTGTAGGTTATCGCACTTATTGTTTGGATTAAAAACCAACCAATACATAGTTAATTAAATGGAGCCTTTACTCTTTTCACAATGCGGCAGTTATAAATCTCAGGAAATATGAAAATAACTCTGATGTTAATAATATGCCTTTTAACTTTGTGTTGTTAAACCATTAACAAATAAAGAAAGCAGTTTAAGTTTGCCTTGACAGAGTTAAACTAAGAAGACTAATTTAGTTTAATGAGAACGATGATTTAGTTAGCGATACTTTATTGTTTGAAAATAAATTCTGTATGGAAATCTTAATTTCTTCATCTCAATTTATAGATTTCATTTTTTGTGCTGTGTTGAATGACTGAGAGTTATCTTTGAGTTAGGTTTTGAACCATTTCTCTTCTGCTTTCTGATTTAGAGCTTAATTCAGGTTCATTTTCATGAAAAGATTGTAAATTGAAGCCTTCAGCAGCAGCTCTTTAACGATGTTAGGCCACTTCACCGCACAAATAAACTCTCCAAACGTCCGCTTCAAACATGAAAACGCTGACTCAACCATCCAACGATAACCATAACCCTTCTCATGTCTCCAGCCATCATTGCCAAGCTGCTCCACAACAGCAAACTTACGAGGCATACACCCTCCGCCCTTCAAAGAAGCGTTCTTACGCACCCTAATCAAAGGCTCAATATCCATCTCGCTGGCCATCAGAAAGTTACTCTTAGAATCATACGCGCCATCACCAATCACCTGCTTCACATCCGCAACGTCAGCCGACCCTTAACCAGCCTGCCAAACATGCGGCCATCACCCACGTCTTCTTTAGTTACTTCAATGGCAAGTATCTGCTTGGTCTTAGTGTCAACGGCAATGTGCACCTTTATGAAGCCGCGTTGAACTCTCCATTTCTTATGAATCCATTCACCTCGATTAGACACTTTAATGCCGCTTGAGTCCACAGCGATAGTGACATCCTTGTCTACATCAACGGAAGAGGCTAAATCGACCTTCATCTTGGCGATTCGCCACCAGATAGTAGTGTAATCTGGCGCTTTGAGTCCATCAACGTATTGACTTAAGCCGCGCATGAAGCCTTCCAGTTGCCTGTAGGGCAAAACATATGCGTGCACAACAGCTAGTAGTTTGATGAATGATTCTGGGTAGCGGTATCTGCCGCCTTCTTTGCCGTCATTCATGGCTTTGAGCTCTCTAGACCAGCCTGCAACGAAGTCTAAATCGAGAAGAATCAAGCCCCGTTTCACTAACGCTTCATTGTAGCCATTCCAATCTCTCAAATAGCTCATAATCAAGCGTTCTGTACAGAACTAGTATTTATAGTCATTCAACACAGCAATTTTCTGCAAAGTTTTAAATACTAAATATGAACACAAAGAAATTCGAGAAGTCTATGGAGATTAGAAAATATGAAAATGCATAAATTTTGTATACTATTGCTTATGCTATCTTTTGATAGCTTCAATAGTGCTAATAGCAATGCCAACCAAAGCGCAAACGACTTACACAAACAAGCAAGAAGGAGGCTCAACACCTGGACCTTTACCAGCAGGTGTCACTCCAGATCTCAGAGTAAAAACTACTGCTTTCCTTAGCTTCAGACCAAATCCTGTAGGTGTAGGACAGACATTTATAGTCAACATGTGGCTCAATCCAGCCACACATGCAAGCAGATACCTAAAAGACTACCAAGTGATAATCACCAAACCAGACGGAACCAAAGACTCACTCGTTATGAACTCATACCACGCAGATACAACAGCATGGTTCGAGTATGTCGCTGACCAAGTGGGCGAATGGAAGCTGCAATTTGTATTTCCGGGCGGCTATTTCCCAGCTGGAAACTACACACCAGCTCCGGCGCAGTATTTGGCACTGCAACTCAAAGTTTCCCTCAATCATGCTACTATGAACCCGATTCAACTGAAGAACAAACACTAACAGTGCAAGAAAACGTAGTATATCCTTGGCCTGAATCACCACTACCCACCGACTATTGGACAAGACCTGTATCTTTTGAAAACAGAGAATGGTGGACAATTCTAGGTGCCTACCCAGGTACTGGCTATAGCGGAGGTTGGAAAGGAGTAGAACCAATCTGGGATTCACTTTATCCTGACACAAACCCATACTGGAGCGCACGATACAATTTCCATCCATGGGTAATTGGACCAAACAGTGCACACATTGTATGGCAACGCCAAGGCGCCTTAGCAGGATTAACTGGAGGACCAGCTGGACCTTACGGCTTAACCGGAAGCCCAGGTAATCCAAGTGTCGTATATATGGGCCGATGTTACCAAACCGTCGACCAAAATGACTACCCAATTAATTAACGGAACTTATCGCCAAATACCAGCATCAGTAGCAGAATGCTATGACTTACGCACCGGAGAAATTTATTATGATATACCAGTAGCAGACGGCGGCGTTACACCTAGCATAGTTGCTTATACCACGACAGGTAACCTGGAAGTTCCGGAAGCTCAGGCAGGGCAACGGCTACAAGCTGAATTACTATCGATAAGTGGAGGATATCTACTGAAAATCAATCCATATTCTGGAGCTATAAGCGTAAATGTCTCAATTTCACCCCTTACAGGCAGTGGAGGCACATTCTATAATCAAATACAAGGATATTCATTGGCAATTCAAGATCTCGGGATCAGCCGCAGGAGCCAACAGATACCGACTGATAAACTGGACTACTGCTGGATCCACCAGTAACTTCACAAGCAGAATAATCAGCAACACCACATATGCAATGAGTAGCTTACCAACGCTAATTGATTTCCAAACTGGCTACGGCGCTGCTGTCACGTCTAATACTCCTGTTTCTATGGGTGCATGGTACGGAACAACAATTCAAGGCTACAATCTTTACACTGGACAAAGCATATGGAATGTAACAGTTGATGATACCTGCTATAGTTCTACGGCCAGCGTTGCCGACCACGGCAAAGTTGCTGCAATTATGATGGGCGGCTACTTCATGGCTTGGGATTTAGCTACAGGCAAATTGGCTTGGAAAAGCGAAGCAATGGATTATCCTTGGAGTGAACCAGCTTTCGGCGCTTATGCTATACAATCAGCTTATGGCATGCTATTCCGACAAGCATACGACGGTGTCTATGCCTTCGATTGGGACAACGGCAAAATAGTCTGGCATTATAAAGCACCAGCATTAAGTGCGTATGAAAGCCCATACACCGATGAAAACGGCACAACTGTGTACTCCTTCAACACAGGCGCAACCATCGCTGACGGAAAAATGTGGACATATAACACTGAGCATACTGAAAGCCATCCATTGACTAGAGGTTGGGCCATACACTGCATAAACATTACCACGGGTGAGTGCATTTGGAAGATCGCAAATCCAATGTCTCCTGGCGGTGTCGCTGATGGCTACTTGACAGCCGCAGACTCAAGAAACGGATATATGTATGTCTTTGGCGAGGGTAAAAGCGCAACCACTATTGAAGCGCCCAAAACCGCTATTGCTAAAGGTCAAAGTGTTGTTTTAAGCGGTACAGTGCTTGATCTATCTCCTGCACAGCCAAACACACCTTGTGTAAACAAAGAGTCAATGAGTCTACAAATGGAATACTTGCACCTACAATACCCAATAGCTGGAATATGGGGTAACGAAACAATCACAGGTGTACCAGTATCAATTGATGTTCAAGATCCAAACGGCAACTATAGACACATTGCAGACGTCATAACTGATGGATATAGCGGAACGTTTGGTTACACTTGGCAGCCAGACCTACCAGGACAATACACTGTTACCGCGACTTTCAATGGTGATGATTCATACGGCAGCTCATTTGCAAGCACCTATGTCTCAATGACTGATGTACCAACAGCAACGCCAACCTCAACACAGCAACCTTTAGCAAGCCAAGCACCTGTTGAAATGTACTTTGCAGCCTCAACAATAGCCATTATTATTGCTATAGCTCTAGCCGCTATAGTCATAGTAAGGAAGAAATAAAACACTAAACTCTTCCCTTTTCTTTTTCTGCGGAAAGTTTCTTATTCATAGCATTCGATAAAAGTTTGCCTTAGAACTTTTTTTAATATTTTTATTTCTTTCTCTTTTTCAATGTAAAATGTCGCATAGGAACAGTCTCACTCAAAACTAATTTTCCACAATAACACCTCTGAAGATTTCACTTCTTGGTTTTCCTTTGTTAACGTATTTTCTTTTTTTAATTTTTGAAGTACGACGTTTTAGCTCTTTTTACGGGTAACCGATAAGCCTATTATAATCCATTTGCCTCAATTGTAACGAGGCATTTTGATTGATTTTTATAAGTATGGGTAAGTTTAGAAAGAAGCCAAGTGCTGATACATCCGCTGGAATTACTAAGATGCTTGAGGAAATGAAGAAGAACGGCATAAAAATCATAGGTTTCTACTGGACGCTTGGTGCGTCACGATACAGTATTGATTCTAGATGCTCCAAGCGAAAAGGAAGCAATGAAAAACGCTATTGAAGCTTCTGACGTTGTAGCGACAGAGACAATGGTTGCTATCCCAAGAGAAGAAGCAATCAAACTTCTATAGAAAGAAGTTTAATTGCTTTTTTACTTTCTTTTTTGAACTAAAAACTATAATGGCTCGCCACTTTGACGCAACATGATCAAAGGAAAATACTTGCTCTTCGGGGAATGAGGCAAATTAGAGCAATTCAACAGTATAATAGAAGACTTGGCTTCCAAGAAAATATAGAAATTTGGCAGTTATTCAGGCTTTTTTGCTCTATCTTCTATAGCTTTTTTCATAATGCTCTCAATTGCATCAAAATACTTGCCATCGTAAAAGGGATCAACTACCTTATTGGTGAAATCAACACTTAAATCGAAAAAGTCTTGCCATCGTTCTCTATAATACTTCTCTGCGTCGGTTTCATCCTTGTTGATTTTTGAAAACTGTTCATTCAAATGTTCCATTGTATTCTTAAGCTCTTGCTTTTGTTCCGCTGAGTATTCATTACTATCGAGAAATTTGCTAATTTGTGGTTCATATGGCCTGGATAAACCTTTCAAACCAAGGATAAATTCTTTGATTACAAATTTTTCGGATTGAACAAGCATTCTTCCTTGAAACAAAATATTTTCAATAGCTTTTTTTCGCTGTTCAGATGAGAGGGTGTCCCAATACTCGTCAAGTTTTTTGTGCATAAATCTTCTGTAAGTTTTTCAACAACTTCTTTTTGTTTTGCTTTCGGGATATAGTAGTAAACTTCCTGATGCCTGACGTTTTCTTTTTTGACATAACCTACTTGAAATAATCGCTTCAAAAAACGGCTTAATACACTTTCGAATGATTCCTTGTCATAAGTTTTCTCATATTTCTTAAGAGATCATCCCTAATTTCAAACCATTGTAAACGAGAATTAACTGATATTATTAGACATGTCAAAATATCCCAGAATAGAGAATCATCTTCTTTTCCGGAAGTCATTTGGTCTCACTTTGTAGTAGGAAACAACTTGTTAACAAAATAAAAACTTTGACGTTATCATGATGAGGTGCCTTAAAAACGGACAACCTTTCAGAAAAGAAATGCCAAAATTGCCATCATAAATGGGTTCTTAGAACCCCTAATCCATTAAAGTGCCCTAACTGCGGTCGAAAGCTAATTTCCGAAACAATCAAACAACGGTGAACACGATGGATCGAAATCGCAAAAACTTTCATTGTAATTTTCGAGCGCCAGATGAGGAATGGTTTAGAATCTGGTTAGAGTTTAAGGAAAGAACAAAGACATCAGGGTTGGATATTTGCTTTGTAGCCTTGAGTCTTATCCGAGCATGGCTTGAATCCCTAAAAGGCGCTTCATCCAACTGTCAGTTGAACACCGCCGGACAGGTTATTCTTATCAGTCAAACAAACACATTTAATTATAATGTACAAAAGCCGAGACGTGATAGGCTCAAAACAGATTGTTCTAAAAACCAATCTAAATGCACATTATGCAGTAGGGCTTTTCAAGCTTACATCGTCATGGTTCGCAAAGGAATTAAACATTGAATTTTGTTTTAGAGATTTCCCCGAAATAAACCATGGTTCCTTCCGCAAATTGATCCTTAAGCTTAGAGAAGAAGGTAAAGTTTTGGCGATGAAACCTCGAAGTCTCCCTGAATTTTATATTTTGCCTGAATGGGTCGATAAATACCCTTCGATGTCTGGGAACAATATAGTGAAACCAAAGTCAAATGGTGAAAACGTTTACTCTCTCAAACTAAGCGAGGAGGCTTAAGAAATGCTCAAAGCTCTTGTTGTCTCTCCTAATGAGCGTACGGTTGATTTTGGTTGTTTGTTGGCTGTGGCTAGGGCTGAGGCTTGTCGTCGTGAGCAGACTAAGGTGAATCCGACGGTTAGGGCTTTGGTGTTTGTTGCGGAGTTAGGGGTGTATGTTGCTGTTTACCAAGCATCAGATAACGTTGGTAATGAGAGAAAGAACTTACGGTAACTTGGGGTGGGATAAGTTGGGCTTGCAATCTGATCCGGAGGTAAAATCTCCTGTATTTGGCAAAAAGCCAGTGTTAAACTCATCATGCAAGTCGGTTGCTACCATCACCGCTGGCTCCAACTCCCAAATCCCCATGTGTCCAAATTGTGGTCCAAAGACTTTGA
Source organism: Candidatus Bathyarchaeota archaeon (assembly GCA_963831865.1). Taxonomy (GTDB): domain Archaea; phylum Thermoproteota; class Bathyarchaeia; order Bathyarchaeales; family Bathycorpusculaceae; genus Bathycorpusculum. Next base: position 4,676 of record CAWHSP010000016.1, on the reverse strand, counting down.
AGATTTACCGTGATGGCCAGTGGTATAATAAGGATGGCTGGGCTATTCAGCGGTGGCTGTGTAATCGTTGTGGGCACCGTTTTTCTGACAAGGCTTTAAAATCAATTATTCGTTATCTAGTTCTCGCCAAATATGCGCAGAAGGAGCGAAAAATTTGGAACCAGCGCGAATAACGCTAAAAGGTAAACCATTCGTCGCTGGAGATGCGAAACTAACTGCTGACACCAAAGGCTTGCTAACGCAATTCTACGCCTACCTGGAAAAAGAAGCATACTCGGCTGAATCGCGACTACGTTGATAAAGTTAAACACCTTGCTATTCTCGGAGCCAACTTACGAGATCCTGAAAACGTTAAAACTGTAATTAGGTCAAATGAAACGAACAAAGACGGACAAAAAACTAAAAACGGAACAAAAATGCTTCTACTGCTACGCTTATGATGCCTTCGCTAAAATGCTTAAACTTCAATGGGATATGCCTACCTACACACAAGAAGATCACGATCCCTTTGTACCTGACGAAACCGAATTAGACGCATTAATTAACGCTGCAACTCAATCTAAGCGAGTTAGCTACTTTTCTTCAATGCCTAAAAGAAACGTTTGGCGATCCTGGCGAAGTGCTTAAGAATCAAATGGTTAGACGTTGACACCAACAACAAAGCAATAAGCATACGTTACCCCGTAAAAAACCACCTTACCAGAACCCTTCAAGTATCAAACCGACTATTATCAATGATTGATGCATTACCCAAAAAAGACGATAGAGTTTTCCCAACTTCTTACGCGAACTATGCTTAAACGCTTTGTAACTGATGCGTAAAAGAACGGCTGAAATTCACCAAAACCCCAGACTATTAGCGGTTGACTTCACAGCTTTTAGAACTTGGGCAGGAACAATGATTGCTTACCACACTAACGGAAACGTGTTAACTGTCAAGAAACTACTAGGTCACAAACAAGTCAAAAATACAATGAAGTACATAGGCAGAATAGAATTTCAAAACGCCGACTTTGAAACCACAAGCGCAACAACCGTTGAGGATATACTGAGGCTTAGGAAAAGAAGGCTGGATAGAATACTCAGTTATCAAAATCAACAACGTTGAACATCACTGTTTCAAGAAGCCTAAGAGGTTCAGCAGCTATGTCTAAAAGTTAGTAGTAAGAATAAAACAACATGGAAAAGTCAATAGAAAGGCTTTTCCACACACAGGTTCATAACGGTTAGTAGGGAAGAGCGAGAGTTATGAGCATTGATGAAGAACAGCCTAAAGCTAGGTCTCATTTAATGGACTTAGCAGTTGTATACTTCAAGAAGGAAGGTTACAAAGTTAACAGTGAAAACGCAGTGCTTGAAGGGCACAGTGGCGTATACGAGACATTTTGACCTTATCGTACAGAAAGGTCGTCTTGAGCAGGGTGTTTGGGTTAGAGATTGGAACAGAACTATAGGTGTAAACGTAATTATCAATTTGGATACGGCTTCAGAAGATGTAGATTTGTCCAGCCCTATTATGATTGGCGAAAAATTCAGCGACCACGCCAAATCCTACGCAACAGACGCAAAATTACTCTGCTGACAAAGCAGAAAATAGGCAGCTTCGATGTAGTCTAAGCTTTCAGGTACTCGTCAGTTATGCCTTCACGCTCAAGCATCCCCAGCCAATCAACAACACCCACATAACATTTCTTGCCTTTATCCAAAATATCCATAATTTCGCTACAACTTCTTCAACCGTTTTTCCTGTTACGTCTAACTCGCAAACCTTACCCTCCTGCGTCTTGCAATGCTTCCACAAGGCAAACATCGAGGATTTCTGCTGACAGGTTCTCCCAAAGCTTGGCGCCTTCGAACCCACATTTCTCCATAAACTTTTTGAGTTCTTTGGGGTTTCGACGGAAAACAAAAACTTTGGTGACAAGCTCGGTTGGAGTTACAGCGCTGGCATAGTGTCCATCTATGATGATGTTGGCTTTGGTCTGAAGTTTATGGTTTCCGCGAGTTTTTAGCGCATTTTTTCTTCATCGATTATGGTGGTTTTTCTTTCTTTATCTTCTCCTAACGTTAAGTTGTGGGTTTTGGCATATTCGGTTAGGTTAATGTATTCTGCGTTCAGTTTGGTCGCGAGTTGTTTTGCTATGGTTGTTTTTCCCGTCCATGGAGTGCCTGTTATGAGGATGACGCGTTTATTCATGATTGTACTGGTGAGATTGAGAAATTCTTATTGCTTGCGTTTGCATGTGGTTATGGGCTGGCGAGTTGGTGTGTGGCTTTCGGACCCAAAAAATGAGGGTCTGAGGAAACTCCGCCCACGTGTAGAATTGCAGTCCCTCTGGGACAGGGCGAGAGCCTTGGCTACGGAGCAGAAACGAAACGTCCAACTGGACTTGGCGATGACGCATTTGTGATGTTGAGTGTGCCAGTTTGGAAGCGGTGAAACGGCCGTCCTGCAAGTGGAAAGGGCAAACAGTCGCCGATGAAGAATCTACCTGAAGGCGCGGGTAGCCCGATTAGCCGAATGCCACAACAACAGAAGGCGGGTTACAACCAACACACCAGCCTATTTTACTAATACACCAGCCTTTTTGTTTACTCACTGCGTTTTTTCGCCTCCCTAAACAACATAATTCCTTGAGGAGTAGTGACAACATACTGCCAACATTGCTCTATCAGTTCGCCGGCTTCCTTTGCATCTTTAGCTGTTGCGTGGTGGTAGCTTTCAGCGTCTTCGTCTATGGGCACCAGATGGGTATAGACTAATGTGCTGTTGATGTTGCGGTGGCCTAGTAGTTCTTTTACGTGAAGGATGTTTCTTGTTATTGCGTATTCCCTGGTGGCTTTGAAATGTCTAAGACTGTGGAACTTTATTTGTTTTAGGCGTGGGTTTTGTAGTTTGATTGATAGAGCGTGTTTTGTCTGCCATATTTCCAGCGAAAGGCGTTAAGGTTGCCATTTCCAAAGATGTACTCGTTTGTTTTGGGTAATGCTAAGAGTCTTGCTATTAATCTGCTTGATATTTTTACTTGTCTTTGATTGCCGTGTTTTTCAGCTAAGCATTTGAGGGTAAAGTTTTCTACGTCCAGGTCGGTCCATTTGCATTGCCATAATTCGCCTATTCTGAAGCCTGTTTCTTTGAGTGCAAGCACGCAAGTTCCTACTTTTTTACTGCAACCGGCTACTAGAGCATCTACCTCTTTTTCTAAAGGTACAAAGGGCAGAGATTTCTTGGTTTCATAGTAGGGCGGTTCCCAGCTTATTTTTAGCATTTCAGCGAAACTATCATAGGCGCTTACAAAGTTCTGTTTGTATCCGTTGCTCCATTTTTCGTTTATAGCAAGAATCGTTCTGACCGCTTCAGGATCATCGCAAATTAATGCCGCTTTTCTCGGAAAGATACCTTAACAGTTTAACTCTTGTTTTTATCGTTGCGTCGCTAAACTTACCCTGTTTTTTAAGATACCACATCGAAATCTACGATTTCGCCTTGAATTTGTGTTCGGTGTGTTTGGTTTCGGCTAATTGCCACAACATCGGTTTTTTGTTGTGGTTCCAATTTTTTCGCCTTGTCCTGCAGGATTGCGCTTAATTGGTGATCGCTATTTGTCCTAGACAATTTAAAAGGGTTTGGTTCACTGAATCTGAGGTTACAATCCTTGCAGTAATAGCGTTGCAAGGTTAAGCCTTCTGCAGTTTGCCTAGTTCCACCTTTGTCAAAAGGACCAGCAGAACCACATTCAGGGCAGTTTAAGAGTTGAGGTTCTTTTTGGGAAAGATGCTTTTGGCTTGGTTGCCACTCCTCTGTGAAAGCATTTACTCCTGCAAGAGCGATATTTGAGGAGCTATCCTTTCCCTGAACCTCAACCATAAACCCTAAGAAACCTCCTGTGTCAGGGTTGGTAATTCCAAATCAATAACAGCGCCTTGTGCTTTGTACGCTGGAATAGTATGTTCCTTTAAGCAGGAATCGCAGTTGTAAGCGAAGCCTTCAGAGACATTATTTATGATTTTTTCAATTTTCCACTGGGATAGCAAAGCTTCGCAATCCCAACATTTTTCGCTATGTTCAATGGGTTTAATGGGCTTGATTTTCAGCTTGTATTGTATTTGGCTGTATGTTTTTCCGTCAACAAGCTGCAAAGTCTCTGGAACTGCTGCGGTTTGAATAATAGCAGTGCTTTCAAGTTTATTTTCACAAGTAACGTTTTTTTCAGACTTGGAAACTGTTGCGGAAATATTTTCCTCTGAACCCCCAGAAAATTTAGGCAGTTCCAATCCTAAAACAATGGACTCCATCTCTTCTAGAGATATTTCAATGGCTGTTCCGTCGATTTTGGGAATTATTATTGGGGGTGAAAAAGATTTTATCGCCGCAATTGTTTTTAGCCATGATTTGAAACTTTTTTCAAGAACTGCCTTTAGATCTACTGTGGTTTCAAGAATTGCAGTGCTTTCAGCCTTTCTTAACGGCACATACAGCTTGAATCTTTTATCAATGTAACCATTACTGTTCTCATGACAACCCTCTCGCTCATCAACCCATTCAATGTTAACTAATCGGTTTAGCCAATCTCTTATTGTTCTACTTGCGTATGGTTTTTTCCTTCCTTTATTGAACTCGTCAGTTAAGAGCTCAACTTCTGCACCGTTAGGGTGTTTGACTACGACTTCATAGT
>CAWHSP010000015.1:0-24728 GCA_963831865.1 Candidatus Bathyarchaeota archaeon | reverse complement strand
GAAGAACGATAAAGGCCACCAGAGTGAAAAGAGCAATAAGAGCGACAAGGGCGACCAAGGCGACAAAGGCGAGAAGAGTGAGCGACTCTCCGGCGATCGGCCAATAAATCCCAGCAGCCTATCGATCCGAATTCCAATCCCGGCGACGCAATTCAGGAAATTCTAAAAGACCGCCAAGAGCAAAAACAAAAAGATCAACCCCAAAATCAATCCGTCGATCAAATAAAACCGGCAACCAACAGCAGCAAGGCGGAAAACAAAAGGCGACGAGCAGAAATCCAGCGAGCAGAAATCAGGAGAACAACAGTCGGGCAAACAACAAAACCGATGATCAGAAATCTGATGAGCAGAAATCTGATCAGAAACAATCCGGTGAACAGAAAGCCGGTCAACAGAAAGACGATCAGCAGAAGGGCAATCAAAAATCTGGCCAACAACAGTCCGGTAAGCAGAAGCCGGAGAGCAAAAAACTGGTAATCAGAAATCCGATACACAACAATCAGGATCCCAACAGAAATCCGGTAACAACAGATCGGAAATACAAAAATCGGGCGATCAGAAATCTACTACCAACCAATCCGGCGAACAAACGACCGGTGAACAGAAATCCGGTGAACAAAAGTCGGCGACCAACAAGCTGGAGAGCAAAAACGGCCGGAGAGCAACAACCGTGAATAATCCGACAAAATCCGGCCAACAAACAATCCGATAACAGCAAACCTCCGAGAGCAAACTGTCCGGCTGGCCAAAAACTGGTGAACAGAAATCAGGTGAGAAAAAATCCGATGAGCAATAAAACATCCGGTAAGGAAAAGCCTGATAAAAAAAACAGCCCGATGAGAAAACAGAATTAACCGGTGATAAAAAATCCGGTGACCGAAATCTGGAAAACAATCGTCCGGTACCGATTCGTCAACAAGTCCGGTACTAAGCCGGGCGAAAAGCAGACTGCCGATGGACAAAAATCCGGCAGACTACAAAGAATCCGCCGCAGACAATCAGCACAAACGCCTGGCACGAGGCAAACAGTCGGATAACAAAAGGCCAGTCCAAAGCGCAGGGAGCGAATCAGCAGCGTCCGAAGCAATCCGATCAAGCAGGCCAAGACCAAAATAAAAAACAGAATGAGGCTCAATCGCCTAGCACATCGCCAAAACAATCCGATTCCAAAGGCGATTCGGCCGGCGATCGTTCCGGTGGCGCTGAGCAAGGCGGCGGGCAACAGGCCAAGAAACCCGGCACCGGTGCGGATGGTTCGCAGACTCCGACCGACGAGGGCGGCTCGCAATCCGACCAGCGAGGTCAAGGTCAGGCCGGCGATAAAGCCGGCGATCAATCGCAGGCCCAAAAAGCCCACCGGCAGTGCGGCAAAACAAGAGCCTGGTCAAGGCTCGAACGGCGAAAAGAAGCCGGGCGGCGATGCCGGCGGAGCGAAACAACAAGCATCCGATTCAACTGGCGGCGAGAAACAAGAAAAACCGTCCGACGGCGGTCAAGCACAGGCAGTCAATCGAGCGAAGGCCCTTCGGCGCGAGGGTCGGGCAATCCAACGACCGGCGGCACTCAAAGCACTACAGACGCTAATAACACTCCGCCAGAAGACGCAAGATGCAATGGCCGATGAAATCAATAAGGATTATGCCCAAACAGACTGAGCTTGCCTTAGAACATCTCGAAGATCAACTGGCCAAGGACAAGCCCGAGTTGTTGGAGAAACTGGGGTGGACCCGTGAACAAGCCCAGCAGTTCCTCGACCGTTGGCAGCAACTTCGTCGGGAGGCCAACGAAAAGTGCGCACGCGGCGAGACGGCCAAAAAGCAACTCGACGACGCTCTGAAGAGTCTCGGACTGCGACCCCGCTCGACGGTCCTGAAACACGGCAACGTTAAAGGCGACCAGCAACGCGACATGCGCGACGCCGGCCGCTTCGCCCCGCCCGCCGACTGGGCCGATCAATTCCGCGAATACACCCGCGGCGTGGCGAATCAGGGTACTACACAAAGAGATCAGGGAAAAGGGAAATAGAGATAAGGGACATGGACACCTTCTGGGCAACGTTCTTAACCTAGCTCACGACTGTCAACCTGCGAGCGGTACGCGCATGCCTCGCGATCCACCGTCGAGTTACGGCCCGATCGGCCGGCAAGAGCCCTCCTGCTCTACTTGATTCACCCGTTCTCACTGGTTATTCTCACTCTTGGAGGAAAAAATCAAATTTCCTATCAGTCGTTTATAAACGATGATTTTACAGAAGTAAAACTTAAACTAAAAAATTATGAAGAAAATTAAACTAATTTTATCAATCCTTTTTTGTTTTATGCTGCTCGTATCTTGCAGCAAAAAAGAAAAGGTTATCACTGTGCAACCTGCCGAATACAACCACGCACTGCGCAATCCGCTAAAAGGATTTACCACCCGAGGAATTTATGACCATCACTGGGCAACAACTGCGCATACGTATATACAATGGAAGGAGATTGAAAACCAGGAGTCAGACGGGATTGAAAAAATTAAAGAAGTATGCGATGAAAAATGGCAGGGCGTTGAGGAAAAAAACATAAAAGTCATTCCCCGGATTTATCTGCATTATAGCGGCGACAGAAAATCCTGGCCCGCTGATATGCAAGAGGATAATTACACCAGTGAACAATTTCAGAAAAGGGTTGTGAGATTGATAAAACGGCTGGGAGAATGTTGGGACAATGATCCCCGCGTGGCATTTGTTGAAATGGGAATTTTTGGCAAATGGGGAGAACATCATAGCCCATCTCCGACAAAAGAGATGCAGAAACTTGTTGGTGATGCATTTGCTGAAGCGTTTAAAAATAAAAAGGTTTCAGTAAGGCATAACTGGAAGGAGTTTACTGCACATCCATTCGGTGAATACTGGGATTCATGGGCACATTACGATCAAATGTGGCCACACGGAAACAGCATCAGGCAAATGAACAATGGCGGGCGTTACATCGATAATTATGTGGGAGGTGAAGTGGCTTATGACTGGGGAAATGGCGACATTCAGCCGGGGCCTTCGCCTACGGCAAGTGTGGCTGAGGGAAAACACCGCAATTTTGTAATTAATTCCATCCGCTGGCTTCACTGTACGCAACTTCGGTGGATTGAAAATTATGACCAGAATAATGAAGCAGCAGTTAAAGGAGCAGAAGAAATCCAAAAAGTTCTTGGGTACCGATATATTTTGGATGAAGTGCGATTCTCTTTAAACGATTCGTTAAAGGTGGAATTCGATGTAATCAATACAGGCTCAGCGCCATTTTATTACGACTGGCCGGTTGAAGTGGCACTACTTGCTTTGGAAAACCACATACCGGTTTGGAAAACCACTTTCAATAATACTGATATAAGAAACTGGTTGCCCGGTGAGGGTTGGACAGATCCCGCCTGGACACCGGTTGAAGGTTGGTCTGAATATTTACCCGATATTAACTGGAATGCTGCAGGTGGCGGCAAATGGAAAAATCCACCCCAAAAGAATACGGTAAAAGGAAATTTTAAAGTGGATATTCCCGAAGGAACTTACATTCTTTCGCTTGCAATTTTGGACCCTGCCGGCAATTTGCCAAGCTTGAGGTTTGCATCATCGAATTATTTAAAAGGCGGAAGACATCCGGTTGGAATGGTTGATATTGAAAAAAATCAATGCTATCCCTTGCCAGGCGATTTTGTATTTGATGATCCTGGTTCGGATAATAGTTTGTATTACGTATTTCGGAAAACGGCTTCAGCGAGATAATTTTCCGGTATCGTGCAAAAAAAGGAAATGACTATAAAGCAGACGCTCAATCAACCAGTCAAACAACTGCTCCTTTTTTAGGTTGGAGCAGTTTCTATTCTCCTTGATTCACCCGTTCTCACTGGTTATACTCACTTTGGGAGGAAAAAAATCAAATTTCCTATCAGTAAAAAGGCTTGCTGTGTTCCTAATTATGTGCGTTAAGGCACTTAAAATTAAAATTTGTGCATAATAATTTCGAGTGTCGCGTCATATTATAATGAGGTCATTTAATGACGGCAGCTCGGAGATTGTTTTAATGTCCGACGATCAAGCTTTACTATTGCGTTATGCCCGATCGCGTGATGCGGCGCTTTTGCCCAGCTTGTTCAGCGATATTCCGCGTTGGTATTTTCGGTCGCTTCCCGAGTGACAAGGAACTCAACTACCGCCGAAGACGTGGCACAAGACTGTTTTCTCAGGCTTTCCCGACAAGCAGCCACGATTCGTGGATCGCTTCCTGCATGGCTGCACCGAGTAGCATTGAATCGTTCCCTGGATATCAACCGCAACGAAGCCGCTCGAAAACGCCACGAGGCAATTTCTTCAAAACCCTTTGATCCGGATTACGATCCGACTTGGGATCAGATTGCGCCTCATGTGGATGCGGCTTTGGCCAAACTGCCGGACGATCTTCGAGAGCCCTCTGGTCCAGCATTTTCTTTTGGGTCGCACGCAAACACAAGTCGCCCAGAACCTCGGCATCGATCAGGCTACAGTCTCCAGGCGAGTGCAAACCGGCATTGAATTGCTTCGAGGACATTTGAAACATGCCGGTGTAACGTGCGGCGCTGTTGCATTGTCGGCGATTTTGGCTTCCAAGGCCACGGCAACCGTGCCCGCGCAACTTTCGGTTTCCTTGATGAAAATTGCCTTGGCTGGATTGAATACCAAAAATATTTCATTACTCACTTTAATCAAAGGATTAATCATGAAAAAAACTTCATGCGCCATAATTGAGGCGACAATCTTGGCATCGGTTTCGATTCCCTTGATCGTTGCGAAATGCGAGCAAACAACCGCGGCCGTCACAAAAGAAAGCCTGCTAAAAGGGCTGGTTTTACATTTCACATTCGATAAAGCTGAAACCGACGGTAAGGTGACCGACGCCAGCGAAAAGCAAAATGACGGCAAGGCCTCCGGCGTCAAGTGGACGGCAAACGGCAAAAAGGGCGGGGCATACGAATTCAAAGCCGACGGCGATCAGATCAAAGTTCGCAAACAACGAATCGCTGAATCCCAAGCAAATTACCCTGGCCGCCTGGATCAAAACTTCGCAATAAAGACGAGATATGGCGGCGAATCTTCGACAAATCCTACAGCAAAGGTTACGCCCTGAGCATCGCCGGCGATTGGGAAAAAACCAAATGGCGCGGTTTGGCCTGCCATGGAAATCGGCCCGGGAATGCACATAAGCATAAGCGACCAAATCATTGCCGATGGAAAGTGGCATCACATAGCTTTGACGTTTGACGGAACAAAACAATTAATGTATGTCGACGGGAAGCTTCAAAGCAAAGCACTGCAATGGAAACCAACCGGAGAAATCGGCTCCACCAAATTCGATTTGGTAATCGGCTGCAATCGTTCCAACTTAAACGAGCCTGATCTTGGAACGTCGTTCCGAGGCTACGATCGACGAACCGATGATCTGGGATCGCACTATTTCGCCCGACGAAGTCAAATTTCTCTATGAAGCGAAATAGGATAAACCGTAAAAATGGAATACGCTGTCGCACGGAAGTCATATTCGCATCATTGGCGTTTGTCTTTACGATTATTTGATTCCGATATTGTTTGAAAATGTTTGCGTCGAGATTATTGAACCAATTTATGCCAGGTCGTGAGAAATCGGCACCACGGTCCATATCATGGAGAATAAGAAAAGCCAACCGAAATTCCCCCTGGCACAATCATCATCCTGCCCGAACGATATCGCGATTACGCCAAACCTCGTTCCCAGGCTCCGCCTGGGAACGAGAGTTATTTTTCAAATTCATCCTTCATCCTTTGCTTTTCATCCTTGCGCCTCATCCTTCTTTCCAAACAATCCATCCACCTCGGAATTTTACCAATTTTTAGAAAGCTCAATGCAATAAAGCTTCCCAGTGCGGCGCCCCAAAACACATCGCTTAGAAAATGTGCGCCGGACTCGATTCTCTGGCAGCCGACCAGCACGGCCATTATTGGGAACAGACACCAGCCTCGGGGATAAAGCCAAGCCAACGCGGCAGCCAGGGCGACGGCGGTTGTGGTATGACCCGACGGGAAGCTTTGCCCGAATGCTGCCCGCACTGACCCCCGGCAACCAGTCGCCGAAAGTGGTCCATACGTCACCGATAAAATTGAACGAATGAGGCCGGGTGCGCTGGAGTAACAATTTCAATCCATTTGCCGCCAATCCGGCTAAATATACGCTGCCCAATACCCTAGGCAAGGCCCAACGCCGTCGTGGATCTAGACAAAAAATCGTGATACCTCCTATAAAGCAGGAAAAACTATTCTACGATACTTAGAGTATGTACACCTACAAAAAAGAGTCAATTTTTACTGAACCTGCAATAATAAGAAATTGTTTAAATGAGCAGATCTTGTTGTTTTTGACCTAGGGTTATTCCTCGTGTCCTTTTGTTTCGTGGTGCGTTGTGTCTCTGTGTCTCTCCATTTCTGAGTGGGTCTTAAAGGTTCTTCCGCAGACTTCACAAGGAATTTGACTTGGTTCTGCTCCACTTATTGGAATATTCTGAGATGACGCGGCACCCAATGTGTCCGTGTGACGATGTTCTTTTTTGCGCATGACTTACACCTAAACAATCTATAAGCGGGTTCAAGCTTTCTTAAGTATATGTGACTGTGACAAGACGACTACAAAGCCAATCTTGTATTCTTCAAATTTGCAAATGGACTTACAAGTTAGTTTTCTAATTCTCGCTGAGAATAGAATAGTGTTTGAAGTGTAACTCTACGTATTCGCTTCTTAATCTTTTCTGCCGTAAAGCTTCTTGGTCTATTTTTTGCAATACGTGTTTTGATAGGGCTATGCTTACGGGGTGTTTGTGCACTGTAGCTTGAGCCTCTGAATATTTTATGCTTGTTAATATTTAACAATTATAATTAACCAATGCTTATAGAAGAGAGGCTGGCATTGGGCTCTAAGCAGCTTCGCATTCGAAATTTGGGAAGAGACGTAAAAAAGAGTCTTTAATTGGAATTTTTAAAACTGTTTGTTTTTACTTTTTCTGCATCATAGCTTCCATGTTTCGGTTGATTACTTCCATGGTTTTTTGCAACTTGTCGTTGGGGCTAAATTCCCAAACCTCTGTGCCTGGTTCTGCAGTAGCCGTATGATTTGGCGGGAAATAGTAGGCGTCTCCGGCTTTGGCAATTTCTTCTTTTCCGTCGTATATTATCTTCATTTGTCCTTTTACAACAATTCCCCAATGGGGGCAAGGGTCTCGATCGTTTGGCAGTCCTTTCAAGTAAGGGGTAACATCCATTGCTGTTTTGAACACATCATATTCTACGTGCATTTCACCCCAAACTCCTTCATACATAGCCATCTCTTCGGTATCCATAACCTTGGTTAATTCATTTATTGAAGCTCGCATTTTAAAAAACACCTTATTTTCTTGACTATTGGTTGAATAAAGCAGTAAGTTAAGGCTTTGTTGTTGGTTTTCTGTTACCACAAGCTCAACCGTTTAGAGAGAGGAACCGGCGAGTTCGATAGAATTAAGGTAGATACCGTTTGGTTTGTAACTGTAATTCCACAGTCACAACTGTTTGTGTCATATTTCGTTAAAGGTATTATTAGATTTGATGTATTTTTATGGAAAAAGAATTACTTTTTGAAGGAAAAGAAAACACCAGCTCAGTTAATATCAAGGAATTCAGCCCAAAAGGCGCGATGCTTGACATCACCCTCGCAGGAAAAATTAGTGGCAAAATATCAGGAATCATTATGACTACTCACAATATGCTCATCAAACCAGACGGAACAGGAGAAGCCGACCTTCAAGGTCAATCATCTTTAGCAACGGCGAGCCAATCTTCATCTGGGGAAAAGCTATGGGAAAACTGGTAGACCCAACGCCCATCGAAAAAATCGAAGAAAACCTAACATTCCAGACCACATCGCAAAAACTTGCATATCTCAATACAGCCAAAGGCTGGGCAGACGCAACCTATAACATCGCAACAGGCGAATACAGCTTCAAGGTCTACACCGTCAAGTAACAAGAGGTGCAAATGTTTTGATTTTTGTAAGTCTAGGAAAAATGAGAAGGAAACCTGATAAAGAAATGGCTGGCAACGCCACCGAGAAAGTGGCTGAGTTCAAGCAAAAGGGAATAAACATATTGAATTGGTATTGGACCCTGGGGCGCTATGACACAGTCGTTGTATTTGAAGCAGCAAACGAAAAGGAAGCACTAAAATTCTCTTTAGGCGTAGCAGAATTTGTAGCCACAGAGACCCTAGTAGCTATCCCAAGGCAAGAAGCAATAATGCTTCTTTGACTAGAAATTTGATTTGAATATATAGGACGGAAGATTTTATGTCGAAAAAAATGCAAACCCAAGAAGCCCATCATGAAGAACTAGTGAAGGGTCTTTACGATCAGATGAAGCCAGTTTTGGATAAGTCAGAGCAACCGATTTTCATCTATCTGGACGATAACCACAAAGCCTGCAACAACAAGTTTTTCACTTGACTAACAAATTCTTTTAACTCTTCAGATGTTCCAGCCCAATTAAAGTAATGAAGAGAACTAGCAAATACTTCACCTCCCCTAAATTTTGTCTCCAGTTTGTGTATTGTCTTGGTGTAGTTGCGCATTTTTAACTTGAATTGCATTGAATAATGAAGTTTTACTTTTGGATCCCTATGTCCTTAGCCCAGTCGCTGCCTTCTTTAAAGAACTTCATCACAGGATTGATTGTTACTTCCCCTATGAGCCTTAAAGTTTCAATGGCATTGTTGAGAGCTGCGTTATCATCTGTTTCGAGAACAAAATAAAATACATGTCCGGGCGCGTTCATGTATGCGTCTATGAACTTTACTCCAGACTTCTTGATGCTCTCTTCAGTTTTTTTTATGAATTCTTTATCGGGTTTTATATTTCCACCAGGACAAAATTCCAACGTATGTTTAGCTACAATCATAAAAAGCAAACAAAATCACCTTGATTGTAACATTAAATTAATCGGCTTTTTAAGTTATGTGACTGCCTATAAACAGTTACAGATTCAAGGATTGAATAAGAAAAATCAAAAGGCATTGCTTTTCACGAACTTTATCACTTAGGTCATGAAATCAAATTAAGCATATTTTTAGGTCTGTTTAACTAACGTTTACTTGGTGTTGTTTTTGGTTACAGAAAAGAAGATCGGAGATAGAACAGTTTTTCTTTGTGATATTTGTGGTCTCGGATACGCAGACAGGAAGACGGCTCAAGACTGTGAAGACTATTGCAAAGCTCATCCTGGTTCTTGCAGCGTAGAGATATCCGAGAAAGCTGTTTATCTTCCAGAGATGCCGTCAGTGCCAAAGAAAAAATAGCTACTGTTATAATGCACGATACCTGAGAAATTTTGAAGCATGAAAATCACACCAGACATAAGGAGATGAAACTGCGAGAAATGAAGAACGAACCTTCAGATCACAGCATGCCTGCTGGAATGGACCATAAAATGCCTAGTCAAACCATGCAGGGAATGAAGCATGAACCATCTGGACATATTATGCACACAGGAATGTTTAAGAAAAGATTTTTTGTTTGTCTCGCTCTTACTATTCCTGTTCTGCTTCTTTCAGAAACCATTCAAACATGGTTTCATTTTACGATTACAATACCCTATCAAGCGTATATTCTCTTACTGTTAGCCGCAATCATTTACGTTTATGGCGGTTTGCCCTTCTTGAAAGGGTTGACCGAAGAAGTGAGGAAGCTTCAGCCGGGAATGATGACGCTTATTGGCACGGCTATCTCGGTGGCTTTTTTCTTTTCGGCGGCAACCGTGTTTTTCCCTGTTGGAAGCGACTTCTTCTGGGAACTCGCCACACTTATCGATGTAATGCTTCTTGGGCACTGGATTGAGGCTAGGAGTGTTCTTGGCGCTTCAAGAGCGCTTGAGGAACTGGTGAAAATAATGCCTACTTTGGCTCATGTGGTGAAGAACGGGGAAATTGTGGATGTGCCCGTTTCAGAGTTGAGGTGTGGGCGATGTTGTTTTGATTCGTCCGGGCGAGAAAATTCCCTCTGATGGCATAGTGGTTGAAGGGGAATCGTTTGTGAACGAATCACTACTCACGGGTGAATCTAAACCTGTTCACAAACAGACTAAAGACAAGGTAATAGGCGGAGCGGTAAACGGAGACGGCGTCCTTAGAACTAAAATCGAGAGAACAGGCGAAGAAACATACCTGTCTCAGGTCATAAAGCTGGTCAGGCAGGCTCAGGAAAGCAAATCTCGAACACAGGACTTGGCAAACCGGGCAGCAGCACTTCTCTTTTACGTTGCTGTAACAGTTGGAGTGATAACTTTCTTGGTTTGGTTTTCCTTGGGGAACACTCAGTTTGCGCTCACACAGAACGGTAACAGTCTTAGTCATAGCTTGTCCTCACGCCTTGGGGTTAGCTATTCCTTTGGTTGTGGCTATTTCAACTTCGATTACGGCTAAGAGCGGGATTCTAATCAGAGATCGAAAAGCCTTTGAAGAAATCAGAGACGTGAACGCAGTGGTTTTTGACAAGACAGGCACCTTGACGACGGGCCAGTTTGGCGTTACCGACGTTGTTGCATATATTTCGGAAGATGACCTTCTGAGCTTAACTGCTTCTGTAGAACAAAACTCTGAGCACATCATCGCAAAGGCCATTGTTGAACACGCTAAGAAGAAGGTCAAGAAACTTCCTCAAGGCTACGGATTTTAAGGCTATTCCAGGGAAAGGTGCTGAGGCAAAGGTTGGAGCCAGCAGAGTGTATGTTGGGAGCCCAAATCTTCTAAAGGAATTAAACATTGAGGTAAATGACGAAAAAATTGTTGAGCTTCGAAGGCAGGGCAAGACTGTCGTTTTCAGTGTTGTTGATGGAAAACTTGCAGGTGCCTTTGCTCTTGCTGACAAGATTCGAGAAGAATCACGAGTGGCTGTTCAGGAGTTGAAGGCTAAAGGAGTGAAAGTCTACATGTTGACTGGTGATGCTGAGGAGGTTGCAAGAGGCGTCTCAAAGGAGCTTGGCATTGACGATTATTTTGCGCAGGTTTTGCCTAATCAGAAAGCGGAGAAAATCAAGTCGTTGAAAGATCAGGGTTACAAGGTGGCGATGGTTGGGGATGGCATTAATGATGCTCCAGCATTGGTGACAGCAGATGTAGGAATTGCCATAGGGGCTGGAACAGATGTGGCTATTGAGAGTGCTGACATAATTCTTGTTAAGAATGATCCTCAGAGACGTCCCGAGAGTGATAGAGCTTTCAAAGAAAACATATTCGAAGATGGTTCAGAATCTCTGGTGGGCAGCAGGCTACAACATTTTTGCAATTCCTCTGGCTGCAGGCGTCCTTACGGGTTTGGGAGTTGTCATAGATCCTGCGGTTGGGGCAATCTTTATGTCTCTTAGCACAGTTCTGGTGGCGATTAACAGTCAGACTTTGCGACGATATGAACCTAAGACTGAGACGGAGAATAGTTGCAAAAGAGGCAAGTTTCAGCACACGAACATCAAAATATGTATCAGTAAAGCCTAATTCCTTTTTTCATAAAGGTTTAGTTTCTATTTCTGGAGAGTAAAAGAACATGTTTTCAAAATGTAGTTCTACCCATTCGCTTCTTGACCTTTTCTGCCATGAGGCTTCTTGGTCTATTTTTTCTAATACGCGATTTGAAAGGGCTATGCTTACTGGGTGTTTGCGCATTAAAGTCTGAGCCTCTGAGTATTTTGCCGTTGTTAATATTTAACAATTGTTGTTAATGTTTAACAAAGCTTAACAACAGCCTTTTTCAGCAAAATACGCTTAATTCTTGACTTAATGTCACAGACTTGTTGCAAGGATTGTAAGGGTAAGATTCGTGAGCATATAGCTTCGATTTTGCCGTTTAGGGTATTAGAGGCTGCATCCGATAAGCCGCTGCGAATTTCTGGAGTTGCTATGGCTGCCGGAATATCTCGCAATTTTAATGTTTACACAACTGAGGAACTACAGTCTTTTGCTCCTGCGCTAGTTGGTGCTCCTGTTTACATTGAGCATGTCGCTGTGGATTCGGCTGCTGGAAAAGTTACTAAGTGCACCTATGACCCAACTTCTAGGTGTCTACTATGTGAAGCTAAGATTTACGACCCAGTTATAGCCGATAAGATTCGTAACGGTTTGATATAGTATGTTTGTGTCGGCGCCGATTACGATGCGCTTGATGTGGTGGATGCAAAGATCCCGCATGGTCTACTTTGGTAACAATCAGGAATTTGACGCGCAAGAAGACGACATCAACGACAAACCGAGAATCAGAATGCTACTGCAAAAGGGTTATGATCCAGTTCTAAATATCAACGATGGAGGCGTCCACTATTTCAGAAAAGCTAAATAAACAACGGGCAATAATTCAATGCGGTCGCAGCATCGCCACGAAGATAGTAGGACCGTCATCTAGAAAAAAGCATGGACAAGGGGCCGTCGTCTAGCATGGTTCAGGATACATGCCTGGGGCGTATGCGATCCTGGGTTCAAATCCCAGCGGCCTCACCACAATCCTCCAGGCCCCTATTTATATAGGGTTTAATTGAAGATTTTATGAGGCTAATTTTTTTGAACATTTTTTTACTTCCGTTTTTTGAAGATTTTAGTTTCGTTAAATTCGCAGACGTATTCAAATCCTGCTTCAATTAGTTTTTGGGCGTCTAGAACCGTTTTAGCGGTTGCTGAGTGGAATTGGTCGCTTTCAAAGCTGATGAGCTGAGTGTAGAGAGAGTATTTTGAAGGTCCGATCAAGACAACGAAGACAAACAAAATCAATATAGAAATACGCCACACTACATTTGTAATACACGTGGAAATGCTTTTATATTATTTTTTCAAGTCAAAAGCAGAAGATGAAATAATGATACCTAAATCAACAGACCCAGAAACCAAAACAGCATCAATACTAAAAAATTCGCCCACAATTCGGACCGCGCGATTAGCTATATTCTCAGCTCTCAGCGTAGTCGGCTCACTTATTAAGATCCCAAGTCCAGTCGGAAGCCTTGCCTTTGACTCATTTCCAGGTTTCTTTGTCGCCTTGCTGTTTGGACCAGCCGAAGGCGCCCTTGTAAGCGGATTAGGACATTTAGCGACAGCCGCAACCAGTGGTTTTCCTTTAGGCATACTTCACATTCCAATCGCTATAGGCATGTCTTTGGCAGCCGCGGCAATTGGCTTATTAAACAAAATGCATAAGACGTTGGCAGCTTTACCTGCACTTGCTGCAGGCGTTGCAATTAACACTGCCTTAGTTTTTCCTCTCGTGCCTTGGTTAGCAATGGACATAAACGTTGGCTGGTTAATAGCATTCGGTTATGCACCTTTTCTACTATTGGCAGCAACGTTAAACGCTGTTGTCGCAGGCATTATCTATCTTGCTGTTAGAAGGAAACTGAAGACTTGACTAAAAGCCCCATCCCAACCCTTTTTCAGATAAAAACTAGGCAGAGACGTCCTACTTTTTCAGTTAGCAAATGATGAAGTTCTTGTTATCGGTTGCGACTCAGCAGGCGGCATAGGACCAAATCCGCTTGACAAAATCAAAGTTAGCGGTTTTATTCTCGGAAAATTTACCGCTAGAAACAGCCCTCATGGAAGTCCTTGCTGTCAACGCTATGCCAATTTGCATTGTTGATGCACTTGGTGTAGCGTCTAAACCGACTGGTGCAGCTATCCTTCGTGGAATTAGAGCTGAAGCAAAAAAAGCTGGCTTGGATCCTAAACTTGCGGTGACAGGCAGTACAGAAAAAAACATCATTGTTGAGCAGACAGGTATTGGTGTCACTGTTATTGGAACCTGCAATAGGGTGAAACTGAAAATTGCCACCTCTCTTCCAGGAGACGTTGTTGTGGCTGTGGGTATTCCGTCAGTTGGGAACGAAGTTCTTCCGGCAGAGAAGGCGGGGCACATAGTGGACTCCAAGGATATTCTGGAAATCAGAGAATAACCCTATGTTCATGAAGTGATTCCTGTTGGATCAACGGGAATAGCGCATGAGCTTAAGAAGTTAGCAGAGTGTTCTAAGTTGAATTATACGATTGCTAAAGAAAAGGAGGTAGACGTGCATAAATCTGCAGGTCCGGCTACAGTTGCTTTAGTGAGCCTTCCTGAAAGCAATGTTGCAAATCTAATGCGCCAAGTGAATAAGCCAGTTAACGTAATTCGCCAGTACACTAGAACAACTCAATTGTAGAAAATGTTGATTAATTTTTTTATCGTCTTTTCTCCACATTATTTCCATTCATAGTATGTTACAGTGAACTCCCGGGTTTTTACAACAAACCAAAACCACTGCATTTGTTTCTCTAAAAGCCTCAAAGAGCGTCATAGAAAGTCAATAAAAGGCGGGCTGTTCGAGTTGGTATGGTTTTTGAACTCAGATTTTCTCTTCCGATTAAACGTTTCCCCTCCTATCATTGTTGGTGGTGACCATACACCAACATTCGTTTAATAGTCATGGATGGTTCTATAGTGCAAGAGAAAGGAAAGGCTTCATTTAATTTGTCAATTTGGAACAACTGACAGTTGGACTGAACCATTTTCAAATGGTTCCGTTCCTTTGAACAACTTATAACATCCTAAATATCTCGCAAAAATGAATTTCCCTAAAAGTTTGGAGAAACAAAAATGTTCGGTCAAAGATATCAACCCATCCACCCCACTAACGTATTTATTGCTGCACTCAACGAAGAAGAAGGAGTAGGTGCAACCATATCTGAGCTTTCAGAGAACATAAATGCTAATCGTATTCTGTTAATTGATGGACACAGCCATGATCGAACAGTTGATGTCGCCAAAGAGCTTGGTGCAGAAATCTTTTTCCAAGATGGCAAAGGTAAAGGCGATGCGTTGGCTAAAGCCGTGCAATGCATGGGTTCAGATGTTGAGTATGTTGTTATCACTGATGCGGACTTTACTTATCCAGCTGAACATGTGCCTGAAATGATTCAGATCCTCGAAAATAATCCGCAGGTAGGTATGGTTTGCGGGAACAGGTTTAGTAAACAAACAGAAGGAAGCGCTTTCCAAGGTCGGTTCACGTTTGGAAATAAACTATTGGCTTTTGCTCATAGTTTTCTTAATGGAATAGATTTGCAGGATCCATTAACAGGGTTGCGAGTTATCCGTGCAGACATACTTCGGAAATGGGACATTAAGTCGAAAGGCTTTGATATAGAAGTAGAATTGAATCATCAAGTAGGCAAACAAGGGTTTGAAACAGTTGAAGTCCCAATTGAATACCGCGAGCGGTTGGGCGAGAAAAAATTGAAAATGAAACATGGCGCAACAATTCTTAAGAGAATTCTATTCGAAAGCCTCAATTAACTGCCCTGAACCAAGTTTTACCTATCTCAATATGTAGTTTGCAGTGCTTTACTATACCTTAATCTTTATTCTGCATTAGATCAGCCAAGAAGTGCAAAGGTATGAGGAGAGAAAGCAATTGGCAACATTAAATTGGACAATCGTTGACTCAGATGGTAGCCTCTTTTCAAGGGGAAAACACGATTACTACGCAATAATTGTTAGAGGGATTCCAGAGGAGCACCCTAAAGACTGCATCGTAGAACTGTATGTGACAGATAAAGAGATGACAATTATTGAGATTAAGAACTGCGCATATAGTGAACAAATTACACTATTATCGCGGTCAATCGTTTTGGGGGACTTGTTACCAGTGGCAAGTTTAGGTCATGTCGTTGAAGAAATGAAGGAAACTGCTGAGAGAAGAGAGAAAGAGAATCCCTACAGCTCAATCTCTAATGATTATAGGTCAAAGTATAAAACAAAGCTGGACTTGAAATAGCAATTATGGTGTCCACATGACGCCTGCTCTATTGAAATATAAAAGCACAAACTGATAACATGATTTTTTAGTTAGACCTTCATTTGATACGGTTCTCCATAGTCCTTGAAATTCAGTTGAATTTAGTCTTATAATTCAGAGGATTTGGAGTTTTGGGTTTTTAACAAGTCTTAAATCTGCATAGCGTAGAAATAAACAAGCGAGTTGTGAATGAATATGCCCATGGACTATGAAGTTTTTGAACCAAACGATGAAAACATTGCTCAGCTTATCGTAAGAATTCTTGAGGAAAGAGGATACAATGCGGGCTATCAACTCGGTTACCCACATAATAAAATCTTCATAAAAGTTGACGACAAAGAAGAAGCAAACAAAATTTCAGGCATAATAGGAAAGTTCATGAAAAAATTCAATTTAACTGAGAGAGGAATAACAACTTCCAAATTAGACACATTAACAAGTAAACTTGGAAGCTTAATACCTGAACCACCAAACAGAAAGCTAGAAAAACCTGTAGAAAACATAGAAAAGAAAACAGAAAACAATCGACATTGATCACTCCGAAAAGTCAGAAAGTGAAGTTTACAGATAATGCCAAGCTTGAAGAATTGAGAAGCAAAATCGATGAAAAACTTAATCAACTAAATACTCTAATTGCGGAAAATCCAAACGACCGCTCAAACGAGAAGAGAAGAATTGAAAGAGACACTCTGGTTTGGGTTCTTCAAAACATGCCTGATTAACTCAGAATAGCTTTGATGCCCACGTTTCTGAGCTTTTCAGAATTATTCCAACAGATAATAATGTATTGTTGTTGAAGACTTAGATTTGCTAAGCTTCAACTGAATAGACTTTTTGTTCAATTAAAAAATAACCAAGGGCTATGTTTGCATTTGGCTTGGTTTTGTTTTGGGTTGGTGTTGTTGTTTGGGTTTGGTTTTCTTGCGGGTTGCGGTCGCAAAACTGTGTCAGAAAGGTGGAAGAATGGCTAGATTTAATGGCTATGAATTGGGCTGGTTCAATTTGCTAGAAATTGTCTTACCTAAAAAAGTCCTAATAATTGGGTAGTAGTTACTTTGAGGAAGGATGATACCATTGCCAGATTGTTTCAGCAACTCTTTCAGAATATCCATGCGTTGTCAATTTGCTGAATACTTGCTCTGATCTTGTCGCTGCTGTGTGGAATCATAAACTTTGGTTATTTTTTTTGCATATAAGTGTTCTGAATTTCTAAACGAATTGTTGGATTGTAGAACTTAACTACACTTGAAAACAAGCTTCAAATTCGGTTGGCTGGTTTCTTTTTTGGTTAGATGCTTGTTAAGGATGGTCATACTCGTTAGGGGCGAATCCAAAACTGGCTGAGAAGACTTGGTTTTAGATGCTGTTATATTGAAGTATTGATTCTTGCTTCATAATTGATATAACCCAAACTGGCGGACATGGTCAAAGCAAAGGTGTTAACATGTTGGCTCGTCCTATTTCAAAATTAAACACTAAACGTTTGATTGCAACCTTTCTAATTTTAGCAATAGTTCTTTCAATGAGCGGTCTAATAGTGCCCATTGCCGCAGATATTTCACAGGGCAATAACGTTTCTTGGCAAAGCCAAGACCAAACCACCCAAAACTCCTATGACTGGACAAATCAAGGTTGGCAGTTTGGTCCTTATCCGTCTTTTTCCATAATTCTTCCTAATGGCACTGAGATAACCAACGATAATTATATTCCTCTTAATCAGCCGTTCACAGTTCGAATAGACGTTCAAAAAAGTGTGTTTGTCGGCAACGCAACCCTTGGTCAAGCGGGATTAGGTTGGAATTCTGACTTGCGTTCAGACAATGGGACGATCACTGGCCATGCTGATTGCAAATTGATGTATGTCAATACTATGGAGCAGGGAAACTGGAATCAAACAAACGTTTGGAACATAAATAGTAACATTAACAACCAAACTGCTACACCGATTCAAGGTCCACCGCCGCAATTCCAGCAACAAAATGGTTTCTACCAATTCAACTCCCAACTAAGCAACATAACTGAAACTGATATGGGTTGGAGAGTCCAATTTTTCGGTGCATTCAACAGTTCCGCGCCTATAGGACCCTATTGGGTTAACCTGCAGATTTCAGATCAGTATAACAATATGATTGATGTGAACTCCCAGACTGGGCAAGCAAAGGTGTCTAATAATCGCCAGGTTGCCGTTGGTCAAGCCGGATTTGTTTTTGGAGGTTTGCAGGATTATTGGACTTTTGAAAAGTTAGATATGCAAAATAATCCTTTGCTGTCGGTTTCGAAGGGTGCAAAGTTCAAGATGCAGCTAAATGTCACGAGTAGCCAATTCTCAAACGCGACAATTGGCTTAAACATCCCGATGAATATTCAACAATACGTGAATGTTACAGGTTGGTACCAAAAAGTTGTGACTGAGCAAGGCGGCTGGATGTATAATGATTCGTCAGGTACCTATTATTGGAATAGTACTGTCCAAGTCACTCGCAATCAACAGGTTTGGGGACCTCATCCTGAGCAACGATGGATTAGTTCACCTAATAATAACCGTCAGATAACTATCCAAAACAAAATGTGGAACCCAGTAACCAACCGAGATGAATTAACTACTCAACAAATTTGGGTTCAAGATCAATTAATGATGATATACAATCAGGAACTCAAAGCTTTGATTTGAAGCAAGGTTATAGCTATTCAGCCTATGACGCTAATTTGCAGCAGCAAGTTCAATATTCAGTGCTAAACCCAATCAACGCCTCTGACCCAGCAAGTCAATTCTTCACTCTATCATTATCTGACTGCACCTGCCATCAGATTAGTCCAAATAATTATGTTGTTGAGTTCGTTGGTTTATTCTCCAATGCAACCGATTACAGCCAAGATCAGTATAACCTTCAATTGAATGTTTTTGCAGGCGATAGACAAATTTGGGCTAACTGGCAAAATACCGATCAAAGTGACATGCAAATAATCGTCGACAGACCAGTAGCAGTTTCAACCATATTGGATTCTCAAGGTCGCCCAGTAACAACGCAATCCATGTTTATGGTAGGTCAAAATAAGCCTTTCATCGTGCAAAGCAAAATTTATGGTGGTTCAGAAATTTATCAAAGCTTAGACGCCATAGGTGTTTCTTTCTCATCAAACTTTGGCTCTTGGAGTGAAAACCAAAGTTCTAATTCTCAAGTGGAAATTCGATTAGTCAAAGACATTACCACCGGTCAAATATCATCTACTTCCTATAATCGAACAAACGTTAACAGGTATGTTTATGGTCCTCATCAAGGCTGGGCATATGTTAACGTCACTGACTGGCATACAGAATACAATTCAGCTAATAGCAATTGGGATTGGGTAGAATCTCCTCACCTAATCTGGAACCAAACCACCCTAAATGATTGGCACTGGGAATATTCCCGCTTTAACCAAACAGAATATGCGCGAAATCCAAATTCACCAAACGTCTGGATAGACACTTCCACATGTTACGTTCCTGACACAGATCCTGCGTTCCAGGTTTCGTCAAGTTACGCCGACTTGAACTCTGCAAACGTTTCGTTAGTAAACGGGGTCATCACCGTGAATTTAGGTATAACGTTCCATACAGGTGCCCCACAGGGAAACTATTGGTATAATATGATCTTCCAGAACATGACTTATGGACAAGATCCAAGTCAAGGTTGGGGCATACATCAAATCACGGAGTGGACCTCTCAACCAACTTACTACGTAAATAGTGCGTCAGGGCAAACATGGCTTGTAAGCCCTCCATCCAACCCACTTTACACCACATACAATGCTAACAAGTACCAAGTTAGTCAGGCACCATACGTAACCATAGCTGGAAATAACTTGATCATTAAGCCTCAGGTTCAATACGACCAAGCACGACAAACAGACTGGACACAGTACTTACTTACAGGACCCTATGACCCATCCATAGGCAGACAGACACAATATTATCAATTGCCAAACGGAACAAATCTCTACATCGACCAAGCCTACCAAACTATCATCCGCTCCTTACAATTGTCTACAACAAATGCCTATACACTTGTTGATGGGTCGATTGTGTCTTTGCCTAATGGAACGGCGTTAGATACTTACATGAACCATGCGGTCCCAGATTATTCCAGGCAATTCTGGGTTCCTCAAACAGGAAATGTTGTTCCATTTTACTATGAACAGCTAAATGGTTCTAAGAGTATACCTCAACGGCTTGTTTGAAGATAGCTCCTTTAACAGTACCACAAACCATTGGGACAAAAGCAACCAGGTATACACAGAAAGTGACATCACATTACTTAGTCAATCGGCAGGTTCAGGAGTAAGAATTGGTGAATCGGTTGTTCTTCTAAGAGATCCAGGTTACTGGCAGGCTTTGCCAGATGGTTCTGGATATTATCTTGTTGCACGAAATGGAACTCGAATAACAATTAAGGACTATTCAGTTCCAGATAATCAACGTACCGTCACAATCAATGGCGAAACCTACTTGATTGGGTGGCCAAACCAATATTTCCAAGCTACCTATCAAGGGCAGACTCTTTTGATTCCCGTCAACGGTCAAAACAACGACAATTACGTGCAAAGTTACTTCTACACAGATCTTGGCATAGGCGGTGGAACAAAATATGAGCTTCCGTATACAGGTGCGATGGCGACCTCTTGGTGGGATCTTCAGGGAATCGAATCTCAAGGTCAGAAACTTAGAACCCTTAAATCAATATCCATTGAAGGATCGGATTATCTGTTAAACTTCGATGCGAACACTCAGACATACTACATAAACATTGGTGGATCACTTCAAACAGTAACATATCCAAACGTTGATTACAACACATTCTACTCAACAGTAAACGGGCAAGCTAACTGGAATGTAAGACAGAATGGTTGGACAGTAAACTATGGAACCTACTCCCAACAGTCTGGTCAATTAGCGGCTTCGGGAACCTTGGTTACAACCACGGGGTACGACTCAGCCCAGAAATCCTGGACAGCAAACCGTTATGGCTACGACTATGAAAATTCAACTCTCTATTTGATGATGCCGAATGGAACTCGATTAGATGTTAGTTCAACCATGAACTTGATCGTTTGGAGAGTACACGTTGGCAGTGAAACATACTATACAACTGATAGCTGCGCAAGTATCGAAAGTGCTCTTGACAGCTCTGGACAAACGGTATTTCGTAACTACTTCAAGACACTGGACAGCAACAGAATATACTTTGATTGGTCTACTCCAGCCAATTGGGAACAAGAAATCCATATTCCTATATCCGGCACTAACTACACAAGGCTAATTCCCTATACCCTGCAACCGCAAACAATCTTTGACAAGATAGTCCTCTACAACATAACCATTCCAGAAATGACAGGGCAACCTACGCATACAGGAGTATACTTTGAAAACGGCACAGAGGTTTCCGTGGGAACACCCTTCAAAGTCATCGGAAGCACCTATGGACCTGGAACCTGCTATAACTTTGCTCAAAACGGCAACTCATACGATTTCAACGGAGCCTACATGCCAAATGTTAAAGCACCCTGGGATAGTAGCCTAACCGTTAGCTATTTCATAACTCTGGGGGGAGACCGAATTTACAGTCTTACCCAGTTCGGGTGGAACGGGAACACCTGGAACCCGAACACAAACAACAATGGCAATTAAACGGAGACCAAGCTTCTGCAAACCAGACAGTTGCAATAATTCAGGGCGGCTATGCAATATACCTCAATGGTACAAAGAAAGTAGACGTAACAACTCCAAATATCTGCGGAGGAGGAACAGGTAACTACTTGGTATTACCTAATGGTTCACGTATTGATGTACAGTGGGTACCATCACTTGACCAATCTAACCAATGGAGCACAATGATCGGAAGTCAAAGATACGTTTTCTCTAATGTGTTAACTTTCTCTAACTTAACAGACGGCGGCATCACCTACAACATAGCCGATTCATTAGTCTTCGACCAGCGTCACCTTTACACCGGATCAACTTATCAGGCACCAACCATTTCCACTGACGGCAGCACTTGGTTACGGATGAACACTACAACCTCATCGATACTCAAAGATACCACAGGCTTCTACCTTGTCAACTCAGTAAGCCATAACCGTCTAGACTTGCAACTTGTGGATAATTGGTGGAATGTTCCGCCCATAATAAGATCACAGGTATTCACCAATCAATAAGCAACTACTACCCAAGATACAGCGTAGCAATCGATGGAGTCGACTATTTTGTGTTGGATCCAAGCCCTGTTGTGGACAATTGGAATGGGGAATGGTCTACACAACAAGCAGTGTACAGGTATCCTTCCACAATAGAAGTTACTCTTGGAGGTCGAATCATACACGATTGCTCTATTCCAAAATGGATTCTCTTGGAACTGGCAACCTAACTATCAGACAACTAAACACCATTGACTTCAACGGTCAATCCTACGATATAGATGATCAATACAATTGGAAACCATCCTACCAAGTTACTATAACCGGCGAAGAAGTGCCTATTCAAATGTCTACAATGAACATCTACCAAACACACGAGAGCCAAGGAAGCATCTATACTTGGAGGTTAACGGACCTTGGTGTGACAACTACAAGCGCAATTAACAGCCTAATTGTGGGAACACCCCAATACGGAATGTGGGGCATAAAAGCCTACAAAACCGTGGACACAACAGGCGCAATTGACATAGATGGAGACCCAGCAACTGCTAGCGACCAATACTATGTTCGAAAGGTACATTCTGGCACAGATACTCGGGTCCAAACGGAAAAACGCATGCAGGTCGATACTATTTGGAACCCTGACCAAGCAAAAGTAGGTGATGAAATCCACCTGAAGGCTTGGATGGGTCAGTTACAGGTTAAGTTTACTTCACAATGGAATGAACAGTACATTTGGTACCATGCAGCTGACATGACTGATGTAACTACTCAAGAAATGGCTCAAATAAGGAATATAATTGTGAATAGTGAAAGCCAGAAGGCAAACCCGGGATATTGGGATATAGCTTACATGGTGCGTAACCAATCGTGGGCTGACGTCTTAGAACAGGCTAAAGCGAACAATTGGGATTGGATAAGCAGTAACACAAACGAGTGGAACTGGCTTTGGTTTGGAACTGATCAAAACTACAATGTTAATGTAGTCTCTGGTAATAACATGGGCAATGGAGCTGTTGACCTAAAGTATGAATTTGCAGGACTCAACCTACTTAATGGCACGAGCCAGACACATTACTTTATGCCTAAATCCGTTGGAAATATAGCATTCGTTACTCCAGGTCAAGCCTTTGGAAACATGGATGCGTCAGGCAGCATGGTTCTTCCACTAACTGCAAAGATCGACTTTGGCGTCGCCTACACAGATGTTAACGGTACACTATTCCCCTATGATGCTCAACGTTCAATGTGGGGTTGGTGGGACCGCCCAATCTACGGTTCAGACTTCAACGCCCCCAACCTGATGAATAAACCTACGACTGCATCAATGGACCGATTAGCATTTGACGTTCACTTCGCTGGAACACAAACTTCAGGAGAATACAACAGTGCCTCAATGAAAATTGACCAGACTATCGGCAACTGGCAACTTCCAGCTGACGTCGTTGATGGAAGAGAACAAAATAGCAGCGGAATAATGGTACCTTTGATGGGCAACGAAGTCCTTCAAAACAGAAGCCTAGCTATAAATTACTATGTGACAGCCTCAACTTCCTTGGGCTGGAATGTAAAGGATGCGGCAGGCTCAAACGTCAACAACAACGGCGTAACAACGTCATCCCGATTCGATATCGCTTCACAGCTCTCGAACGTAAAATTCGCATCCGTACAACTGGGCAGCATCTATGACTGGGGTAAGCCAACTACAGCGACTGACGAGTTAAGAACCTTCAATGTGACAAGCCAGACTACATCTATACAGAACTTCCAATCAAGCTATCAATCGGACGCGGGCAAATCGTCAACGGGCTTTGACATATCCTCTGCGATGTACTTCCTAACCCAAACTTTCCCAAGATGGGATGGATATTCAATCTACAATGACCCTGAAGTTTCAGTAATGGTAAGCAAAGGAACTGACCCAACCTCTCCTCCAGGACCATCGCAGCCAAGTCAACCAACTCCTCCGCCTACGCAAAATCCAGCGCCATCTCCTCCACCCACACAAAGCGGATCACAAACTCAGCAAACCTCTAATCCAACAAACCAGCAAACACCAAAACCAACACCCGCGACTCCAGCCGCTACACCACCATTCGGAACTGCAGCCCCAAGAACTACCCCCCCGCCAATCCCTGAAATGCATAGCATGACAATACTGATAATCGCAATCGTTGGCACAATCGTCGCAGTTGGATCACAGATGATGGTGCGAAAGAAAAAGCTAAAGCCAAACTAAAAAAAGAAAACTTCTTTATTTTTTCTTTTTTTGTATAATTGAACTACTACCTAGTAGAGTAGTCATTGCTATGATTAGAAGGGTTATGTTAATGGATAATTCTGGAATTGTTGGGTTAATGGATGGGCTGGGTTGGCTGAAGGGTGTTGGAGTTGGAGTTTCTGAGGGTTGCGGAGCAATAGTCAAGCTTGGAGTGGATATTGGTGTTTGTTTTAAAACAAACCAGGTCCATGTTCCTACGTTGAATCCATTGTTAATTTGGTTGTTTGGGGCTGCATAGCCGTTTTGAATCATTGCCATGTTGACGTTTTCATAGTGTGTTGAATTGTAGTCAAGGTAAACAACGCACAGTAATCTGCCTTGTTGGTCAGTTGTTGTTGCCACGCCAGTGTCTAAGTAAACGGTTTTGCCTTGGATTAGAGTTGTTAAGTAATTTTTTGATTCTGAATATCCG
>CAWHSP010000014.1:0-11909 GCA_963831865.1 Candidatus Bathyarchaeota archaeon | reverse complement strand
GTTTGTTCGATCTGCTATTTTGATAGAGTTTAATTCAAATTTGGTTTTTGGTGAGCCAGGTTCGAACTATAGAAAATTTAAATTATCAAAGAAAGATATCTTTGCTGACTGTTGTTAGGTGGAATGTGCTTTAAAGACTCTTTCAGTTGCAAAATTCGGCGGCAGCCTCTTAGACGTTGAAGGAAAAGGAATCCCAAAAATAGTTAAACGGATTAAGGAAATTAATGAAAAAGACGGCTTTGGTCCAATTGTCGTCTTTTCTGCGCCTACGGGCTGCACCGACGCGCTAATTAGAATAGGCGAATCTTACGCGCAAGCGTGCTCGCTTCCTCTAGATCCAGTTTTTGAAGTTTACGAACATCTAGCAAAGGCTTTTGTTAAAGGCAAATGGCATAAACAAGCCGTTGAGGATTTGGCTAATTACAAAGCGCTAACCCTGGCCACATTGAATTCAGTTAACAAACGTTTCAGCGGCAACATCAAAGCAAGAATCCTAACTTTAGGCGGAGAACTCGCAATGTCGACACTTATGGATTACGTTTTGAAAAGCAACGGTTATGATTCCTGCAGTGTTTCACTTGAAGAGTGGCCAATTGTTACTGATGACAATTTTGAGGATGCCATACCGAGCTACGAGCTAAGCAAAAAAAGAATTCATACCTTAATTGAGCCGTTGGAGGAGGGCAAAATTGTTTCCATGGCAGGTTTCTTAGGAGTAACAGCTGATAGACTTGAAACTATTTTGGGTAGAGGTGGTTCCGATTTAACAGCGGTTTTTGCTTCTTGCCTTTTAAAGGATTTATACAATACTGAAACTTTGTTGTACAAAGATGTTCCTGTTCAAAGTGCTGACCCCAAAGTGGTGCCGGGGCAGAAAACTGAGCATGTTTTTGCGTTGACTTATAATGAAGCTCATAAAGCGTCTATGATGGGCATGAAAATAGTTCAAAGCCCAGCAATCGCTATGGCAAGGCGATTCGCACAACCGCTTAAGGTGGTGCCTATTGATGAGCCAAAAATGTATTCGATAATTGGAGCAGAGACATGGTGGCGGAGAAATAGTAAAGTGTTTAACAGGGAAAAGAGGATGTGCAATCCTGTCAATGAACGATGACAAAAGCCGATCACTTGAAGATTCTTTGCGAATTTGGGAAAGAAGAAATGACTTTATGGATTTAGGCGCGGAAACCATGGAAACTGGTGAACAAATTCGCGATTTTCTATTCTTGGACTCGGATTTCTTGAAGAAAAATGAGGAAAAACTAAAGGGCTTTGATGAAAAAATGAAGATTGATTACGGTTTAGGCGTTGTAACTTTAATTGGGGACAGAATGAAGGATTCGCCAGGTGTTGCTTCACTTGCCATCAGTGCAATTTCAGGAATTAACATTAAGCGAGGCATCTTTGCGCCACACACTTCACAGATAATTCTTGTTGTTGAGGAAAAGAACGTCAACGCCACTGTTGCAGCCATCCATTTAAAAAAGCAAGAGATGAACAAAGAATCCTAACAATAAGCAAAGACTCGCAAGTTGAGATTTGATATTGTTGACCTTGGACTATTAGTTTACATTCTAATTTTTTATGCATTAGGAATACCTTCCTCAAACCCAGAATTCTACGTTGTCATTTTTTTCATAGCCACAGCGGTCCAAGATTCCGCCGCAAGGATCTCAGTTGGCTTACTTGAAATTCTCTTGGCAAGCGTTTTCTTGATTTATGGAATAACCATGAAGTTAGCGGTATCACAACCGTAGTGCTCAGAAGTGCTAGCTTCTGGTTCCCCTTATTCGTAGGATTTATCTGCGTGCAAATTGTCGGAGCAAAAAATTTGCTGGCGGCTAGACCTGAAGACCTGAAATAGCAGAATTAGAGGTCTAAGAAAGAAGTGGTCTAAACGCAGAAGGAATTTGAATCACAAAACTCAACCATGAAGTCAACAGATGATTCATAATTCCCAATTATTTAGAACATGGTATCGCAAATTTTTTACCTTAGAATAGAGTATTAATACCATGAAGGTGAATGTGGATGGCTTTACTTGAATGCCCCTTCTGCAATGAAATCCTCGAAGTTGAACCACCTGATAAACTACATAGCGCATTTTCATTTGTAAACCCCATTCCAAGTAGTTACCATGGCGATATTGTGAAAACAAAACATAGATGCCATAACCAAAACTGCAACAAGCAAATTACAGTTTCATGGTATGCTCCATTGGAATACTTCAATCGAATATGATAGCTTAAAACAGCTCTTGCGACAGTTGGTTGATCAGAAGCTCGGTTACTTCTTGTTCAGTACACTTATCGCTCATTACGGTTTTCGATATATTACGTTTGCCATAGAAACCTTTATGTCTTCTTCTAGATAAATCGGATGTACTTATCATACGTTTGATAGGTAAAAAAGAAGAGTAGGTACGGGTAAATCAATTGCAGGTTAATGACTCAAGCAAGGCCTCAACTAAGAATCAGTATGAATCCAAACTGGAAGCTCAAAAGAAATTGGTTGAGGAACTTAAGGTTCAATGGAAACTTATGTGGAGCGAACGCTTTAATGATCATGAAAAAGCTGAAGGCGTCTCAGTAGCTGACTATACATCCTTAAGTGTAGATCGTGGCACAGTCATACACGCGACTAGAGATTTTAAAGCATTAAGTTTTAAGGAGATTGTAAAGCAACAAATAATTGACAACCCTGACCGTTTCCTTCAACCTGACAATCATGAAGGCGGCTGGAACAAGTTTATAAAAACAAAAATCACCAACAATCCCACCAAAAGCAGGCGTGTTGAAAGTTATATTCCTGTGAAAAGTGTCGGTCAACAGCCTAAGAAAGGTGGGCGTGGCTGGCTTCATTCAGTTTAATTATGTTTTAATTGCCTTAATTCGTTTTTAAATTCCTCATTAATTCTGTTTTTGAAGCTTGAAAAAGGCATGTTAGAATGAATTCGCGTCGAGTTCGTATTATTACTGATAAACAACGTTTATTAAAACTTGCTACTCACGATTGTTTTGTAGTCAAGATAAAAGTTCCAATCACCGCAAGGGTATTACTGCTTGTTATAATCGCCCTCACTTCGTAAGCGTAGGATTACTTACGCAACAAAAAAACATTTCCTGCCATTGGCGTCTTTAGCTCGCGAGATGTCAGCGTATTTGATTATGCTGCAGCAACCGTAACTTGCACGTCCATTAATTGGAGGTCTCTTAAAGCAGGTATCAATGCAACTAATACGATCTATGTGAAAAATACGGGCATTTTGACCGAACCCCTTCACGTGGAAACTTCAAATTGGAATCCATCTGTAGCTGGCTATACTAACTCTAACATGGTACCAAGAAAGCAGCTTACTACTTGAAGGTTCAGTTATCCCTGCAAAACTAACACTTGCTGCAGCAACGGATATTGGAAACGTAACCAGTTATGATTTTGACATAATCGTTAAGGGCTCAACTTAATCCCCAAGAAATATGTGCTTCCCTAAATCAATTTTTCATCTTTGATGAATCCTTAAGGCAAAACTGTTGATCGCGAGTTTTTTTCAGTTAAAAACTTTTCGGGATCTTTTCGAAGGCAAATTTGCCGTTTGAGCGTTGACTTTAATAGGTTCTTTGGATATTTGCGTGTGACTGAGAGGTTTTCGTACGTTTGCGATCGGTCATTTTGCCTTAGGCTACATACTCGGGAAAGGATCATCAAAGATTGCAAAGGTTAAGGTGAATTTGCCTCTTTTGTTTGCGGCTTCAGTTCTGCCAGATGTTGATTTGTTACTGCTGTTCCTGATGCACCGAGGTCCAACACACTCATTGCTAACAATGTCGGTCTTGATGATCCCGTTTTTTGTTGTATATGGCAAACAAGCTATTCCATATTTTGCAGCTTTACTTTCACACGTTTTAATAGGCGACTTCTTCACAGGAGGAATCCAGCTTTTCTGGCCACTTTCTCACACCGAGTTTGGAATACTAAACCTTCAGGTATCAAGCTTAACTAGCGTGATTACGGAGCTTGTGCTTTTCTTAATAACAATACCAATTATGTACAAGCTCGGCGATTTGCAAAATTTCCTGAAGCCATATAACAAGAATTGGGCCCTAATAATCCCATTAGGTGCAGTTATTGGGCCCTTGATCTCGGCTGGTCGAGGAGAAGAAAATTCACTTCCAAGCATCCTGATAGTTCCCAGCTTGTTCTATATTGGTCTCTTCACTTACTCCATTCTTATTTGGCTTAGCGCTAGACATAATTATGACAAAGAAAAACTACAAACTAACAAACTCAGGTCTGATAGTGTTGAACCGACGATGTGGAGAATATTCACTGCATTATTTAGGAAGTTCATCTTGTCCTCGGCGCAACTAAAGACGAAGGAAGCAACAATTTCTGCTCCAAGATTAGATCAAAACGCCGCATCATAATTTCGGATATTTTTATTAGAACGATTGTGCCCAATTATTATGTTACTATTTTAAGAAAAGTGCTAATTTTTAGCAAACAAAAAAGGCGACAAATACGTTTGTGAAGATTGTGGGTTAGTGATCTTGGTTGAGGAACGTGCGGGTGCATCCCACGCGAAATAGGCCGCTGCGGCGAGCCAATGAAAACTGAAAAAGAAAAAAAGGCAAAACCGAAAGCAACCCTTAAATCAAGTCCAAAAACAAGTAGATAGTCCTCAGACACTCTTCACCCTTCTTTTTTTGGTGCTTGCATTATTTTCAAGAACAGGATACACTAAAGAAAAGAAAATGTAGAATATCACGTTGCTAGCATTTCGGCTACTTTCAGCATACGTAAATCTATTGCTTTCTTTCCATTAGCTGCCTTATCAAGCTCATAACCCACAATCTTACCGTTCTGCAATCCAACCGCCATGTTGTCTTTGCCATTGCAAATTAATTCAACCGCTTTCTCAGCGAATAAGCTCGCTAGCAACCTGCTGCGTGCTGTTGGGCTTCCCCCCCGCTGTGCATATCCAAGAATGGAAAGTCTAACTTCGGATTTTGTTTGCTGCTGCATTTCTGAGCCTAGTTCGCTTGTGCTGCCACAGCCTTCTGCCGCAACAATTATTCCCGCTCTTTTACCTTTCTTTGCGTTTTCATCCATTAGTCGTACGATGTCTTTCAAATCCATAGGCTTCTCAGGAATCAAAATCACTTCCGCTCCAACACATATGCCTACTTCCAAAGCTAAGAACCCCCTTTTTCGACCCATTACTTCCACAATGAATATTCTTTCATGAGAAATTGCTGTATCTCTAATCTTGTCAATGATGTCGACAGCTGTGTTTACAGCGGTGTCGAACCCGATTGTTTCATCTGTTCCGTAAACATCATTGTCAATTGTGGCGGGTACCCCAACCATTAAGGTGTCACTTTCCCTGCTTAGGTCTAAAGCGCCTCTGAATGAGCCATCGCCTCCGATAACAACCAATGCATCTACATTGTTCATGGACAATGTTTCGGCTGCCTTTTCGACGCTGCCTTCTTCTTCAAAGCTTGGGCATCGCTGTGTGTGAAGTATAGTGCCGCCTAACTGGACTACCCCGCCAACATTCCGGGGGGTTAACTTTCTAAATGAATTAGTTAATAATCCATCCCACCCTCTTTGGAAACCAAAGACTTGAAACCCCTTTGCGTAACCCACGCGGGTTACTGCTCGAATGGCAGCGTTCATGCCTGGAGCATCTCCACCTGAAGTCACGATTCCAATAGTTTTCATCATCAAATATGTCCCTTATCTCTGAGGAGCGTAGCAATTTTTAGCATAAAAATCTATCTAAACAGTCTTACTATAAGATTAAAATGTTTAGTATGAACAGAAAAAAAGGAAACACTGCCAAAAAACATAAATTGCTTGGTCTAATCTTTATGGACTTTGTCGGGAGGTAGCTCAGCCTGGCAGAGCTCTCGAATCAGCTAACAAGCTTGGCTGGTGGAGAAGCTGTAGAGGTCTACCAATGGTGGGCTTCATTCTAGCCTGTCTAGGCCACAGATACCGAGCCGTCGCAGGTTCAAATCCTGCTCTCCCGACCATCTTAAACTTCAAAAATGCTCATCTTGAGAAGATTTTAGCTTTTTAGATTTTATGAATGCCATGCCAAAGGGACAAAACTCAGAATATTGCTTTTTAATTGCTGAGAAAAAGCTTTTCTTGAATAGCCTAATATCAACTTTGTTCGAACATAGAATTTATGCTAATAATGACGTGGACTTTTTAAATTGTCAAAATGCTGAAGATCCATTCTAGATAAAAATTAAAAATAAGCAACCTCTGTGAAAAACATAAAGTGGTAATTGCCTGAGTTAGGGCAAGAAAGGAATGATTCAGCTATTGTCCCAACAAGTCCATGGATTTGATGGAGTTAGTCTGAGTGTCCAATTTCTCTGCAGACTTGCTCCTTAAGAGGCAATTATCTTACTTATTCTATTCTAGCAATCATAGTATATTAGATTTGTTTTCTGGTAATGACTCAATTTTTATTTATCGCGACCAAGAAGTGAAGAATAGTTCTTGATAACTACCCTAATTTACATATTAAGAAAATGCTTCTTTTGAGAAGTATATCGGAATCTTACTATTTTTCTCCGTATTTGCCTGATTGGTTTGAATCAAATTTAACGCATCTCTCTGAATAGCTGTGATTGACATTCCCACATTTAGCGTGATAAACCACTATTGGAATTTCTAATATCTTCCCAGCTTTAGTTCTAGGCTTCTCTGATTCTTTAGGCAATTCTAAAACGAGTCAAGGGGTGACTCTTCACGAAAAGTGATCAGATTCCTTTGTTTCCGTATTGGTTTTTGTACGTGAAGTCTTCAATGTCTCTGCGTACCCTGAAGTATTTGCTGGCACCATGCAGATATCCTAAGCGGCAAGTGCAAGCGATTTTCATGTATTCTGGAACGCCAAGAAGCTTCTTATCTCTGTTTCGACAGGCGGAGCAGAGAAAGTGCTTAGGACATGTAAACTAATGCCTAAGGACTGCGCCAAAAGCCACATGTTCTCCAATAGGCAACCTAAGCTTATGAAGCCTGAAACATCTCCATGGGAAGCAGGAGCCCTCTTCCTAGAATCATAAATAACAATTAGGAGTGTTGGGCTTCCTCGGATGGACTGGGTTAGTGGCATAGGTTCGGATTTCTGGGCGGCTTGAGCTATTTTCTTTGGGTCAACCCAATTGGGCGGAAACATTGTACCCAGAATTCCTGTTTTCTTTTTGAAAAGTTCCTCTTTTGAGAAGGAAAGTTGCTCGTAATTCTCTCGGAGGAATTCTTCGGATATGCGTGATTTGATGTTTCCTATCTTTTCTAAAACCGCTTTGTCATCCACGACGATTATGTCGAAGTTTTGCATGTTATGTGCAGTTGGAGTCCATTTTGCAGCTTCTAAAATCTTCGACAAGTTCTCTTTTGATATTGGCTTGTTGGGGTTAAAGGGTACTCGTGAGGATTGTCGTTCTTCAATAATCTTTAGGATTTCACTCATGTTTAAGCCTCACTCGACTTTAAGACTGCTCGGAAATGAACCTTCGCCACCATGATAGGGAAGTTACTTCTTTTTGGTCTGCAACAAAACCAGACTTGCGAAAATAGCTACAATGAATAGGAAAACCGAAGCAACAAAGGGACCCCCAATCCCAGCCACGTAAGCTTTTCCAGTCCAAAAAAGCCCAACCGAAACAACAATTACAAAAATCCATATAAAAGAAATGATAAAATTTACGCTTTCCACTATTTGCACCTTAATACGCTTTTCTAAGTCTAGTTGGATTTTAACATTCTGGTCTTAGCCGATGCAATTCATTTTTCTGCAAAATATAGAAACAAACAAAAAAAGACTACTACCAAAAAAATATATGAAAAAACAGGTGTTGACTTTTTATGACTAATTATTTAGTGTCTTTGCAGCAATTGAGAAGCAAATTAAACTTGAAATGAAACTTGCCATCGGAAGAAGATACAGAGTTAATTGTATAATTTCATCCCAAAAAAATCCTCAACACCTAAAACAAGCAAACCCAGAAACATCAGCAAGATTCCAGCTTTCGTATACTTTGAAATATTTCTAAGGCTAACCATACCTAATGAGTACACGATTAATCCTATTAGTTTTATTTGTTCTAAGGAATAAGCAGTTCATTAAATGCTTCAATTAGAATTCGTTTGATACCTACCTTTATTCATTTTCAGATAGAACTATTATTAATTTCATTTGTTGAATTTACTATCACAATTTTTTTCCTGCATATTGCATCTAATTAGGCGACATTCCTGTAAATCAACAATAAACGCGCTCACACTGTTTGGCTATAATACTACGCAGCATTTGTTCATACTCTGTTTGGTTTCATAAAGAAACTTTTTTGCGGTTTTAAAGAAAGCATATATCAAATAAGAATCAAGTGATTCTTAATGTTTTTGATACTTTTGACAGAGGATGTTGCTATGTTGCCGCAAAAAAGTGAGTTGTTCTGTGTGTTGTAGTGTACTAGCAATCACAAGAGTTTTTAAACAAAACAAATCATAACAAGCAAGTAAGCTATAAGGAGAATAAATAGAAAATGCGTAAAAAATCAAGTATTTTTATTTCAAGTTTGTTTGTTGCAATGCTATTACTTTCAACGTCAGCTCTTGTTTTTTCAAATGTTCAAGCACAAGGCAACGCCACAGTCATAGTTACAGACGTAACCGGGGGCACAACAGATAATCCAGGAACTAGCACCTATGCCGATGGAACCTCTTTTACAATAACCGCCACGCCAACTGACCAATATGCCTTTGTAGATTGGATAGTATCGACTGATTCAGGCTCAACCAACTATTTTGACAACCCATTAACAATAGCGTTAACTGGCGGAACGACCTACACAATACAACCAGAATTTCAGATACTAATTGCTCCTCCAGGCGGCAATCTTCCACCCCCGAATACTAATGCAGCTATCGTCGTAGTCTTAGCAGCAGCAGGAGGAACATCAACACCTGCACCAGGCACCTACGCACTAGCAGACGCAACAAATATGAAGCTAACGGCAACAGCAAACAGCGGCTGGCAATTCTCACACTGGACAATCTCCGGTGCACCGACAACACATGGAGGCTACCCCACCAACTTCACTCCAACAGACAACCCCTACACAGTAGGCCACGGCTACGGATACACATACTACTATCAACCAGTATTCACCCAAGTTGGAAGCCCAGGTTCATCGGCGTCACCCTCATCTTCACCTGCAGGCACGATTGGCGGATTATCAACTGAAACATGGATCATCGTCGCGTTAGTTATCATACTCATTGATTAGTCATCATAATCATTGTAATGGCAATTGGCTTTGCGGCATATACGATGAGAAGCAAAAAATAGATTTCCCCTCTTTTTTCTTTTTAATAATACGCAATAATATAATTCCTTAGACCTTAACATTCCGAATTGAGTTATTGCTATCCAAAAACTGAAACAATGTTTGGTGATCTAGCAAATAGAAAAAAATTACTCCTGAGTTTAATGTTTGAGGAATAAGTTTCTTATGAGAGTGTAGAAAGAAGTTCGAAATATTGCAGGGAAAATAGTTAACCGTTTTGGTCAAATGCTTGCTCATTAACCGGAAAACATCCGTCTTTTCCTTCTATTTACCCAATGTTGCGTTCTCTCGTACATGTTATATAATGCAATTTCTATTTCATTGGATTTTGGGTTTGAAAAATTAGTTACATACTAAAAAAAGAAAAGAAAATTGGTCGGTGAGAAACTGAGAAAAGCTCTTGGATAAGCAGTCTTATTAGGAGTTATGCCTTGAGTTAATGGTCCGCTGGTCTGCTGCATTGATGACAGTTGAGCAGTGACCGTTGATGTTTGTATTAAAACTATAACTGAAGATAATATGAAGACGATTGAAATTAGAGTTGCCAAAGTTTTATCATAAAGTTTTTTCATTTGCATTTTCTCCTTAGTCTACTTTTGGAGGCAAAATAATTGTTTCCAAAGGGCTGCAGGTTAGTTTGAATAGGAATTACAAAGATGTGGGAACTTAACCCTCGATGTTATCATTCCAGTTGGTGAGCAATTGAAGATGTGTTTAAAGCTGCATTAATACGACTTCTCCAGGCGCAAACCAAATATCCCTGTAAAACTCAAACACGCGCCAACCAAAAAGCCGCCATAATTCCAAGAAACCTATTCTTTCAAAGCCTGCTCTACTCAAGGTCCCCAAAGCTGCTTTGTTTCTTCTGTGCGCGGAAGCAAAAATTGCATGGGAATCATCTTTTTTTAGGAAATTTATACTTGCATTTGTTAAGTTAATAGCGATAGCTTGACGTCGGTGTGCAGGATGAACCGCAATCCACAATATGCAACTGTACTTTTTTCCTCCAAGATGAAAGTCAACAAGTTTAGCGAAGCCAACAACCCTTCCTGCTGTCTCACTCACAAGCACTTGTCCTTCTTCATGTGTGCTTTGAGCTGCGATGAAACGGTATATCATCGGAAAAGACAGGTCTATAATTTTGTTTACTTGGTTTTCGTCATTATATGTCATTTGCCTTGTAATTAAGTCGGCGTTCAAAGAAGCGGCTTCTGTACTAAAGAAAAATGTGTAGATCGTTTATTAACGGTTAAGGCAAAAAACGATTGCTATATTAGGATGGGCGGTGGAACTCCGGATGGTGCCTCAGCTTTCTTATTACTGGAAAAGATTAGGCTTGTAGATTTGACAATTTGGGGTAACCCTGCAAGGTCTTCAAAGATTAATAAACCGCGAGCCAGCAAAGCGAATACGCCTGCTATCGGAGCAGCAACGCCAAGAAGCCCAAAGATTCCAACAATACCGAATTCTTGAACGCCTATGCCAGCTGGAGTTATCGGGACGAAGGCTAAGGCAGTTACCAAGGGGTGAATTAAGAAGTATGCAATCCAAGGTATCTGTGTGATTCCTAAAGCATAGCCTAAAAAGTACCATTCAAAACCTTTTATGATCCAGCATGCAAGGGTTAAGGTAACTATTTCTGGAATCGCTTTACTCGTGCTGTTTGCGCTTACTTTGTATTCTTCAAGTTTTCCCATTAAGCCGCCTGTGAATCTTTTTAGGTACCGTGAGTTTGCAATTCGGTCAAATATTGAGATAGCTCGTTTGGACCAGGTGAAGGCTGCAAGAATAATAGCTCCAACCATCATTAAGATTATGCCGAGTATCGCAACTATTAATCCAATGTTTACTCCTGCTATTTGAGTTGGAAATATAATATTCCATGTTTGGGTGGGAACGAACTTTACTAAATAAATTACTGCGCCTACTCCGCCGATTACTTTGATTAGAAATTCAAATGTTTGAATGCCAAGGACGCTTGAGAGACTCTTTGATGTCGGCACATCTTGATCCCTTAAGTAAACTGGCGTGAGAATGTAGCCTGAGCGCCCTGGTGTCACATCGCTGGTTAGCATGCCGGCATACTGGGCAAGCAATGTTTTACCAAATGAGGTTTTTACCCCGTTTTTACTAAGCACACGTCTCAGCCGTACGGCGAAAAGAACGTTTATTCCAAAGTACATCAGAAAGGCAAGGAGCAGATATTCAATTTTGATTGTAAGAATTGTGGTGTAGATATAGTCTACCCCTTTTAGAATCGTGGCTTCTCCAGGTTTAAAGTCCACCGGAACAGTTGTTCCAATATAATAAAGTAGCCCAGCTAAAATCGCCACCATGAAGATTACTTCAAGGGTAATCTTTAGGATTCGCCTATAACGAGGTGCTTTCTGTTGCTGTTGGCTTGGACTATCTGCTGATGTCAAGGTGCTTCAACCATATGCTTTGACGGTTAAATCTCTTACGGAAGTTTGCCTGTAATCCTAAAAAGATTTTGGTGACGTATTTGCTTGCTTTATGGTCTTACGCATTCGGCTTTTG
>CAWHSP010000013.1:0-17383 GCA_963831865.1 Candidatus Bathyarchaeota archaeon | reverse complement strand
AGGGGGTCTGACCCTCCGGCGGAATTGGTCACGTCTGGCGCGGACGTGGATGATGTCGTCGATGAGTAGCGGGCCCACAATTCAGGTCAGCAGCCTCCGGGTCCGGCGCGGCGGCAAGCTCGTCCTCGACGGGCTCTCGCTCGACGTCTCGGCCGGGTCGGTCACCGGGCTGCTCGGGCCGAGCGGCTCGGGCAAGTCGACGCTGATCCGCTCGATCGTCGGCGTGCAGATCGTCGAGGCGGGGGACGTACGCGTGCTAGGCGAGCCCGCGGGCTCGGCCGCGCTCCGCAGCCGCGTCGGCTACGTGACGCAGGCGCCGTCGGTGTACGGCGATCTGACCGTGCGCGAGAACCTCTGGTACTTCGCGCAGATCCTCGGCGTCTCGCGTGAGCGAATCGAGGAGACGATCGACGAGGTCGACCTGCGCCCCCAGTCGGGGCAGCGGGTCGACCGGCTCTCCGGCGGGCAGCGCGCCCGCGTTATTCCCGCAAGCATCCCGAGTTCTATAAAATAACGATAAGGAGTTGTTTAGGTTACATTTGTTTAAAAAAGTCCTGTTGAAACTATTAAATGGCATTGAGTAGGGTTAAATTAAAAGAATTTCTATAAACTCTGAATAAATTGTTTAGCAGAAAAATTAATGTTAAATTTTTAGTGGTACGTTATTCGGGTTCCATTAAAGTTAGTGTTGATGTCACATTTTCAATTTTTCTTAGATGATAAGTTACAAGTTCTTTTAACTCTTGCATTGAATCTGTTTTAATTCTGATGATTAAGTCATAAACGCCATATGCGTGGTAGGCTTCCTTTACACATCCAGTTTTTCTAACGTCCTTTAGCACTTGTTCCTCAGTTCCTGGAGTAATATTTAGAAGTACGTACGCCAGAGGCATTCAAAAAGTCTCCAAGTAACATTCCTTAGATAACAAATAAAAACATAGTGATGAGCGCTATACTGATTTGTAATTTGAAAATGATTGATTTTATGCCATTTTGGTTCGGAACATATTACTTCTTAGGATGGTCGCGTTTAGCCTTGCGATTTAATGTTTTAATCGGCTCTAAGATACATACTGAGTAAGAGCCTGGCACAATCAGGTCCATAAACTCGGCGCGCAAACCTTTTTCTTCAGGTATCTCAATAAACCCACTTTCCCAACCTTCAATATTAGCTAAACTTTTAAAACCCCACAAGGCAGTAAATCCGCCCACTGACCCCCCATATTTGTGTCTAAGAACCCGTAGAGATTTTACATCCCTGAAAAGACCTGGCTTCTTCTTCATCAAGGCAATTAGCTTTTTACCCCACTCGTTATGCTTATCAAGTTTGTCAGGGTTAACAACGTATGTTTTAGCGAGATAAACAGTCATATCTGCTCCCTAAAATATACGATACATGGAAGATTAAAAAAATTCCGCATTGCTTGTTCTAATCCCACCAACTCATTACTAAGCCCAGCCCATGAGATAAGTGTGAATATTATCTTGATCTTTTGAGCGTGCGTGTTATCATCAGCAAGATTGCAACCTCCAAAAAAAGAAGGAGGTTGTTGTTTGCAGGATAAATTAGTTTGGGGGATGGCGGACTCGCTAGGATATGAACCTGCGGATGCAACATTAAACTCAACTAATCTTCTTTCCAGAAAAGGTAAACTTTTGTTTGAAGTAGCAGCGCAACAGTCTTAATTAATTTGGCTAATTTCTCAGAGTCAGCAGCTTCAACACATTTGAACAAACCCCGCTTCCGCTACCCCAAAAATTTAAATGCTAAAAAAGAATACCTACAAAACCATCTAATAGAAGGCCAGTAAGTCAATGATGCACGCCCAAGAAAACGAATTAAAAAGACTATTCACGGAGCTGTCTGACTCATAAGCAAAAAATGGAAAAAACAGAAGGAACTTGAAGAAACAGTTAAGCAGGCTCCAACCTCCAACGATTGTCCAGATCCTCATTGTGGAACACATTTCTACGGTAGCGCATGCGCTCGTGAATCTCACATGAAACTTTATCCCAGCCACTTCACAGGAGAAAAACAAGCCCCATCAAATAAAGAAGACGCCGTTTTAGTTGACCTAAAATCTAAACGCGGAAAACCTAAACATGAAGAAGACAAGCTAGAAAAATAGGTGGAAACTACCAAATCAATCAGAACGAGACCAAAACAGGTAAACCTTCGTCTGCAGCAGCAGCGCAACAGTCTTAATTAATTTGGCTAATTTCTCAGAGTCAG
Source organism: Candidatus Bathyarchaeota archaeon (assembly GCA_963831865.1). Taxonomy (GTDB): domain Archaea; phylum Thermoproteota; class Bathyarchaeia; order Bathyarchaeales; family Bathycorpusculaceae; genus Bathycorpusculum. Next base: position 15,150 of record CAWHSP010000013.1, on the reverse strand, counting down.
CAGCTTCAACATATTTAACATAATCCGCGGTTATTCCATACGGCATATGTCTACTAGAGGTAACTTCTTTTTTTAAACGCGGTTGAGGATTCTTTAAGCAAAACCTCACGAACACTACATAATTGCTTAGTATCCAAAGTATCCAGCTTTTGTTTAACGTAATGTTGGCTTCCCAAGTAGTTGCACATCAAACCCCAGAGAAGCAAGCATCTGTGAGATCCTGCAAACAGATTTTACCTCTGTCTGTTGACTAATGCGTTTCATACCTGCTTTCTCTGCAAAAGGCGAATACTTAGCCATAACCGCAATTAACTCAACAAAATCTGTGCCAACCAAAGGCAGAGATTCACGAATTAACTTTGCACCTAAACCAACTGTTCGGTATTTTGGATGAATAACTATTCGGTTGATGGTGCTTAGTTGCTGGTTGATTTCTTGCATTGACATTCGTGGAAGAACCATGCGTCTGCCAAAACATGCTGGAGGCGGATAAGTGTAAACTATAACTCCGCAGAGCTCATTGCCTCGAGTGAGTTTGAAGATTTTTCGGACAACTGATGTTTTGTGGCCGCGATAGTGGAAACTGCAGAGTTTTTGCCAATCTTCTCGGCTGCCAGCTTCAACCTTCATCTCACTAACAAGGCTACATTGAAATGCCCGATCGCCTCGATATTGAATACTGAATTTCTTCCCCAAACCGCTTATTCACAAGAACTGAAGGCGAGAGATCCTCAACCAAATCGCTATGAGTAGTTGCAACAATGACCGCTTTGCCCTGTGACCGGGCAATTTTCTGCAAATTAAAAGAGATAATCTTGGCAGTATCGCGATCAAGGCATGCAGCGAATTCATCCATAAGCCACCACTGCTTCCGGATCTTGGACTCAATTAACTTGGCAATCCGATAACGGTATTTCTGGCCATCACTTAATTGATTATAAGAACGCAGGAACAGGAAAGCATCATTCAAACCAACTCGACTAAGCAACTCAAGCCCCTCTTCAACAGTGGCGCCAACCGTCTCAATCAACGGCTTCTCAGGATCCACCTGCAACCTCAGATAAATCGATTGCTTCCTCGCCTAGATCTGCTCGGATAGCACGCAACAAAACACTTTTTCCAGCTGCCAGAATCGCCTGTAATATAGACGACGTCTTGAGGTCCAATCTTTAATTCAGCATCTAAAACCTTGAATTTCTGGGCTTCATCAATACCCAAACCGAACGCTTCAGCAACAACAAGGCTTCTGGGAGTTATCTTAGTGTGGGTTTCATAGCTTATGTTGAAACTGAATTTCCCTGCAACCTTATCATAGGTTCTCTTGCAAGATCTCGAATTCTAAAACCTCTACGATCTCTCATAAATCAACACATCCCAACGCAACGTAAACAGAAAGATAACTACGTAAAATATCGAGCCCCTTTGGAGTCACTGCATAAAAGATTCGCTCTCTTCCTGGATGCTTTAGATTCTCTTTGTTAAAATTATGTGACTTAATCAAGCCCTTGACTCAAGCGACGATAAGCTTTTTCTTCAAAACATTCGCATTCAAATTTGCCTTATACATAATATGAGTAAACTTCAATTGTTTAGCGGAAAGTGCCTGTAAAATCAGCAATATCCATTTCCGAAGAGGACCGCTTCATCTTGGCACCACCGCCACAAACTGCTCTGGTTCCATTTCACAAGTGGCAAAAACCGCCAATGCTGTAGCCCAGAACACATCATCATGAGTGCCATTGGGATGACTATAACCTATGTTGCCGTCTTTTCGAAGATCATAACGTTCTACGTTTAGCTCAGTGCAAATATCACCCCTGCAAGGCCGCTCCCAACTCATTAATGGATAGAAGAACTTGTGATTCGACATCCGCTGCTTAAGCAAGCTCGCCATCTCACTTTTACGGGGTACACTAAAGTTTACTCCTTCAGCATTGTTAATTCCAGCCGATGTCATATCGGCGATTATGCTTGGACCTTCACGGGTGAAATCAACTCTTATTTTTTGGAACCCGCCCCAACGATCCTGCAACATTTTAAGATAACCTAAAACTGTGGCGTATAATGTTGGCTGCTGGAAAATCTTCAAATGACGCAAAAATAATTTATCGTTCAATCTCTCAACCACAGAGAGAACACAATAATCACGTGTTTGCGCTAAGTCAAGACCTGCAAAGAAATCTCCGTCATATCTTGCATCTGGGCTAAACTCTTGCAGGTCCTCGCCACAATTCTTTGCAGTGCCAATACATGAAACAATCAAACTCAGGGCAAGCCATGTGTCTTCGTCCTCTGCCCATTCTGCTTCCATTTCTCGGCTCCAACGTTGGGGGTCATCTCCGAACTGGAGTTTAATTTTTTCAACCATCGCTGGATACCAGGGGCCATTTGGCGCCAAGGCTTCGCTCCATCGTACGTGAGACCTTGCAAAATCGTTGAAGTCTTTGTGATTGCACATTTTCCAAAACAAACTGTCCGTGCTGAAGGGAGTGGAAGTAGCAATTAACTTGCCGTTGGTTGTTCCTAGTGTGAATAGAACTGCATCATAGAGGTCCTCGTCATTTGGGATAAAATTTGCTTCTTCGATCCATATTATTTTGAAAGCTGGACCTCTAATTGTGTCAGGGTTGTTTGGAAAAGCCTCAATCGTACTACCATTGGGTAGAGTGATTCTGGTCTTCTGTATGTGCAATCCTGGTAGCTGAGGAAGCTTTCTAGCAAAACCCCCCATCCGCCTGATATTCAATTTTGTTTGCCGAAAACTTGGTCCAACAATCGCAATATAACTATCAGGATGATCCCATGCATACTTCAAAAGCAAAGCCGAAACACAAAAACTCTTACCAGTCTGGCGAGACCAACGTACTGCAGTAAACTGATTCTTGTCAAACAGTTCTGCCAATTCAAGCTGATACTTAAAAGGTGTAAAACCGAAAATCTGCTGAAAAAAACCTTTTACATCGCCCTTCAAGTCTTCAATCTGATGCACAATATCCTTTTTAGCATCGACTAATCTTCACGAAATCTAGCTCGCTCATCAAACAATTTATTTGGATGCATTGCCCGAGGCTTTTTTCCTAAGTTCCGCAATTTTTGCTCTTCCTTCCAACAATTCAGCTTCAAGACCAAGATAATCCATGTACTCAGCAAGCATCTTCTTGTATTCTTTACAGCCTGCAATAATTCCCCGAAGTCTAAGAACCTCAATTTTATCTAAACCTGGAGTTTTCAAAACCTCAACAGCTGCATGAAGATTTTTCAAAGTATCCTCAACACTTGGCAACTCCGAGGGCAGATTCAAAGGAGTAGACGATTGTTTTTTTCTATCTTCCTCTGCTTCTGTTAACAAACCCATATCTAACAACTTTTGGTAAACTGCGTTCTCGCTATATTTACCATCAAAACTAAAAGAAAGCACTCCAAGTTCCCTAGTGCCAGACGTAAACCAATCTTTCAAACACTTCTCATCTTCAACAGGCCAAGGTTTACCCCTCAAAAACCCAACCTCCAACGTTCTGTCCAGCAAAATAATATCCGACATATCCAATAGCAACAGCCTTGTAGAGCTGAGCTAAATCAGCAACCGCCTGCAACCTTAAAGCTTCAGTTTCATCTAAATCTGCTTTACAAGAAGCAGCCAAAGCCTGATTAAAAATTCTCTCCGCTTCTTTTATGCTTGGCAACTTCTTGCCTTTTACATTAATATTATCAAGGTTTAATCCCAGAAGCTCTGCAACTATCTTGCGCGATTTTTCTTCTTTTGGACTCCACCATGGCTTGCCTTTTACCAATCTAAAGTCTCCAAATCAACTTTGAAAAATACTGTTCGATCACGTCGCTTTTTTTGGACAATGTGCATAACCACTAATTGATTCAAATAACTGCTTTCCACTGCACGAGCTTTTCCAGTAACCGCAGCAACCTGACTAGCTGACGCCCAACCCAACTTAACCAAGCTGGTTAAGGAAACCTGCAGATGCTTAGGAAACTTTAGCACACGGTAGAGTTGTTTTTGACTTAGCATTCTACCGTTTAGCCTCCAAAAATCTACTTGCCAAGGCACCGATTAACCCGCTGATCACAATTAAGATTTCATCATTTACGGTGCCAGTTACAAAAACCAAAGTAACTTCAATAGAAACCAAACCCACCAGAGCCACAATTAAAACAAGCATTGCCCAAACAAACCGCTCACTAGGCGCCACGCTACGGGTACGTCTGCGTTTTACTTTTCGGGTTGTATCCTGGGCGCTCGCCAAAGGCATATCGTCAACAGCAACGATGGAGCGAGTAAAATAATCACGAATAAAACTTCTTAAACGACTAATTGGACCAGCCATGGATGCTTAACCTCCGCTGAAAAAACGTTCTTGGACGATTAGAGCGGCTAAACGATTTCTTTTGTTCTTCATCACATCTAACAAAACTCGAAACTAAACTACGAACTGCACTCTCAGGAGTATAATGGGAAGCGATAATCTGTACATTCTCAACCCAGCCAAGAGGAATAGCAGTGTAATCTAAATCGCAAAGGCCATCAGCATATTCGAAGCTGTTTTGAGCCAAAATAATATGCTTACGTTTGCCAAACACACCGACAAAAATGCCCCAGCTTCGCACAGGAACATCAATAACTCCGCCATTAGTGCTAGTCTTTCCAATGCTAGCATCAGTCCACATACAACAGACTAAATCGCCAGGTTTGCACGACTCTAATTGATTAACCAAAGAACTTTTACTCACAAACATAACCTCAAAATCAAGTGGCGCTCTCAAGAACTCTTAAGCGATGCTCAACAGCAGTTTCCAAATCCTCAAAAAATACCGACTGAAACTCAACCGGCAATTTAGAAATTCGAATAGAAAACTTTTCTACAAGCCCCTCTAAACTAACAGTTTTCAACGCTTCAACACCAACCAAGACACCACAATATAACCTTACAATCTAAAAGCAAGCCCTAAAAAGCCATTTTACCCAAAAACAACAACTAAAAACAAACAAATCAATAAAAACAACTAAAAACAGCAATATAATTTGACTTAATGACACTTTCTACTAATAGACTGACTTGCTATATCAATCAAAGTCTAATAGCAATAATATTTTTTCTCGCAAAATCTCTAAAAAATAAACCAAAATAAAAACAATGAATTAAAAGAAAGAAAATAATAGAAAATTGTTCCATTCGTTTTATTGGTTTTGAACAAGAATCAAGTAGGCGCTCCATCTTGGGCGTCTTTATCAACCATTTTAGCTATCCACTTATACGTTCTAGATAAGCCTTCTTCAAGACTGATTTCAGGCGTCCAACCGAGCACTTTCTTGACTAACGTTAAATCAGCATTTCTACCTCGAACACCCTGTGGCGCAGTCAAATCATAGGTCTTGGATATTTTCTTTCCTGAAATTTTAGCAACCATGTCAGCAAGTTCATTTATGCTTACGAGTCGATCCGAACCTATGTTTATGGGTTTGTCATAATCTGATTCCATAAGCATAATTGTTCCTCTAACAGCATCATCAACATAGCAATATGATCGAGTTTGTTTTCCATCACCCCAAATGTTAATTGTTCCTGGATTTGAGGCTTCAGCTACTTTTCTGCAGATAGCAGCAGGAGATTTCTCTCGTCCACCTTTGTAGGTTCCTTCTGGACCGTAGATGTTATGATATCGAAGTACGCGTATATTCATTTTGTAGTCACGTTGATAGGCTTCGCACAATTTTTCTGTGTAAAGTTTTTCCCAACCATAAAAGTTGTCTGGATCAGCTGGGTAAGCATCTTCTTCTTTCAGACCAGCTAATTCAGGGTTTGTTTGTCGATAAGTTGGATAAACACATGCTGATGAAGTGTATAAATAACGTTTTACTTTGTTTTGTCTAGCTGCCTCAAGCATGAACGTATTAATCAAGACATTGTCATGCATTACTTCGGCGCCAATTTCTGTGATGAATCCAATTCCACCCATGTTAGCTGCAAGATTGTAGACTTTGTCCATTCCTTCTGTTGCTTTAAGACAATTTTCCCAAACTCTAAGATCCAAATTCATTTTTTCAGAGTAATACTTCTCTTTCAGATAGTCATCGAATTTTATATCAACTATTCGCACAAAGTTTCCTTGTGATTTTAGGGTTCTTGCTAAATGGCTTCCGACGAAGCCTCCACCACCAGTTACCAATATTCGATCCATTTCCTGCCTCAACTCCTAGTATGACTTTTAACTCCTATAATGTATTTAAGCTATATTTCCAGATGCAATACAAAATTAAACCAGAACCACGCGAAGCCCACTAGAAAAACGCTTGGAAACCAGCCAAAGCATTGCCTGAATCATAGTTGTTGGTTAGCTACTTGATAGCCAACTATCAACATCATTCCAACAATACAGTTTTCCAGATCTTTTATTTCGCTATTACCCAGATTTCATCTATTACAACTGCGCCCGAGTATGTATGGCTGTGGACTTTAACATACGCTGTTTTGTTCAGGAACATATTGAAGGCAAGGCGGCACCAAACATTTGCAGGTAAATGCAAATCACGAGGTTTCTTAGCTACTCCATCAATGTTGATCTCGACAGATTGTTGATTGTATGGGTCGGGAGCTTTTATGTGAAGCACGAAGCGAGCTTTGGTGTAGTTTCCAACTGTAAAATTTTTGTATCCTGACCAGGAGTAACCTTGATTTTGGTCATAGGCACATATGAAAACCAGAGCTTTAGAAAATTATTGTTTTAAGTTTAAGGACATAATGTTAGGTTTTTGGGGTTTGCAGTTTTCAAATATGAATGTTTTACCCTCGAAAACAGCGGTAATCTTGTAGAAGCAACAAAGTTGTAGCAGCGCCCGCAACTGTGCCAGCCAAAACGATTAGAGCTTCCTTATTCTCAGATACCTCTATCACATCAACCAAACAAATCACCTCCAAGAAACATTAACGGGAAAAATCATTTGGTTAAATCGCCCTTAAGTGCTTAGTCACGTTTTCTTGACGAAAATACCTATAAGGCGAAAACTTCATGACTGTTTCTGATTGCAAATGAAAGCATGCATTGCTTTAGTTACTGTCTGCCTGATAGTTTCTCTTTCAATCGTCGCGTTACCAGTTAATGCTCAAGAATTACTCAACCTAACAATCAAGCCAGATGGAAGCATTGAACCAGATACTGATTTTATTTGGCTTCAAAGAAACGGGACCACCTACACCTTTATAGTAGATTTTTTTGGCACCATAACAGTTCAGAAAGCTGGCATTACAATTGATGGTGCAGGACATACCCTTCAAGGAAACCCCCGAGAACCGACCTTAGGAGGGATAATCTAATTGGACATGATGAAACTTACAACGCTTACGGCAACGTCTTAGTAAAGAACCTGCGGATTTACAATTTCATGGAAGGCATACGTACTCCCTCAAACAACAACAGTTTCATCGGCAACCGCTTTGATAATGCACGCATACACATTCTGGGCGGTCCACTAGGGAATGTAATCAAACATAACGTTTTCAACAGCACCGAAATATTCGTTGACTACAACATGGGCGGAAACGATGTCATAACCGAAAACAACTTCATTGACAGCTCAATCCTTGTTGATATAGCTAAACCGCCAATTGTGGATAAGAATTACTGGAGCAACTACACAGCCAAATACCCTAACGCCACCAAAGTTGAAGGGTTGGGAATCTGGGACACACCCTACGTAGATGATAGATACGATTGGGCAACGGGCAGAAGCATTGATTACCATCCGTTAGTAAACCCGATAACCGATTTCGAGATTCCTAACTTCGGCATCCCGGCAATGCCGACTTTGACACCGTATCCAACCATTAATACTGGTCCAGAACCGCCAAAAACAGAGCCATTACTACTAACGATTGTTGCCGCTGTGACCCTCGTAGTCGTGTTAGCGGTGGCTGTTGGTTTGTTGGTCTACCACAAAAAACACAAAACAACTTAGTCAAAGAAGTTTGACTGCTCTTAGTCAAGAGTCTTGTACGAGAAGTCTTTTATCTAAAATGGGTTCTTAACAGTAATCATGGGAAATATCAGTAAAGGATTCTCGTTACTACTTGTTGTTATCTTAGCAGTCTCAAGCCTAATGACAGTTGAATCTGCAACTGCCCAGACATTACCTACTCCATCAGTTCCCGAATTCACCGTTAAGTTTGTAGATTCGTCATACAACGTAACTCCAAGTTCTTCCATAAATCCATATACAGGTCAGAATGTTACCAATGAAGGCTATCATGTTGAAAATAAAACAATTGAGCTTATCATTAAGAACCAACCCTTTGCCTCATACATATCGAATAGTCAAAACATCTCTTTCTACCTTAATGTCAGAGAGAAAGGTCATTATGAGGAAAACTGGACTACCATTTACCATGCTGACAATCATTTTACTTCTCAATCAAGCACTGATTACACTACACTAACTTATTCGTTAGATCCGAATGTTCCCCCATGGTTGAATAGCAACATACCTTCAGGCGGTCAAGTAGACTTCCAAGTAGAGGCATTGATAGGGTCTATTCATAGAGATTTTTCTCAGCTTATGTCTCCTTGGGTCTTCGATGGTAAAGAAAGCGGTTGGAGTAACACACAAACCGTAACCATACCTGCAACTTCAACCTCAACCTCACCAACACCAAACCCAACATCAACTCCTACTGTTCCAGAGTTTCCCTTATGGACAATTCCATTACTACTTAGTATAATGCTGGCATCAGCTGGTTTGTTGGTCTACCACAAAAAACACAAAGACAGTTTAGTCAACAAACTTTGACTGAGTCAGTCAAGAGTCTTGTACGAGAAGTCTTTTATCTAAAATGGGTTCTATCAGCTAACTATGGGTACTAAAAGCAAAAGTATTGCATTGATTATTGTTGCGTTGTTTTTAGCTTCTATAGTTGCAATGTCACCTGCTACTGTGAATGCTCAGTCTAAAACAATCACCGTTCCAAATGATTACTCCACCATTCAAGCGGCTATAGAAAAATCTGCAAATGGAGACACCATATTTGTTAAGAGCGGAACCTATCAAGAAAATGCAATAGATACAACAAAATGCCTCTCAATAATTGGTGAAGGTAGCCAATCTACAAAACTGAATTTAAACGCCTCAATTTTTGTAGGCGAAATATACGGGTTCAATCTCACTTCTTATGGCAAAGCTATTAACGTCAACGCAAACAATTTCACCCTTTCTGGTTTCACAATCAACACAAATGGAGGCGATGTTCGCTTTAATGGAAAACACACAAAGATAGCCAACAATACAATAGCCAGCTCCATTTTCAGCCAACGGCTACTATCTCGATATTCTAAATAACACGTTCTTAAAAGCTAATTTCAAAAGTTATTTTGGCGTAAATAGAGACTATCCTTTTGAATTAAATTTAGAATTTTCTCGAGTTTCTGAAAACTATATCCTTTATCAAAAATACAATAACTGCCCAGTCACGATCAGCGGCAAATATGACGTCATCACTAGATAATACGATTTCAGGCGCATCTGTATACATCGTCAGTACCCCTTGCTTCTTATCAGGCAACAAAATATCAAATTCGCTCGATTGGATTAGCGTGATTTCCAGCAATAGCATCATCACTAAGAATGTGATAGATTAGTATGGACTACGGCTTTGGAAATGAAGGCTCAAACAACATAGTGTTTGCAAACCAGATAACGAATTGTGGAAACGTCTATGCTGACCCCTCAAAACATTTTTGGCCAAAAGCAACTTTTCCAGGAAATGAATCAGGGTTAATTTTTGGCAATAATTTCATTAACAATTTCCGTAATCTGGACTGCTCCGAAATGGTTAAAATTGACTCTTACGATAACGGTACAATAGGCAACTATTGGAGCGACTATAATGGAACAGACTCTAACGGTGATGGTATTGGTGACACACCTTACTAATAGATGCTAATCGTATCAGACTTTAATCCCTTAATTGCTCCTTTCAACATTACTACAGCACCTAACTTGATGCCCAACTGGGCTCAAAACCTAACAACAATTTTGCTTGCTATGACAGATAATGGCTCAACAGTTGCCTTTTCACTTGGCGGAAACGTAACCCGCTCCCAGATTTCAAACGTTACAATCTCAACAAATCAAGTTAGCCGCAACAACTACGGTGTCTTTTGTCGTTACTGGGCAAAGTGGCAATACAGGTTTCGGCAATATAACTATTCCAATAAGTGTAGTACCCTACGGAACCACACCATCAATCTACATTAACGGTCAGCCAGCTTTAAATCAAGGCATCACACAAGACACAAACAACTATTACGTCTGGTACACCATAAACTTCAGCACACACATAGTCTCAATCGTATTCGCTGCAGAATCAGCGGTTCCAGGGTTTCCATCATGGACAATTCCGTTGCTACTTAGCATAATGGTGGCGGCTGCTGGTTTGTTGGTCTACCACAAAAAACCCAAACAGATTAGTCAAGAAAGTTTGACCGAACAGTTTTTTGAGTCAGTCAAGAAACGTTGACGAAAAAGCTCTTATTTGTTTGAATTTTAAGTTGAGATTATGAAAACAAAGATTCTAGTTGCGGTTGCTGTTGTTGCTGTACTGATTGTTGGAGTATTATCCTTAAACTATGTCCTTACTCCTAACCCTCATGTTGAGATAACTAGTTTTAACACGACAAAGACCTCGTCTGGTTCCAGCCTTGGCGTTGTGAATGTATGGTTTGTTTTAAACCTGACTAATATCGGTAGAGGCGACGTCGAGAACCTCACCGTTACTTTTAGCACCAACACAACCATTGAAATCAACAAACAGCTCGTATACATTAACTCAACATCTCCATACGATCATATTGCTGATTTTGAGATGGGCGAATCGTGCCTATTAGGAGACCTCAAGGACTGGGGAAGCAAAAGAGTTCATGTTCTACTGGGCTGTTAACGTTGGTTTTGATGCGCCTCCTTTAACTGCCACCCTAAAATCTAACGAGGCAATCTTAGACCAAGCAACAGTAACGATTCCACCCATACCTAATGTTAAGATAACCAATTTTGTCTACACGGGTATTTGTCATGGCACCAAACTTGGTCCATGCTTGATTTGTTTTCTTTAAGCTATACTAATCTTGGAACAACTGATGTCAAAGACTTGACGGTTACCCTCAACACCAGCAAAACCACTGAAAATTATACAGACCCATATGACCGTCTAACAATCCCAGGATATGATCCATATGACTTCCTTGATGAAACTATAAATGGAAAAACCTATTCATTAGAAAACCTCAAAGCAAAGGAAACAAAAACCTTCGAGAAGACATATTCTTTGAAGGGGGATTCTTAGTAAGTTCAACCGTTTGCCCTTACTGCCACCTTAAAATCCAATGACACAATCATAGACCAAGCAACAATAATGATTCCCTATAGCGGATAATCGTTGAAAGCCATCTTTTAGATTTCTTGAGGATCAATGAATCTATTAGTGCGATAATTAGGAACAAGTTAAGACCTTTTCCCAGATACGGTGACCGTGACTATAACGCTAAATCCTTTAAGCAAGGTCAAAACAAATAGAGTTATTGAAAACATGAAAATCCCTAATTATAGAATAAGTTTCGTACTGGGGCTTATTGGTAGCATCTCCATATTTTTAAATGCCATATTTGCTTTTCTGGCTGTCAACGCTTTCTTGTCGGAATTTGGGCAAGTGCCAGAAATTAGAACTTATACTATACAGGGTGTTGCTTTCTTAGTTGTTGGGCTCCTTTCTGTGATAGGTTGCATTAAGGGGAAGAAGTTCGGGAGTTATTCTATGGTTTTTGCAGGTGTTTCAATGTTGATAATTTTGGGACTTAACGGGTGGTTTCCAGCTCTTTTTATGTTGGCTGGAGCATATTCTGCAAGTAAGGAACGCTCCATTCCACAGAATACTTCATTGTAAGACTTGTCAAAAAAACAAAACAGACCACTTCTTCGAAATCTATCCAAAGACCTTTTCCCACCGATGAATGTATCCCCCTCTAATTATTGTTAGTCAAGAAAGTTTGACTAAAGCTGCTCGCTTCCGTTGAGTGCTTAGTCAAGAATGCTTGACGAAAACGCTTTAATCGCCCAAATTGCCCATTGTTATGTGAGGGCTAAACAATAAGAATCTCGACAACAAAGCTCAGTTTAACTTTGATTCTTGCGGTAATATTGCTTCAAATTGTAGCTTTTCCAAGTGTAACTGCTCAACCTCTTTTCATTTCCATAACTACAGATGGCAATGTAGAGGGAACAAGTGCAATTCAGCGTAATGGCAATATCTACACGTTTACAAGCAACCTTGAGGAAGCGTCAATTGTTATTGAGGCAAGCAATATTGTGCTTGACGGAGCAGGCTTCACTCTTCAAGGCGAGATATACAAGATAAACGGAGATAACGTCGAGATTAAGAACTTGAAAATAAACTCTCCAGCAACTGCAATTGAGATCTACGGCTCCAGCTGCAAAATAACAAACAATGAAATCCAAGCCGAGTATGGAGGCATCAGTATTAGAAACACAAACAATCACATCATATCAGGCAATAAAATAGACGCAAAAGTCCAAGCAGGAATCGCATTCGGCACTTCCTCCTACAACACTGTCACAGAAAACACCATCTCCACAAGCATAATGGTAGGCGGCGTTGACCTAGTCTCCTCAGACTACAACACTTTCTCAAGAAACACCATTCATTTTATCTCTTTATACAAAAGCTCATACAACATTCTTGACGAAAACAACCTGCCTCAGGGAATTTTGATTAGGAATAAGTCAAACTACAACAATATAACAGGAAACAACATCATAGACTTCAATGAACTAACTGAAACGAACTTCATGAGCAGCGGAAGTATTACGCTTAATGGTTGCGAAGGCAACACTATTTCCTCTAACACTATATCAAATAGCGGCGGCATCTTTCTCGACACGTCATCAAAAAATGTGCTCAAGAACAACGTAATAACCGGAACAGGGAAAGGTTTTGAGGTTTCAGGTTCCCCACAACCGTCTTTGTCATCATTTATCAACGACATCGACGATTCAAACACTATAAACGGCAAAAAAATCTACTACCTCATTGACAAAAGCGATTTGAGCATAAACCCATCAACCTATCCAAACATCGGCTATTTAGCTCTAGTGAATTGCACACGGATAACGGTTGAGAATACTCATCTGAATACGTCAGGGATTACTGCTGGCTTGGACAACAGACTCGCAAATCAAGAACAACGACATTTCCAACAATTACGGCGACGGCGTAACTCTTAACTCAGCTTCAAACAACAAAATCACGAATAACAATATCAATTCAAACAGCGGTACAGGCATAAGGACTCTCGTATTCCAACCAGAACATTATCTCAGGTAATCACATAACAAGAAACCAAATCGGCATTTCTTTCGTGCTATTCATCAGAGCAACAACACCATCACCCAGAACAACATCGCAAACCAAGACATAGGCGTCATATTTCCATGTCGTCGTCAAGCAACCTCATCTACAACAACAACTTTGTCAATAACACAAAACAAGTCTACGATGTCGCATGGGGGGCATCCGACCAAAATTTCCCAGGAGTTCCTTCGCCTTCTGAAAACATTTGGGACAATGACTATCCACTGGAGGCAACTACTGGAGCAATTATAGCGGTACAGATAGCGATGGAGACGAAATCGGATACCCCATATGTTATTGACGCAAACAACGTTGACCATTACCCAATTATGTTGCCAATCTCAGTTACAATGCCCAATTCTGCTCCACCTTCATCTCCAACTCCATCACCTTTCCAGAGTTCTCCTCATGGACAATTCTTCTATTACTAAGTATAATACTGTCAACTGCTGGTTTGTTGGTCTACCACAAAAAACACAAACGCAACTTAGTAAAGAAAGTTTGACCGAGCAGTTTTCAGAGTTAGTCAAGAAACCTTGACGAGAAACTTTAAATTACAAAAACCCTCAACTTTTTTGAAGGCAAATTGAAAAAATCAATACTGATTATTTCATTAATTCTAATCGTAAGCTTGGTTATAGCACCCAGTCTTATGCCAATTATGTGTGCCGCTGCAGAAAGTGCCTGGACGGCTAAAACGCCTATGCCAAAGGCAGCAGCGCACTTTAAAGCTGAGGCAGTTAACAACAAGATCTATGTTTTTGGCTCCTAACTTAACTTACATGTATGACCTTTCTTCTTGGCTTCCAAAGCAGTCAATGCCAAGTTACAGAGACTTCTTTGCAACAGCGACTTATCAAAATAGGATTTTTTGTATTGGCGGAAGAAGTAATGGTCCCTCAGCAGTCAATGAAGTGTACAATCCGATAAGTGATTCGTGGGAAAGCAAACGAGCGATGCCTACTCCCAGGCATGGATTAGACGCGAATGTTGTTAACGGAAAAATTTATCTCATTGGCGGGTTAGTTCCCGATAATAGATGGCCCAACGTTAACATCGACGTGTACACGACTTATCGATATACTAATGTTACGGAAGTATATGATCCCTCAACAGACGCATGGACAACTAAAGCTCCCATTCCAATGGCAGCATATTCTTACTCATCAGCAGTAATCGATAACAAAATCTTTATTTTCTCTCAAAATTTTAACCAAAACGACGGCACCTACGAATCATCTCACTCAGATATACGATCCCAACACTGACACATGGACCAATGGGAACCCGCCACCCTATGCTGTCGATATGGCAGGTAGTGCTGTAATTGCAAATTCAGATTTTAAACGAATTTACGTTATAGGTGGAAGAAGCTCTAGTTTGCAAGTAGCTTACAACCAAATATATGATCCAGCCACTGACTCCTGGAGCATCGGCGCCCTATTGCCAACACCACGTTATGGACTGGCTGTCTGCAGCTTAAATAACCAGATCTATACATTCGGCGGTTCCCAGGGCGATTTTACAACTGTAAGCCTCAGAGCTGATAATGAACAATACGATCCATCAAAAGATATTACAAGCCCAGTCATTACTTCACCCACATCCACCCCAAAACAAACGCCAACAAATACACCTTCACCAACTCCAACTATTCCAGAATTTCCTTCATGGACAATTCCGCTGCTACTAACTATAACGCTGGCACTTGCTGGTTTGTTGGTCT
>CAWHSP010000012.1:0-12859 GCA_963831865.1 Candidatus Bathyarchaeota archaeon | reverse complement strand
TTGTCCTATCTAGACCTGGTCTCGGATACCCCGGCACCAGCACCGTACTGATGACAGGATCGTTTAGTTTTGCATGCAATCACTTGGTCATATCTCTTTCTGTGGCTTAAAGGTGACAACATAACATCATACAATGCTGAGAGTGTAGCATTTGCCAAGTGAGGAACACGTCCTACTGCAAGCTGAGCTGAACTTTAAGAGGCTGCTAAGCTTTTCTGAGATAATATCAAAGTGAGAATTGTTGAAGTGCTCCAGGGAGACGGTGAAAGCTGTGGGGTTTAGGCCTAACTGGAAATTATTATTGTTAAAAGTCAACCTTTTTGGATACCTCATAAGCACCGTTTTCGCTTGAAATTCTGCTATGCTTATACGTAACGAATGGTGCATCCTGTTTTGAGGCGATAAAAAAGATGCCCGCTATAGAAGTCGGCAGAATATGCGTAAAACAGTCGGAAGAGATAACGGCAAAAAATGCGTTGTAATAGACGTAATGGACAAAAGCTTTGTCGTAATAACTGACCCCAAAAAGATTACTAGACTAAAACGTAGACGCGTCAACATTAATCATATCATGCCTCTCAAAGATAAAATCGACGTAAAACGTGGCGCTTTGACGGAAGAGGTTGCCCAAGCTCTTAAAGGCAACAGGTAAAATGCAGGAAATGACGCAAACCGTTAAAACTCGCGTAATTTTAAACCTTAAATAACTCTTATTCTTTCTTTAAATAATCAGGAGAAAAGATCCGCAGATGCCTAAACTACACCTCCATGGGAAATTAGCGTCAACTTTTCGATCAAAGCAGAGGACACGACCAATCGAAAGTATGGGCACCCGCCTTCAGAAAGACCTGCAAAAGAACTTATCGAATATGGAACAATAAACCTGGATAAGTCCGCTGGACCAACAAGTCACGAGGTTGCCGCTTGGGTTAAAAGTAATAATGCATGTAGAAAACATTGGTCATGGAGGCACGCTGGACCCTAAAGTAACCGGGGTTTTGCCCATCACTTTAGACGACGCTACAAAAGTTGTTCAGGCATTTCTCTACAGCGGCAAAGAATACGTTTGTGTAATGAAGATGCATGGCAACGCACCGGAAGAACAAATCAAGGAGGTTCTCGGGGAATTTGAAGATGAAATCTTTCAGCGCCCCCCTTTGCGTTCATCCGTTAAGCGACAACTTAGAACCAGGCGGATTTACTTCATCGACTATATGGAAACAGATGGACGCAACGTGCTTTTCAAAGTTGGATGTGAAGCTGGAACTTATATCCGCAAATTATGTTTCGATATTGGCGAAATTTTAGGCGTAGGAGCTCACATGCAGGAGTTGCGCAGGACGCGGTCAGGTTCATTTACTGAGAACAGCAGCATGAAAGTAACCCTGCATGATGTCGCTTATTGGTTTGGAGAGTGGGAGCAGAAAAAAGATGAATGCCTGTTGCACAAGTTCATTGAGCCTATGGAGACGGCGTTGGCTTTGCTGCCTAAGATTGTTGTTCGTGATTCAGCTGTTGATGCGCTGTGTCACGGTGCAAACTTGACGGTACCAGGGGTATTGAAGGTTAACGCCGGTATAGGGAAGGGTTCGATTTTGGCTATTTTTACTCTGAAGGGTGAAGCTGTGGCGTTGGGTAAAGCGCTTGTTTCAAGCCAGGAAATGTTGGATTTAAGCCACGGTGCGGTTGCTGGTTTAGAACGAGTTCTGATGCTTAGGGGTACTTACCCGAAGGTATGGAAAACTGGTAAAGAGCATGAATCAGCCTAAAGAAAACCCAGAGCACTATTTTGTTGCTGAACCCACGTCAAAGGAGCGGTTCGGTTTAGTTCGAGCCACCCTATGCCGTAGAAGCTTCGAGTTTATGACTTCTTCAAGTGTTTTTTCAAAGAAACGGGTTGATTTGGGCACTAGACTGCTTATTGAATCGATGGTTCTGCCCAACGAAGGCTGTGTATTGGATATTGGTTGCGGCTACGGAACAGTGGGTATTGTTGCTGCTGCTTTGAATCCCCAGATTAAAGTGGTCATGACAGATGTGAATGCGAGAGCTGTACGTTTGGCCAGAAAAAACTTAGAATTAAACAGAATTCGCAATGCTCAAGTACGATATGGCTACTTTTATGAACCAGTTGAAGATTCAGTTTTCAATTGCGTTTTGTCGAATCCGCCTGTAAGTGCTGGTATGGAAACGGTGAAAGCCATAGTGAAGCAAGCGCCAAAAGTCATGGCGGACAAAGCCACTTTCCAAATGGTTATTCGCTCAAAAATCGGCATTAAGGCCTTGCCTGATTTATTTTGCGAAACGTTTGGGAACGTTAATGTTCTTGCAAGAGGAAGCGGATTTCGAGTTCTAATAGGGCAACGATTGGCTGCAACTATGTAAACTATTAGCAGGCAAAATGCGCCTAAAATAGGAGAGGATTTTCAGATTCTACTTAGATTTCGCAAAACTAGATTGTTTCTTGGTTAATTTTTATTCTTGGGCATGAATTTAGAAAGGCCGTTTTTGGCTACATACCCTAATATTACGATTACCCAAACAAGAATCAGCAAAGTAGCTACAATAGTTGTCATTAAGTTCAGGTTTAGTAGGTCGCTTGTGTCTTTAAATATAATTTCTGATTTGGGAGTTGCCACAGGTGTGGGGTCCATACTTGGAGACTGAATTGTAGGCGTTGGAGTTGACTGAATTATTGATTGGGTGGGAATAACCGCTGCAATTGGTGTTACATTTGGCGTTGTGACTGGTATAGCTGGCGCTGACGGGCTTGGACCGATTAGTAAGGGAATAAAATCAATTTTTCCCAGGCCAACATCATCATAGATGTCGTAAATTGTTTGATTTATTGTTGGTACGTCGGTTGTTCCCCACCAGTTATTCTCTGCATTAACACTTGCGCTGCTTGCTGTAATGTCGTTTACGATGTTGCCAACGATGTTGTTGTTGCTGATAATTGTACCCGAATCTGGATTATGTATTCCCACTTGGTTGTTAGTTATGGTGTTGCTATCGATATAGCCGCCACCGTTGATTCCATATCGGATACTTCCGTCGATTAGGTTGTTCGCTATTGTTAGTGATGCTACGTCGTTGACGTCTATGCCATCATGACATCCTATGAAGGTGTTGCCTCGAATCGCTAATGAAACTTTGGTTTCAGCTTTAACCCCCAACCAACATTTTGAGAAAATATTGTTGGAAATTAAAAAGTCAGAATTAGAAATGACAGCAGGTGAGTAAGTTTGAACATTGATTCCCGTGAGTTGCCCGTTGCCGTCAAACTCGTTGTTAGTTATAACCGGTGTTCCAAAATTAATGCTTATGCCGTATGTATAATGGCTTGGGTCTTGACCGTTGAAGACTATTTGATTGTTAGATATTATAGGTGACCCTGCAGAAGACCCTCCAGAAACAGTGATTGGGGGTTGTGTTGTTGAGACACTGAAATAGCACTTGTCGACTTTTATCGCACTGTTGATTTGTAGGGCGACTCTATTGAATGATGCATATTGAATGATTGATCCTGAATTGGTTAAGTCGCTCCAACCAACACTTGACGTATCAAAATAAATTGGATTTATCCCTGTTTGGTTGTCAGGAATTGTAAAGGTTATCCTATTGTTTGGGTCGCCTGTAGCGATTAACGTGCCACTTATAGTTAGATAATGGTATGATCCAAAATTAACGGTTACTCCAGGATCAATCGTTAAAGTTGCATTAGGAAAAACCCTTAGACTTGCATTAAAAATAACTGGGCTATCGTTTATTGTCCAATGACTATCACTTGTTATGTTCCCCCCTACGGTAGTTGCATGTACGCCGTTTCTGACCAAAGCTAGCCCGCTAACCAAAATAGTTATGATTAGAACTATGCATGCAAGGCGTTTCATCTTGGTTCCGATTTAAGGTAATGTTGATCTTGAAATATAAAATTATATTTTAATCACGGTAGTTTATGAAAATTTAAAAGGACATTTGTTGTAAAACTTAGGCTATGAGCAAGCTTGTTTCAAGCCTACTTCAGGGCTTTATAAGATTTATAAATAAAAGCTTGGTAAAAAACCTTATAGTCATCACATTATGTGCAATATTTTTCTTCATTCAGATTCTTTTCCCATTCAATTACTATGCGTCAGGTACAAGAAATCCGGCTTCAACATTTCAAGTTGGCATACACTACGTTTACGAGCAAGATAACCTTGACCAAATTTATGGGGAAGTCGCCAAAATCCATGATTTAGGCTTCAAAGTTATACGCATAAGCCTTGAATGCGCCCCGCAGGATTATAATGACCTGCAAAATCAAAGAACAGACAAGTTCTTTTCAGCCACTGACAATTTTGGGCTAGCTGTTGCACTTGTAATTCCTAATGATGACCAAACTCAAAAAGTAGATTATTACCTTAATCGCTGGGGAAGCCACGTTAAATACATTCAAGTCATGAATGAACCTGAATCCTCTTCCAGTTGGGATGTGGGTGCATTATTTACAGATAACGAAATTATTTCAAAGTTTGATAGCATGTACTCTATTGTGCAGTCTCATCATCTTTCCGCAAAAGTATACACGAATTTTGGCATAGGCTACATCTTAAGAAGCAATATACAATGGAAATAAGCAAGAAACTCGATTTTGTGGGCTTAGACATATATATGGATTCATTTCTCGTATTGTCCCCTCATTTTGTTCAAAACCTGCAAGGATTAACTCACAAAGATATAGTAATAACCGAGTATGGCATGTCGACAAGCGATAGTACAGCCCAAAGCAACTTTGTCATCAAAGGACTTAACCTATACAAAAGCATGGGACTCAAAGGCTGTTGGCTGGTCTACTGGAACAGCGCATTTGACAATTATGGAATTCGCGGAAGACCAACAGAACAAGCAGTAGGTAACTGGATTCCCCAAAATGCTAAGTAATAACAGAGTAATCAACCATTTTAGGCATCTATGGTTGGTTGAAAAACTGTTTATCCAAGGCTTCATAGTGACCATTGTATTAATTATTATTCAAGTGTGGCTGAATGACGCCAAGGACGGCTTTACAGCTTATATGCCGCCAATAGGCTACGCCCTCTTGATAGCCGTCACATATTTTGCTCAACCTCTAATAATCGGCGTCCTAAACATAGTAATAATCAACGGCTTATACAAGACCAAGGGATGGCAAGTTGGGTTCTGGCTAAACGGTATTTTCTTGTTGCTTCCTTCACAACTATCAATCTTTTCCTAGAAATAGTCTTTCAGTTGCCCTTTCTGCCACTTGTTGCCATGATTGATGTCCTTTTGTCGCTTCCTTTTGGGTGTATAGCAAGGTTTAGCAACGGCGGATGAACAAACCAATTGACTAAAAAACGGTTGATGTGGTTATCGCTTAACACATTTTCCTGTTATTGGATCATAATGGTTGCTCTTAGAGTAATCGCATTTTTTGCAATCATCTTTTATGTCTTGTCCAAATGGGCAATCTTTAAATCTGCCATTTAAATCACCTGATGATTTTATTAGCATCTATTGCAAGTTTGCTCTATTAAAGTTAAGTCCCAAGATAATTCTTTTTTTAATTTTTCAAGCTCTCTTCATTCACGTAAGTTAGGTGAGAAAGTTGGGAAGCTCGCGATCTATGACACAGCATAAGATTCTATCGTGAAGCTCTCTAATATTCATAAGTACACCTTCACAAACGAGGGCCAGCGATACTTTTTGAAGCAACAATGGCAATAATGGTTGAGAAAAGGCGCTTTTCTATAAGTTCTCTGATAGAGTGCTATTCGTCTGCTTGAACAAAGTTGTAGCTGAAGAAGTTGAATGCTTGAGAAAACAAGACTTACGTTTGAACCACCCCTATTTTTTTAATTTAACTTTGCAGGCGAATAACTTATGAACCGCTAATGCTTCTGGTATATTATATGTCACGCCAACTTAACCATCTCATTAGCACATTGATTTTGGTTTTCGCCATAATAATTGCAGTGATATACTTGAGCTTTCAATTTCCAGCTTACGGCTACATCTTCAGGTATATTTTCGCCGCAATGATTATGGTTGGCGGCGTGTTCATCTCCAGGGAGCTCGCTAGTCTTGTAGTTAAAGAGCTTAAATCGACCCATGGAAAAAATGCTTTGTTGCTCAGCAACATAATTACAGTTGGCGGATACCTAATATCCGCAATAGTCGCAGCGTCATACGTCTCCTTTTCACCCACAGCTTTACTGGCTGGAGCTACCATCAGTGGACTTGTACTAGGTCTTGCCCTACAGCCAACTTTAAGCAGCTTCTTCGCAGGAATACTGATTCTATTTTCAGGTACAATTCGACCTGGAAATCAAGTGAGAATCTTGACTTGGCACATTCCATTTCAGTGGGCTTTCCTTCCGGGGTATAAATATTTTTCACCTGACCAAATCTATCCTGGATATATGGCTGAAGTTATAGAAGTCGGCTTGTTTTTTACAACTGTTCTAACAGAAGAAAGCCAAACGATGAAAATTCCAAACACCATAATTGCCACAGACGCCGCCGTTATCACCTACACCCACAAAGACTACATATTCAACGTAAGATACGAGTTCCCAAATAAGTTCGACCCAGAGCTTGTCCTTACACGAGTACGTGAGGAAACCAACGACTTCCCAGTCCTGAATGTTTTTGTCAACGAGCAGAGCGACAAGGAATATTACATAGTTAAAGTTGTTCTAAATGCAAAAGAAAAGGACCACGCAAGCCTCAAATCCCAGATATTGACCCGCTTCATTAGACTCCATAAGGAACTCAACGAAGAAAAAAGCAACAGCTAAGAAGCAAAGACTCCAACTTCTCAATGTTGTAACGAATTATCATCCATTTTAAAATTCGTTGCAGTTAACTCGATAAGATTGCATAACTGAGTTCATCTAAAAATTGATCTCTGCAAAATCACATAAGAAAAAACAGGAATTAACACTGCACCTCAAAAGCTAGGTAATCATCTTTGAACAGAAGAATACAATGAATTGTGGATGACCGTTATCGAAGCTTCAAAGACTCTATAACATGAAACTTTCCCATAGCGAATCCTCACATAAGACATGAATTCATTATACTGAACACCAAGCTTCTCCCAAGCACATTGACAAAGCTTTGAATCAAAAGTCAAAGTGACAAACAAGGCAATAGTTGACTTGGAACCCGCTATCTTTTGGACAAAAGAACAAAACATTTTCTATTTGTCAATTTGATTCATTGCTGCAAGGTATTTTAGGGGTTTCTCATCAAAAGAAGAAGCGAGACACAAGAATAAACAACGAATTGCACTGCAGCCTTAGCCGAAAACGCGAGGAATCAGTCAAAACGCGAAATCGCTGAGCTATAACTTGCGGAATTTATCTTAATCTTGTGCCATGTTTTCTAATCATAAACCCCAAGGCAACCGCTACAATAACAACTACAACTATTACTATCGCGATGTACAATGCTGATGAAGTTGGGGAAGGCGGCAAATGTTCTGCATAGCCTGATGGATAATACTGTTCATTTGCAGCGTTAGTGCCGGCTTGAGGGTTAGGAAAATTGTCCGTGCCGCCTAAACCATATAGAGTGTCATTTACAACCGCTACAGACAAGGCTCCACGAATAGTTGGCATTGAAGCGCCAACGGTCCAACTGTTCGATTGCAGATCATAAATCCGATTTGTTGTGTTAACGCCATTAATTCCATCAGATGTTCCACCTAAAACGTAGAGCCGTGCAGGCGCAACAACTCCGCTGGTTGAAGCCGCAGCAGCCCATACAAGAGGAGCAGGAAGTGGCTCACCGAGATTCCACACGTTAGTTTTAGTATCATAAATCTGATTTAGGTCACTTATTTTCGGTCCGCTTTGTCCTCCGCCCTCCACGTATATCTTGTTGTTAACAACTGCCGAAGCATAAAGACCGACAGGGTAAGGAATAGGTGCTGCCTTACTCCAAGAATCACTAGATGGATCATAGACCTCGGTAGCGTTTGAAATATCGCCGTTGATAAGTGTGCCGCCTATGAGGTAGATTTTGCCATTCACCACGTTAGCTTGCATTTCCGCTCGGGCTGTTGGCATGGGTGCTCGATTCTTCCAGGTGTTTGTTGCTGGATTAAACACTTCGTTTGCTTGAGTACAGTTGATAGGGTACCCAGATGTTGGGTTGAAGCCGCTGCATCCACCAAAGACGTAGATCATGTTTTGGTAAGTGGCAGATGCAAAACCATATTGCACGGTTGGCATTGAACTCCTGGTTGCCCACGTGTCGGTGGACGGATCATATAAATAAGTAAAATTAGGGATTATAACGTATATTTCTCCTTCTACCGTTACTGCTCCGGCATATGCAGATGCTGTTGGCATAGGCGCTTTTTCAACCCAGAAATCACCCGCTGCTTTAGCAGGCTGCATTGAAACGGTAGCTAACAACGCAAGGGCCACAACAAACAGCGCAGACAACAGCGCCTTTTTGTTAGTTAACGAAAACCACAATTACGCTAACGCCTCTTTTCCTACGTATAATACAATGTACAAGTCTATATTAGCTCTCTTCTGTTGTAGTGTGCAGGCAGTAAAAAATAAAAGCCAACCACACATATTAAAAATTACAATACTGAATCGTTTGCAAGAGATGCTTGTGGCAACTTACAATGAGATTCGACTCTATGTTGAAAGCACGTATAGCTTTGCACCGCAAACTGCTTGGATTGCTGAAATCAAAGATTTCTCCTATATCCTCCGTAGTTAGCCATTATTGGACCTTGTTTTTTGCCAAAGCTTTTATGCTGTTTTGGCCAAATAACCATGCAGTTAAGAGGTCATTTCGTCCGCTCCCCAGAGCAATACTATTAAAAAAAATAGTTAGTAGCCCTTAATCATAGCCCGCCTCTAAAAGACGAGCCATCACCCTTCTATCGCAATTTACTTTTTGAATTGTTGGTTGGATTAAATTTTAATCCAACCCACCACGACGACTTTAATCCAAGTTTCCTATGGATAATCATGTTCGGATTGGTTGCAGAGGATTAGGTACCTTAGACTTACGGTATTAGGGGTAAAAAACAATAGAATAATTACCCCTCATAAATTACAAATATTACTATTAGGAGTAAAAAAAGACAGGAAAACTTACCCCTCGCAAAAATCATAATTGAAAACGAATATACGGTTCTAAAGATACCAATATTCAATATAGAGTGAGTATAGTCGGAAACGAGCATAGTGCTATAATGAGGTCAAAATCAATACTCAATCTAAAATTAACTAAGTCGTATTCTCATTTATTGTACGAGTAGTCTTCTCCAAATGTTTTTGGTTCCCTTCCTGAGCTCTATGACAACAAATAAAACCAGCAGAGAAAGAAATGCTATCGGAATAATCACAGAGGCTAAAGCCCAGTCATTCATGAATACAAAGGCGTCATAAGAACTGTAAGTGAACGGAAAGAACAATGGATTATATTCATGATGCGTGGAGTCAATTAGAACATGTGAAAGACTACCCGCAAAACAAATCGCAACCATGCTCCAAGAAAAGCGGCATCTATCTTTGATGGTTTTGTAATCTATCTTGAAAAGATAAGAGACCACTGGTGTATATGCAAAAATAATTAGAATCACCGATAGCATTGTTGCCAGTGTGATTGCACCCAAGAAACTGTGCAGAACTAGTCTGGGATATTGCCCAGATGTACCGACATATAGGAATGGGATTTCCAGATCGGGAGCCATTGTGCTTACAAGCAAAGCCGGGAGACTCAACTGGGGTCTGAATTGTCTAGCCAGATAGGCCACACTGCAATGTATAGGTGTATAAGGCATTCAATTCTCATAGCACTAGATAGTCAAATCGATATAAATTCTTGGTAGGTTGGACTAAATTTTAATCCAAACCCGATCGAAAAAAATAAAATCTTTGTTGTTTTAAGGTTAGCACGGTAAAGTGATGCTAGGTCACGCTTAGGAGCCGAAGTCCACAAATGGCGGCAGAACTTACTTATTTTCGGTGAGCTAATATGGAAAATTCAAAGTCCCCCTCTCTAGCAGCGTATTATTCGCGGATAGTTCGTGTCTTGGTCTTAACCTGTTTAAAACACTCTGTATCCAGAGAAACGGATAGGATTCAATAGCCGTGTTTTTTTGTTGAAAGATGCCCTTTAAAGTGTTGTCAATATGTTTCTTGTGCTTTAGTCGTCGTTACTAAGTATTCTGGAACGGTTATCCAGTCTTTTTTATTTTCCACACGGAAAAGAAATTCTAGCAGTATCCACCGTTGGCTGATGGCAGCAGCTTGTATTCCAGTTTTTCTATAATCATGTTGGTTAAGAAACTGCATAACTGCTGTAGGTCTTCCGTTCTTGTGCCCAACATCGAGTCTGAGCACCAAGTTACCTCTTTGACTGAGCTGCCTTTTTGAACCCTAAGGTAATAATCTGATCGCGGAGTTACTACCCCCTGTGACGGGAAGGTTTCTGGTTTTTGATTTCAACATGAGTCACAAGAATCTCAAATTCGGCATTCTTGCCTGTTCCAGCAGTAAAGTAACACTCTTCAAGATACTAAGAAAAGCCACCGTCATAGCCTATAACTATCCAGTGGGGATCAGTCAACCACGCAGGTGCATCGGTAGCATCTTTAAGTCCGAGTCTCAGGACAGACCCTCCGCTAAAGGTGAATGAAAACGCCAAAACGTAATTGCCATTAACTCAAGATTTTTTCCATTCAGGAAACCTCTAACCAATCCTATAGAGCAAAGAAAAAGAAAGAAGGGAAATGGCGAGTCCCCTGTTCGCCATTTTAAAAAGTATGAATCACACTCTAGAGGATGGTAGCCCGGGAGAGATTCGAACTCTCGTCAGAGGGCTCCAGAGGCCCCTATGCTTGACCACTACACCACCGGGCTGCGGCATTTCGATTAAAGCATCGTAATTATTAACTTTAACTGCTGTTCCAATTCGCCGCCATTATTCTTTTTTTGTGCTTCTCGAACGCAGTAGCATTCTTGGCTCACTTGATTCCAACTTTCACAGTGCCAAAGTGTGTCAACAATCGGGTTTAGGCTTTGCGCGTGGCTGGTTGAGCAGAAAACTTTCGTTGGGTAATGGTACGAGTTGTGGCTGTCACAGTTGCCGCAGTACTTTTCGTCATCTTCGCCATTCATCTTTTTAGCTTCCTTTGCCTGCGATTTCTCAAGTTTCAGAAACGGAGTACGCCTAAAACCTGGTCCTAACCTTTCCGTTACGGAAGCAACAATAAATGGAAAAACCATCAATGCCTCACCAATAACCATCACATGGTCGGCTTCACCCTTCATTTTTCCCCAACTTACCGTCTCCTCCAAAGTTGAACCTGATAAGCCTCCTGTTTCAGGACGATCCAGAGTGATAACTACAGCGTAATCTAAGCCTTTCTTAGAAGCCAACGCTGAGGACTGAATTGTGTTACGTGGAACTCCTCCGCCAATTACTATCATCCCGTTTTTCGGTGATTTTGCGCAAATGTTGCAAATTGTTGGTACATCTTTGAAGGCGTCAACCAGAAGTACGGTTCTTCTGGTTTTGCTGGGAGGAATGGAGCCAGTGGATAAAGCCAAATTCTGAATCGCGCACCGCTGGAAGAAAAATTGGAACGTTTTCTTCGTAGGCTGCTCGCAAAATGGAGTTTTTGTCTGTGAGACGTTTCCCTATTTCCCAGTGAACTCGTTTGAAGCTAAACTTTCCCCTTTTCTTTCTAACTGCAATTTCATCGTACATTTCTGACAATTTGAAGTCTAATTTTACATAGTCTTCTTCCGGAACAAAAATATCGTATATTCGGAAAAGATGATACTTGTAGAGTTCCGTGTCATTTACTGCCCAACTTCCAATGTAATGGTGTCCGCCTACGGCTTCGATGGCGTCGTGAACCATGCATGCACCCGTGCTGACAATCACGTCAACAAGTCTTTTTCCTTATCAAATCAGTAATTATTGTGCGCATTCCAGCAGGAACAACTGCTCCTGAAAGTGCCAAAAACACAGTGCAATCTTTATCCTTAAGCATTTTCTCGTAAATGTCACATGCTGTCGCTAAGCGTCCAGCGCCGAGAGCGCCTGAGCTCTTAAACTGCTGCATTAGCTGATCAACGGTTAATGCTCCCGTCGATTTTTATGTGTTTGACTGGTGTTTGGAGGTAATCTTTTCTTTCCATCCAAGTTACGCCTGAATTATTAGTAATTGCTGGATTATGGAAATAGCTTTCTATATTTAAAGAGTGACAAATTAATCTAGAAAGGCAGATTATTTCAATTGATTTTCTTAAGCACCTTTTGGAATGTTGCTTTCTCAGTTAGCGACAAAAACCACTCTTCCAACTCTTTGACATTTATTGACTCTAATAAAAATTGTCTTTGACGTTAGTTGACTTCTATCAACTTTAATTGACTCAATCAGCAAACAATTCAAGCTTAATCTTAAAAAAGCAACCCAAAACACCTAGTTCAAACCTTCGCCGAAACTCGGTCAACAACAAATTAAATAAGAAAATGACTTAATTAGCCAGTTTTTGAAACAAACTAATTATTTCTTAGCTAACGCGAGAATGCCACCTACCAAGCCGAGGACTAATCCGATTAACCAGCTGCTGCCTACAGAGAGGCTCAACAGCGAAGAGATTATAGCAATTAGAAACAAATGCCTGTAATTCAAGTTACAGTTTGGGAAGGCATGAATGCCGAAAACAAAAAGAGGACGGAGTTGAAGGAATCACCAAAGTTTTCGAAGATTTAGAGTCCCCAAAGGATGCCCGTGAGTATAAGCATTTACGAAGCGCCAAAAGGCAATTGGGCGTCTGGGGAACAGATGCATTCCGAAAAATATTAG
>CAWHSP010000011.1:0-6484 GCA_963831865.1 Candidatus Bathyarchaeota archaeon | reverse complement strand
GTTATCACTGGGCTTTCTGGCTCGGGAAAATCAACCTTGGCTTTTGACACGATTTACGCTGAAGGTCAACGAAGACTACGTAGAGAGCTTGAGTGCTTATGCAAGACAGTTTTTGGGTCTCATGGATAAGCCAGATGTAGATTCAATTGGAAGGACTTTCTCCTGCAATTTCGATTGAACAGAAGAGCACAAGTAAAAACCCTCGCTCAACTGTTGGAACAGTCACAGAAATTTACGATTATCTTAGGTTGCTCTATGCACGTATTGGAATTCATCATTGCCCCAAATGCGGTAGCAGCATTCACCCTCAAAGCCCTGAAAACAGGCATCAGCCTCATCATGGCTGAAAAAACAAAAACACTAACATTTCTTGCTCCTATCATTAGGGGTATCAAAGGCACGCACGAACAAGTCTTCGAAGACCTAAAGAAACAAGGTTATACCAAAATTCGTGCAGACCAAAAAATTTACGATTCCGACAGCATCAAAGAAGAACTAAAACTTGTTAGATATGAAAAACATTGGATTGAAGCAGTCATCGACACAGTCCCAATCACAGACGAAGAACGCTCACGAATTTCAGAAGCTGTAGAGCAGGCTCTTTCAGTTGGTAAGGGAACAATGATAATTATCGACGCTCAAAAAGTCGAGGGGAAAAGAAAAAGGAACTCGAACGGTTCGGAGATGAAACCACGTATAGTACCTTCGGAGCTTGCCCAAACCACCCCGAAATAGTATTTGAAAGTCTAGAGCCGCGAATGTTCTCCTTTAACTCGCCGTTTGGCGCTTGCACAACTTGTCACGGCTTGGGTGAAATAACAGAGGTTACAGAAGACAAAGTTATTCCTGACAAAAACCTCTCAATTATGGATGGCGGCTTAGCGGTGTATAAGGGTACTATGGAACTTAGTTGGCGTGCTCAGCAGCTTGCAACAGTTGGCAAAAAATACGGTTTCGACGTTTTTACTCCACTTAAAGATTTTACCCAAGAGCAGCTACATGTACTTTTGTATGGTGATAAAGAACCTATTAATGGTAGCTGGTCAAACGGCGCAAGTATGTGGATGCGCGACGGTTGGGAAGGTTTAATCCCACAGACGATGAGATTATATCGTCAGACTGAGAGCACCTGGCGAAAAGAGGATATAGAAAAATTTATGACCTCAAGACCATGTGCGGCGTGCAACGGTAAAAGGCTTCAGCCGGTGGTTCTCGCAGTGCAAATTCTTGGCAAAAGCATCATTGATGTTACAGACTTTTCGATCGAAGATTCAGTTGATTTTTTCCTTAACTTGCCTAGTCAGTTGGAAGGGAAAGAGTTAGTTATTGCTAAGCAGGTGCTTAAGGAAATTAATCAGCGTCTTGGGTTTTTGAAGAATGTTGGTTTGGGTTATCTTTCACTTTTTAGAGCAGCAAGAACGCTTTCTGGAGGCGAAGCTCAACGAATTCGTTTAGCAACTCAAATCGGCAGTAACTTGATGGGGGTGCTCTACATTTTAGATGAACCCAGCATTGGTTTGCACCAGCGGGATAATGCTAAGCTCATTGCTACTCTTCATCGACTACGTGATCTGGGTAATACGTTGATTGTGGTTGAACACGACGAGGAGACAATTCGCAATGCCGACTATATCGTTGACATGGGTCCCGGTGCAGGTGTTCATGGTGGACACGTTGTAGCAGAAGGTTCACCTGAAGAAATTATGGTTAACAAACGAAGCCTAACTGGCAAATACCTTTCTGGCAAACTGAGAATTGAAGTTCCAACTGAACGGCGCCAACCAGTCGGTTACATTTCCGTTAAAGGTGCAAAAGAAAACAATCTTAAGAATCTGAATCTTCAGCTTCCGTTGGGCGTTTTATGTGGCGTTACAGGTGTTTCCGGCTCAGGGAAGAGTACATTGATGAATTTGACAGTTATTCCAACCCTACGCCATCTGTTCGGAGAACAAGTAGACAAAGTTGGTAAACATGAATCCATTGATGTCCCAAGTATTGTGCGCAACGTTATAGTCATCGACCAAGATCCTATTGGGCGAACCCCGAGAAGCAACCCAGCAACTTACACTAAACTCTTCGATGAGATAAGACGCATTTTTGCTTCAACAAAAGAAGCCAAAGCACGAGGTTACAAAGAAGGTCGATTCAGTTTTAATGTGAAAGGTGGCAGATGCGAAACCTGTCAAGGCGATGGAGTGTTGCGTATTGAAATGAATTTCCTGCCCGACGTTTACGTTCAGTGTAGCGACTGCAAAGGAAAACGATACAACAAAGAAACATTGGGCGTTCTCTACAAAGGAAAAAACATAGCTGAAGTTTTGGATATGACTGTTGAGGAAGCAGCAAAATTCTTTGAAAACACTCCTAGAGTTTCACGAAAACTTGAAACGCTATTAGATGTGGGGCTTGGATACATCAAGATGGGACAAAGCTCAACGACATTATCAGGCGGAGAGAGTCAAAGAATCAAGATTACTCGTGAACTTAGCAAACATAAATCTGGACATGTCGTTTACATGTTGGATGAACCAACCACTGGGCTGCATTTTGACGATACTAAAAGGCTAATAAAAGTCTTGAATCGATTAGTGGATAACGGCAATTCCGTCTACATCATTGAACATAACTTAGACGTCATTAAAAGTTGTGATTACCTCATCGATTTGGGACCTGAAGGAGGAGCGGCAGGCGGCGAATTACTAGCTAAAGGGACTCCTGAAGAAGTCTCAAAGAACCGTGTTTCTTACACTGGAGTATTTTTGGAAAAAATACTTAATCGTGAATCAGAGACTGTTTTGGCAGTGAAGCAGTCTGTATGATTCAATTAAATTGTTCCTCTGAATTCAGAAGTTCCGATATTCCAACTGACCCTGGCGTGTATCTCTACAGAGATGAAACGGGTGAAATTCTGTATGTTGGAAAAGCAAAAAGTTTGCGGTCTAGGGTTAAGAGTTATTTTTCAAGTTCTGATCAGCCTGCTAAAACGAGGCAACTTGTTTCAAGAATTAGAAGTATTGATTGGATTGTTGTGAATAATGAGGTCGAAGCGTTGTTGCTTGAAAATAAGCTGGTTAAACAGCACTGGCCCAAATACAACGTTAACTTAAAGGATGCTAAAACATTCGCTTATATCTCGCTTACTAGAGAGGATTTTCCGAGAGTTCTTACAAGCCGAAAAGTTGCTCGTAAACTTGAATCGTTTGGACCCTATACTGATGGTTTCACTCGACAAGATCTTCAACGTTTAGTTGTGAGAGTTTTCAAGTTACGCACATGCAAGACTCTGCCTAAGCGTGCCTGCTTAAACTATCATATTCATTTATGTTCTGCACCGTGCTTAGGCAAAGTTTCTGTAGAGCAATATGTTGAGCAAGTGCAGAAAGCGCGGTCCTTTCTAAATGGAAATTATCAGCAGACAATAGAACAGTTAAAAACTCAAATGGAAGCGGCTTCTAAAGCCCAACAATACGAAACCGCGCTTGAACTTCGCAATCAAATACATTCAATAAAGCTTGTTACCGAGCATCAGATTGTTGATCAAGAGCGTCGTTTTGACCAAGATGTTTTGGTGTTTAGGCAAGTGGATGAGAAGATGTTGGCAGTTCAGATGAGCATGCGCAAAGGCGTTTTACTTGGCAAAAAAGAATTTAGCGTTGATGTTCAACCTATGATTGAACAGGAGTTTTTAAAAGCATATTATACCACGAATCAGATTCCGCGGGAAATTCTATTGAACAAGCCCTGTTGGCACGGCGCTGAAGAGAAAAAAGCGTTGGAAGAGTTTCTATCAGCCAAACGTTTTGCTCCTGTTTCATTGACAATTCCGCGTAGAGCTGATAAATTGGGACTTGTGCAGTTGGCTGAGAAAAACCTTGAATCAACCTTGAATGTTGATAGTGCCCTAGTTGACTTGCAGAATAATCTTAATTTGCCGGTTTTGCCACGAATCATTGAATGCTTTGATATTTCTAACTTAGGCACTGAACATGTGGTTTCAGGTATGGTCAGCTTTAAGGATGCCAAACCCGACAAGAAAAACTACCGTAAATTCAAAATTAAAACATTCAAAGGGCAGGATGATTTTGCAGCGGTTAATGAGGTAGTGACCCGAAGATACAAGAGATTGATAGATGAAAAAACCCAGTTACCTGATTTAGTTATGATTGATGGAGGACCGGGACAGGTTGGGGCGGCAAAATCGG
This sequence comes from Candidatus Bathyarchaeota archaeon, assembly GCA_963831865.1. GTDB lineage: Archaea > Thermoproteota > Bathyarchaeia > Bathyarchaeales > Bathycorpusculaceae > Bathycorpusculum. The sequence continues at coordinate 2,282 of CAWHSP010000011.1, read as the reverse complement.
CATTGCTAACACTTGGATTGCAGCTTCCGCTTATCGGTTTAGCCAAAGAGCATGAAGAAATCTATTTGCCAAATGAGTCGGCGCCAAGAGTTTTTGCCAAGAACGGTAGAATGATGCTATTTCTAAGGAAAATCCGAGATGCAGCGCACGAATTTTCGTTAGGTTATAATATCAAGAGGCGGCAAATGAAAATTCGGGAAGAATTCAAACAAACTCTTCCTAAGGAAACTTTTTGAGGGCTTCCTCAAGACCTGCAAAACTATTAATTATTCCGTCAGAGTGGAAGACTATCCATGGGCTCAAGCATTTCATCTCTGATACGACAATGATTTTTTTGCCTTTGCGTTTGGCATAAAACATTTCCATGCATGCCCCAGCTGACAGTATAGGCAGGTAAACCACCATTATATCGCATAGGTCTGCATCATCTAAATCGCGTTGCACAAAATCGAAAGTTGGTACTTTATCCCACCAACATTCCTCGTTTCCATTGTACAGAACACGCTCCCTTTTCCAGGGGTCAATAATTTCATAGCCCATTTTGCAGACGATGTCGGTAATGATTTTTCGGTAATTCTGCTGTTTTTCCATACCAATGATCGGACCAGAGATGAACACTTTCTTTTTCATGCGGTTAACCGTGAAATCAAAATCACTAAGATTAATATTCTTTTTTCGAAGACCTGATTCTTGAAGCCATTGAAGGAACTTTCCAGGTAAAACTCAATTTGAAAAGCCATTTTCTTTTTAATTTCAAAAAATTTATTGTAACTTTATTAATCCAGAATAACCTTACTTACATGTTGGCAAATGACTGCAAATAATTCAAATCCTAGCAACGCTCATAAGCAATCAGATACCGAAGGAGTCAAAACTAATATTTTAGGCGAAGGAAAAAACACAAATGAACCTACCAAAGAACAGCAGGAGTTGAGAGAATTCGTAAAATTGCTTGGCGAATTGCAGTCAAAAGGCAAAATAACGGGTCAGCAATTTAGGGAAAACCGCGAATTATGGTTACATCAACAACCTAATGACAGAGATGTATTAGTTTGGCATTTAAAGCAACTCCTAAATACAGAAATTAAATCTGTTGCGCCAAGAAGTCAGCCATTTCAGAAACCTCGCAGAATGTAGTGGGTTATCAAAAGATCTATCAAGAAAATAGATTGTTCTACATTCTAAGTTCTTTTCGAAACTTGATTTATTCTATTTCAATAATGGATTTATTATCATCGATGCATGTTGGTGTTACCATGTACCAACATTCATTTAATAGGGATGGATGGTTATTAAACGCAATGAGAAAGGAAAGGCTTTATTTAATTAGTCAGTTTCTGTCAACTGACAGTTGGACGAAACTATTTTCAAATAGTTTAATCCTTTAAAATAAATTTGTGGCACCCTAATACCTCGCAAAATTAAATTTTCCTAAAAGTTTGGAAGAAATAAAAATGTTTGGCCAAAAATATCAAACAATCCACCCAATAAACGTATTTATTGCGGCACTCAACGAAGAAGAAGGAGTAGGTGCAACTATTTCTGAACTTTCAGAAAACGTAAATGTTAATCGTATTCTGTTAATTGATGGTCATAGCCATGATCGAACAGTTGATGTTGCCAAAGAGTTTGGTGCAGAAATATTTTTCCAAGATGGCAAAGGAAAAGGTGATGCTTTGGCTAAAGCAGTGCAGTGCATGAGTGCGGATGTTGAATATGTAGTTATTACCGATGCGGATTTTACTTATCCCGCTGAGCATGTGCCTGAAATGATTCAGATCCTTGAAAATAATCCAAATGTTGGTATGGTTTGCGGAAACAGGTTTAGTAAGCAAACCCAAGGAAGCGCTTTCCAAGGTCGCTTTACGTTTGGAAATAAACTGTTAGCTATTGCTCATAGTTTTCTTAACGGAATAGATTTGCAAGACCCTTTGACAGGATTGCGAGTTATTCGTGCAGACATACTCAGAAAATGGGTCATTAAATCTAAAGGGTTTGATATAGAAGTTGAATTAAATCATCAAGTTGGCAAACAAGGATTTGAAACTGTTGAAGTTCCAATTGAATATCGAGAGCGATTAGGCGAGAAAAAGTTAAAAATGAAACATGGGGTTACAATTCTTAAAAGAATCCTTTTTGAAAGCATAAATTAACTGTTATAAATTAACTTTTTAATTCTCTAAAATTATGAGAGTTACAGCTAAAAAGAAAATTGCTTGCAGATATGGGTTTTGGGTTTTTAACAAGTTTTAAATCTATATAACACAGAAATAATCAAGCTG
>CAWHSP010000010.1:0-54771 GCA_963831865.1 Candidatus Bathyarchaeota archaeon | reverse complement strand
TGAGCAAGCTATTGATCTGATGAGGAATTTTAACATTATTCATTGTGTAGATATTTCAACTGTTAAGCCCGCCGGCTGGTCGGATGTTGGGTACTCGAGACTTTTTGGCAAAGGCAAACATAACATATATCAATTCACCGACGAAGAATTAAGAGAAATTGATCAGAACGCCTCAGAAAGCAAAGCGAAGGTTGTCGCTATGTCTTATCACGGCTTACGAATGAGCACTGACGCGCTTAGGTTTGCACAGTACAAGAAAACAGGTAATTTCCTTCCAGTTACAGCCTACACTGGTTTAGATTCTGCCAGGGCGGTTCTTTCTGAGGATGCCATTTTTCCTTCTTCAAAGCAGTCACTGACCAGTGATCAAGGATGGAAAGTTGTTGACCTAACATCTGAGAAGAGGGTGCATCTATCAGTGTTGCTAGAGAAGATTCCTGAGAAGACCTACTCTTCAGTGGAAGAAGTTATAGGCTCTATGAAGGCTACTTTGTGAGAATAGGTTTCACGCTATTCAATTATTGAAACTTTAATTGATTCCGAATAGTAATAGTTTGATAACGGTAGGTTCGAAAAATGAAAATAGATATTGGACCTAAAAATTGTCTCTATCCGATGCCTACAACGTTGGTTGGCGCTTTGGTAAATGGCAAACCTAACTACCTGCCAATCGCGCATGTGGGTATAATGGATATGGGTTCAGTTTCTCTTGGGATGAGTAAAATTCATTATACTAATGCTGGAATAAAGGCAAATGGCACTTTCAGCGTTAATATTCCTTCAGAGAAGACGATTAAGAAGACTGATTACTGTGGCTTGATTTCAGGAAAATCAGAGGATAAGGCTTCGTTGTTTAAGACTTTTTTTGGAAAACTGAAAACTGCCCCGATGATCGAGGAATGCGCAATAAACATGGAATGTGAATTAATAAAGACTGTTGATTTCCCAAGCCATGATGTATTCGTAGGCAAGATAGTCAACACTTTTTGTGATAACGAAGTTCTCAGCGGAGGTTCTGTAGATTTTGGTAAAGTGAAGCCTATCTTGTTTGTCATGAATGACCGAAGTTACTGGAGTCTTGGAAAAAAGATCGCCAAAGCTTGGGACATAGGAAAAGAGCTTTACAAATGAAAAAACTCTGCCTCTGGAAGTAACCAAGTGCCTTGAGGTTCGACAATGAGCGACTTCAACATTCATCTTGGTAACTCAGGCTGGAGCTACAATGAGTGGGAAGGTCAGTTCTACCGAAATGGTGAAAAAAAGAAGCTTCGAGCATATTCAGCGTTTTTAAAATAGTTGAAATAGACTAAACATTCCGTCGTATCCCTTCCAAAGGCAATTATGGGCTGGCTAAAGTATTCTTCTTCCGATTTTTTTTGTAGCAAAATTGCCCAAACTGATGACTCATGATAATCGGCGGGGTTTGAAGAGTGATGTTAAGGCTGATTTGAACGTTTATTTTGATTTAATGCGCCCTTTGCAGTTGGGTGGGAAACTGGGTTGTTTTCTTAATTCAGTTGCCGCCGAAGCGTGATTGTGATTTGGAGAATCTTGAATGTTTTTTGGGTTGCTTGATCCCTTGTTTAGGTATGCAGTTGAATTTCGCACCGCATGTTGGCTTAAAGGTGAAACTTAGACCTTGCTTAAAAAATATGGTGTGGCTTACATCTTTGTTGATGAATCTCTTTTGCCACCTGAGGTGAATTTGACAGCTGATTTTGCTTATTTTCGGTGGCATGGCAGAGGCGAGAATATTTAATTTGATTATCGATATTCAAAAGAGGAACTAGATAATTGGGTTCCAAAAGTTCAGGAAGTGAACAAATCCGTGAAGAAGGTTTGTGGTTTCTTTAATAATCACTTTCACGGTTATGCCCCTGAGAACTGTTTGTACTTGCTTGAGAAACTTGGGTTGTTATCTGAAACTCAGAAAAAAAGCCAAGGATAAGTCAAGAATTAAACAAGCTCAATCGGGTTCTTTCTTTGGTTGAGTCAAATTGTGTCTCTCGCGTTTATCTAGATTTTTTAAATGAGCAAGATTTTTTAGCGCCAAATTTCATGGTACAAGGTATGTCTGATAACAAAAAGAAGATTGTTTTGAATTGGAAAGGAAACTTTCGTTTTGAAGCAAAAACTGAGAGAGGCCTCATCGTAAATTTCGACGCACCTTCAAAATATGGGGGAGAAGATTCTGCTCCGACACCTATGGAAACAGTCTTAGCTTCTTTAGCTGGATGCACCAGTTTTGATGTCGTTACCATTCTGAAAAAGAAAAGACAAAACATAACAGGCTATAGTGTTGAGACTGAAGCTGAAAGGAGCGAGGAGCCGCCGGAAGTCTTCACCAAAATCCACATAAAGTACATCGTCAAAGGAAAAAACATTAGCAAAGAAGCTGTTGAAAGAGCAATTCAACTCTCACACTACAAATATTGTTCAGTTGGAGCAATGTTAAAGAAGACAGCAGAAATCACAACATCCTACGAAATAATACAAGAATAAACTCAACTCATTTTTATCCCTATTTTTATGAAAGAAAAATGATTTAGAGCTTGCTTGCAAGGACTGGAAATTCGTTATAAATTAGTGAGAGCAGGCTGAGTCTAAGCCTTAAATGCGTCCACGGTCCATCGAGGCAATGTCTTAATCACCGCATGGTCTTTAACCGCTTTGACCATACAGCTCAAAGCCTCGCGGCAACGCTTGTTATGGCCAGCCCGTGGAGGTAAGGTCTTAGTCGCATACCAATTTTCAGCTGTTTTAATTGATACGCTCCGTGCCTCAACGCACATATTAAAGCGTGCTCCCCAGCCTGTAAATATGGGATTGTGGAATCTAATTCTTAAATATTGTGACTTTTCTGTTACAAATAGCACTATTTATGTTCCATTTAAGACAATTCAAAACTGAAGACTTAAACCTGTTTCAAGAAGCATTCTGAAAACCCCTCAAATCTAACCCTAAAACGATCCATCGCCATTTTGATAATAGAACTGGTCCCATCTTGGAAGCAAAAGAAAAAATGTCACGGCAAGAAGTTGCCGCGAGTTTCTTTAAGCTATTGTGGAGTATTGTTTGAAGTTTTTCTTTTTGATTTCTCGATTATCTCACAGATTTGGCAGGCGGCTTCGTCAAGTGTCGTTTTGAGTTTCTTCATGTCGTCTTCTACTATCTCTCGATTCTCGAGAAGCGGGTAGACGCTAAGATGTATCAAATCGAATGTGGCTTTTATGTCAATTTTTCCAGTTCTTTTCTGGTCCATTACAGATTTCATTATCCTTTCTCTTTTTGCGATTTCCTCGATCTTCAACTTGGGCTTTACGGCTACTCTAGGCTTCTGCTCATCTACATTACCACCTCTATCTCTGGAATTTTCATTCCACATAGATTTAGTCCCTTGATTTTGATTCCTTTTAAGGACCAAGCTTAAGTCAAGTTTGTCTGCAGTTGCCGAATCGGTTGCGACTGATCCATTAAGGTTTGTAAATTCCAAGCCGCCTTTAACCCTCATTACCAGTTTCGAAACCTTAAGCGTTAATTTGCCGTCAATATGAGCTTTATCCGCATCACCGTTTAGGGTTACTCCTGGTCCATACATTTTTTTGGATGTTGATATTGGCAATGCAGTCGTAGACTGAGCCTCGAACGCTTGGGTTGTGACTGATGGAATTGTCATGTTTAAAGCAGTAATGTTTTTCATTGATGCTTGTGGGCTTGATATTCCGGTTGAATCCATTTCATCGATGTTTGTTTGATCCGTTGCGATGTCGTTTGGACCCATAGGATTTGGTATTGGGAGGCAGAGTCCAATATTAATTCCCAGAGGATTCTCAAGTGGAATGCTGGTGCATTTCATTTGGATATTGTCGGCGGTAACTTGGTCTGATTTTGTTTCTCTTATTGGGTCAGGTGCCATTGAGAATGGACCAATGGTCGTTGAGGTTGAAAGCATTGAAAATTGGCCGCGCCAAATACAACATCTCCCAAAGAATGTTTCTCAACGTAGGAATCAAAATTCACTCCGCCTGATACACCATAACAAAAGTCAGACCAGCAGAGAGGCCAAGGCAGATCAATGTTCCCTGAAAAAGTTGTACTAATAGATAAGGTAATTTCCAACTCAACATTTTTTGCTTTGCATGAATCGTATTTGAAGTTCCCGCTAAAATTTTTCAATCTAAGATTTGGAATTGATATTTCCCCAATTTCTATCTCCAGCAATAGAGAGTGGTCCGCCGATGCTGGAAGCAATTTCTGATTTTGGCATCACCGCGCGGGTTGTAACTTTTTCTTCTCTGGTCGGCAGCGCATCACGGGTGGCGGGCAATCGCAGCCTTTTGATGGTATTTTAGGTAAATCAAAACAGACTTTTTCTGTTTCTACATTCTATTTTTGGTAAATTTAAACAGACTTTTTGGGTTTCAATGTTTGGAATGGGAATACAGATTTTTTGGTCTTTTGATGTAAGCTGCAGGAGTCAGTCGTTCTTGGAAACATTTTTATTTAGAACTTTTTTGGTTCTCGAGCTTTTGCTCAATTGCTTGACCCCGTTTCTATTTATGATGTATTGTTATTTATCGTTTTTGTAGGTTTGATTGGTCTGCAGAGAACAGTGGAAACTGTATGTGCTTTAATGATGCTAACGTAGTCTGTAAGTTAAAAAGTAGAAGCGAGGCGACATTCTTGAAAGTAAGAGAATCTGCTCAAAAATTCTGTAGCATTTTAGCAATGTTGCGGGTTCTCCAAAGGCTTCAATTTTCTTTGTTTGAAGCGCTTTGTCAAGAGGTATTCTACCTTCAAGAAGATCAAACAGGCATTTTCTCGAAAGGCTTACTCGGACATCAATTTTTTTGGGCTTAACTTTTTCGTCGATAACAATATCATCCGCTGTGACTTGAATTATCGCATTTTCATTGTCTAGAGTTTGATGCCAAGTTAACCCCTGAGTATTCATAATCATTTTCTGAAGATGCTGCGGGTAGTCTTGTTTCATTAATGCTATTAGTTCTTTAAGAAACAGTTCAAGCGTCAATTGCATAGCCATCAGCCCTCTTTCGCGGTCGAACCGATTCAAACCAACAGGGAAGACTACTGTCATAGGTGTTGCCTTCAATTCTTCCATGGAGGTGTACTTCACAGAACATTTCGTTGAACACAACTTCTGAGGGGCTGATTTGGCTCGCGTTGACTATGCTACACACAGCTTTAGGTGTGAAGGTAATTTCAAGTTTATCTGGACCTTTGGTTGCAGTAAACGTCGTATTCTTGGGTATTGCTGGATGATAATTAGGATAAAGTATTTGTGTAATTGCTGGAATAATGCTCAGGTTGCCATCGTACTTCCCTTTTGAAGTAATCTGCATATCTGTGTTATCAAAGAATTGTTTCTTTCCACTCTTGGTTTCAAGAAAGACCCCTCCGTATGAAAGATCGTTTGAGGGACCATATCGGTAAATTAGAAAGTCCACTCTCTCCGGCTCATTGACAGCAATGAGGTCACAAAAGATGACGCCAGTGTCCCAACCCCAAGTTGTTCCTAAGTCGAAACAACCGCCTTCGTGGTCTTGATATCCTTGGTTAGTATTAATTGAATAGTTTTTTTTGTCGATTTCTAGTTTTCCTTTGACAAGTAATCTGGGTAGTTCCACCCAGTTTTCCCATTGGCCGTTCATTTCTTGGGCGGCCAGAAGCATCTTTGCTTTAGGATCTTGCTCTTTGAGTACATCAATAAAGATATCTTGATCCGTTACCGGAGGCTGTGCAACCTTGAAATTTAGGTGAAATGAAGTTTGCTCCATTTGCCCTGTAACTTCAAAAGAATTATCTTTTAGCAAATTGACAGAGAATTTGTCACCAATAAAGTTTGGGTTGTAAGATGAAACCTCAAGGTGACTTATGGGTATTAGCTTTATTTCAGCAAATATCTTTCCAGTTGGGTCAACAATGTATGAAAAGACAGAACCCCAACCTCGTTTTGAATCATAAGGGTTGCCGTGTAATCCAAAGTTTAGTAGACCGAATATTCTTTTTTTTCGGTCAAAAAACACGAAATCATGCCATTCCTGGTATAAACTAGCTTTTGTGTCGAAGATTGAGGGCAGAGTAAAAGCATCGATGCTAGCCGTGTCTTCTACACGGTATAAAGTCATTAGGACGACTGCTCAGCATTAGCCTCTTCAGTACTGAGAGCGGCTTTTTCTATAATATCAACTGCTCTGTTGGAAACTTTTTGTACAAGTGTCAAAAGCTCTGTATTGAACTGAATGTAAAGGCGCATCATGTCAGCAACGGAGTTGCTTACAAGCTCGGTCATTTCTTCGTTGTCTAGTTTGCTCATACGGGCGGTTACTTTCCCTAATCTTTGAGCTGTCTGAACGGTGTTATTAACTGAAGCCTGGGTTAATTTGGTTAGTTGGTCTTTCGTCTCAGGATTGTTTAGTGTGGAAACGATTTGGTCTATAGCTTTCTGAACGGTTTTTGGGTTAGGCATTACTGTTTTGGCGCTTGCCTTTGACGCACGTTTGGGCTTTGCACTTGTTTTTTGGGTTGTTTGATGGCTCACTGTTATCTCCACTTCCATTCTCTCTGTTAGTTGTATTTATTTTTTCCGCTGAACAAGGTAGTTGGTTTGTTCAAGGAAGAAGTTTTTCCATTTTTTCTCAATCATCCAGTCGCATTCATTTAGCAAAACGTTCCTTGCTTTGGTTGCGAATTGCTTTGCTATTTTTCTAGCATATTTTATGGCTTCGTATTTTTGTATGAGATCTTTAATGTAATTTACCTCCACTTCCGTTTTGTCTTCTCGAGGTGTTTGTAGTATTTTTCGAATTCGTTCTTTCTCTTCAAGATTGCATGAGTTGAGAGTGTGAATAAGGATGAGGGTTCGTTTTCCCTCTAAAATATCACCATCGATTTCTTTGCCGTAAAGGGCTTGTGTTGCAGTTAGGTTCAGTGTGTCATCGGTTATCTGGAATGCTATTCCCGTGTAGCGAGCATATCTTGTGATGGCGTCTAATTGTTGTGGAGTTGCTTCATCTAGACCTATGATTATTCCGGTTCTGCAAGGGGTAATGAGTGTGTACCAGCAAGTTTTGTTTTCGCAAATATAATAATAGTCTTCTGGCTTCAAATCAATCCGGTTTTCTTTGACAAAAGTCAGTTCTGTTATCTGTCCTTCTACGCTTCGACGTGCTGTCTCCTGTATTTCCATGATTATTTGCAGAGATTTCCTAACGCCTATCGAAGCCAAGTTATCTACAAGAGGAGACATTGCAAGGATTTTTACCGCGTCTCCAGCATTCGCTGCCAACGCAAGACCGTACTTTCTGTTTAGAGTAAGATCACCTCTTCGGTAAATTGATTGATCGACAATGTCGTCTTTTATGAGAAACGAATTATGAAGAAGCTCAATTGCCGTAGCTGTGTCTATTGCAGTATTGTAGTCGCCACCCACTGATGCCGCAGCTGCAAGACATAGAAGTGGGCGGATACCTTTTCCTGGTCTAGTTGGATAGTCAGCCAATAGGTCGTATGCTAACGTTTTTGATCCAAAGTTCCGCTTAAGGTAATACTGCATCCGAATGGCGACTTTTTTCTTCATCGAGGATAGGGCTGATTCGCTCAAGCGGTGACATCCCCTTCATGTTACTCAATATTCATAGATAACCTTTGTCCAGTTAGGGTGACTGTGGCAAGAATAAGTTAGTTGGATGACGTTTTTTCGGCGTTTTCTGAGTAATTGAATGATGATGCGATTGCGAGGTTTATTGCGCTTGTCGTGGATTTAATGGCCCAATTGAAGAAGGCCGATGGATTCTGCATTGCTTGGAGTGAAATCTCAAAGCTTGTTTGCAAAGTTTCTATTGTGGCTTTTGCTATGGCATTTGGATCCTGAATTGTTTCAAGCAGATTTGTCAGCCCTGTTGATAACATGGCTTGTTCAATTGTTCCTCGCGCGACTTCTAAGTTGGTTGATTCGCTTTGGGGAACGGTTCCCATTAGAATGCCTCCAACTATGTCGGCATAGCTATGGTCCACTCGTGAACGTTCTGCCATGATTTCCAATGAACGAAGCCAAAATGGGTTGAAGATTCGATTTCGGATTAATTGAACGATTAGACTTGCAACTGACATGCCGTAGCAAAGTTCCTTCTCAACGATATGCGGGTATGCCGACAAAGCTTCTTTGGAAAAATCGTTCGCTATTATCGAAGAGATCGCAACCTCGGAGGCCCATCTGCCGCTGAGGAGTGCATATTGAATTCCTTCACCATTTAGAGGATTCACCAAACCTGCTGCGTCGCCTACAAGCATAACTCGATTGTCAACCAATGGCTGGTTTGCATTATACGTTGTTAGAGGCCAACCTTTTATTTGCCCGATTAATTTGGCGTTTCTGAGGCGTTTATATAACGCTTGGTCGTTTTTGATGAGGTTGCTAAAAAGCTCTTTTAGGCGATTGCCCGAAGGTATGGTGTCTAAGACCATGCCGACTCCTACGTTAGCTTGAGTTTTGCCGGTTGGGAAAAGCCAACAGTAACCCGGAAAACTTTCTTTGTTGAAGTGTAGGTCAGCTTGATTTGCAGGTCCTTCTACATCTTCGAAATATCCGCGTATGGCAATTATTCTATCTGCACTCGAAGGTGACTGACCTCTGACTAGTTTGGCGATGATTGAGTTGCTGCCGTCTGCGCCTATTAACAGACGAGCTTCTAAGATTCTTTTCCCTGAAGGCCCCTCTACTTTTAACTCTACGCCTTTGCGCTTTATCTTCATACTTACGGCTTTGAGTCCCTCTAAGAAAGTCGCCCCTTCTTTGCAGGCTGAGTCTAAAAGCATTTTATCCAAAATGATGCGAGGAATAACACGACCGTATCTAGGAAGACCTTGAAGCTTGGGTACAGATCTGGAAATTAGTTTGTTACCATCCAGGTAGACTGAAGCTGTGCTTATTGCGTTTGAACTTTTGAATTCTGGAAAATTTGTAATTCCGAGTTTGCTGAGTTCATTTTGTGCTACAGGACTAACAAAGTCGCCGCATACCTTGTCGCGTGGAAATTTCTGCTTATCAACTAAAGTTACATCGTAACCTGCGGATGCAAAGTAGTATGCAGCAGCGGAGCCTGCTGGTCCGGCACCCACCACTATCACATCGCTCTCAAATTCTTCTTTATTATCAAATGGGATGATTATCACTCCTAGTGTGAGGAAAGAAAATCGGCTCCATTAAAGTGACAATTTGGCAGTGAGGATTGGTCAAACAAATAAAATTCACTCGTTTTCCTTTTCCAACTTTTCAGCTTAGAATTCTTAGAGTTAACCTTGTTAATAACTTTGCTTTAGGTCTAAACAGCGCGGCTATTTGCTTTTCTTGGGTGACTCGCTTTATCGATTTAGGAAATCAGATTTCCGCTAAAACCTCTTTTTCATAAGGCGGCCTAAATTGCAGAGTATCTTCCACGTAGGCTCTTAGAAGCTCAGCTACGCTCCAAGCTTGACTTATGCAACCGCCTGGCGCGTAGGGCAAATCGGCATCGTAAAGCTCACTTATCGATCCTAATCCGCTCTGAAGAACCTGCTGGGTAAGCAAAGGAAACAGAAAAGTCTCCTGCGCGAACTTCAATTGACGACTTGCTTGATCTTTCGTCCTTAGGTAAGCCTTTGTCAAAGGTCCAGTTAGCCAGGGCCAAACAGGACCATTATGATAAGCCAAGTTTCGCATCCTCCAATCACCAAAATATCTGCCCTTATAACGTGGATCGCTTTTAGCAAGTGTTCTCAACCCGTAAGGTGTAAGAAACTCCGCCATAACAAATTCAACAACAAGGTTTTGCCTTTCCTTTTCCAACATGGTGAAATCAAGTCCGACAGCAATGATCTGGTTGGGCCTAACTGACTGGTCAGCACCATGCTCATCCACAACATCAAAAAGGCATTGCCTTTCATTATTCCAAAACTCCCGATTAAAGCTCGACTTAGCTTTATCCGCTATTGAAGAATAATTATTTGCAAGAGCATCCTCTCCATACTTCTTCGCCAATGCCTCGCATATTCGAAGAGCATTATACCATAATGCTTGGATTTCGACAGCTTTTCCAGTCCTTGAAGTTACAGCCACCCCGTCATTTTCAGCATCCATCCAAGTAAGCCTTGAACCATGTTCAAGCAACCCATCACGGTTAACATGTATGTCGTATTTTGTGCCTTTCTGATGAGTATCAATGATTTCCTTTAAACCGTCCCAGAATGTATCTTTCACAAATTCGAAATCGGCTGTGTACTTCAAATACTGCCAGACAGCGTTAACATACCATAAAGTGGCGTCGACAGTATTATATGCTGGTACTCCAGTTTTTTCATCAATATAATCAGGTATTAACCCTCTTTTGCTGTAACTCGAGAACTTCAAAAGAACTTTTCTTGCATCATCAAATCTTCCAGTTACCAGCAAGAGTCCGGGCAACGAAATGAACGAATCCCTTCCCCAGGGCTCGAACCTATAATACCCGGCAATTATGAACTCTCTCTCGCCTCTTTTTACGATGAAGGAATCCGCAGCCAGAAGAATCCAGCTTAACCAATCCTTCACAGTTACTCCTTCATGCGTATCATAAAATTGAGACAAAAGACAATTCTTACGATTCAATTCCCGCGTTAGAAGAGATTCAATCGCGTCGATGCAATTACCCATTTCATTCAAAATGGTAATAGCTTCCCCATTGTTTTCAGTAACAGCGGTAGCTATCGCAAAATTGGAATCATGTTTATGTGGGAGAGTAAACTCAAAAAATCCAGGCTGGAAACAATCATCAAAACTGCTTTCATTTTGTTCCTCTTCCTCCCTATAATGCAACTTATCGATCCACTTTAAGTTGGCGGAAAAAGTGCCTTCGATAGCTCTTGAGACTATGGTCGCGTTTGGCTGGCTAAAAACAAGATCCACTTCTTTTGCTTTTGAGGTTTGAGTGAAACTTAACTGTTTGGCTCTCCTGTCAACAACTGACTGAAAATGCCTACAAGACATCACAGGGTAAATCTTCATCTTAGAATCAACATCGCCCGAGTTTTTCACATGGTAAATAGCAACTACTGCGTTTCTTTCATGCGGCATGAAAATAGTTTTTCTGACTTCAATATTTTCAGTTTTATAAAGATATGCTGGAAATGGGGAAATGCTGAATTCCTTCAAAAAACGGTAGCCCTGAGGCTGAATTGCGTCGCTGAATTCATTTGCCTCAAGGCTGAAAATATCGTTGCCGATTAATACTTCTTCGTCGAGCTTTGCAAGACAGACGGTTCGATCACCCGGAGGGTGCAAAGCGGCAACCAACAACCCATGGTATTTCCTTGTGTTAATGCTTAGTGCGGTTGAGGCGGCGTAGCTTCCTAAACCATTAGTTACAAGCCACTCCTTTCGTATAGCCTGATCAAAATCAGCGAGCTGGTTTTCATCTAATTTTATTGAAGGCAGCGTCATTTTGTAGAATCATCTTGCGGTACTCCTCTCTGAGGACATAGAAATAGGTTGCTACTGAAGCATATTTGATTCTCAATAAGGGTAAATGAGTGGCTTAATTTGATGCTCGATCAACACTTGAGCATAAGCCAGCCACAAAAAAAATCAACTCAGCATTCTCCGTTAGGTTCGAGCGACTTGTTCCAAACTTTCATGGCAAATTCAGCAGAGAGAGCTATGCTTTCTTTTGGATAATCATGGGAAAATTCGGGTCAAAAAGAAAATCGTTTTCTATTAGGCACCTGAAAAAACCAGCATTATCCTCAAACCGAACAAAGTAGTCACACGCAAGATTCTTCGGCGTCTCGGCATGCACCACACCCACCGCGATGTCAGCCAACTCAAACGCTGGATTATCCACAGTTGAGTCACCCATAAACAAGACATTACCCAGTACTCCGAGTTTCTGCTTTAGGTCTAAGAGAGCTTTTCCTTTGTTCACGGCACATGGAAAAACATCAAAAAACGGTTGTCCATTATATCTTAAGGTCACCACGGGCAAACTTTCACAAAAAGAAAGAATCTTCATAGCCGTCTTTTCTGCTATTACCTGGTTATCAGCAAAGCGCCAGTCAACTGAAAACGCGACGACTTCTCCTCGAGAATCTCGCTTCTCCTCCACTGCCAAGACATCTTCAGACAGACTCTTTGCAAACTGTAGAGCTTTTGCAACGACCCATGTAGTTTTCAAGCATGACGCTCGAGAGGTGATTTCGCCTATTCTGGTCTCCAATCCTCCGAGCGCTGACCACGCACAAGCAAATTGCGTCTTTGCAACCACAAATTCAAGTGACTTGGTAGTTATTACAGCCACCGGAATCCGATCTTTGATCCTGTTGAGCAATAACATGATTTCGGGGGGGACTCGCGATTCTGACCGTGAAACGTTTATGGGACTTATCGTCCCGTCATAATCTGTGAACAGTGCATCAACTTTTTTTACAATATTTTTCTTTTTCAATCTGAAAGTCCTCCACAGGATAATACCGGTTTGGTTGCTTTAGTCTTTCTTGTAAAGCGCCAAATAACCAGGCTATGCAGCCCTTTCTTTGCTTACTGTGGGGCGGAGTTGAGTCACTTTTTTAAGCTTCAAATCAATTTAAGTTACTAGACGCTAAATTTTTGTGAGCCAACGGTATGCTGAAGAAACGAATTGGAGTTATCATGTACCAAACAAGCAGAAGCAAAGGGCAAGAACTCGTAGCCCAACGAATGGTACGTGAGTTCATCAAGCTGGGAAACGAAGCATACCTTATCACCAGCGTGTTCCATGATGGAGAAAAAGTTGTCTCCTCAGAGAATCTGACCAAAATCGGTGGGTACGTCTATTCCGACGACGAGGAACTGCAAATACCGATAATTCGGGTTGAAAGCTACATCGCAAAGTGGCCTCCTCGGCGAATTGTTTTCCGAGATTTTATTTCTATACTTGAAAAGATCGTGGACAAGTTTGAACTTGATGTTCTCATAACCCATAGCACTTTGTGGAATGGACCTGAAGATACTGCCAAATTCATAGAGTGGCGACGTTACATGAAAGACATTGGTGGATACCAAGACCCGCTAGTGTTCTGCCAAATGTCCCACTTCCAAGAGCCCACCCCAAAAAGATATTCTTTAGCTGAGCGTTCTTTTCGGACCGTGTGGAACAGACTGACTTTGCCGCAGATATTTTCAACAGCCAACCTCATAATCGTCGTTACACCATTTGAGAAAGAAGCCAAAATTAAGATGGGCGCTGACCCTGACAAGTTCTTCCTGTTCCCGGGCGGAGTGGACGATGAAATATTTCTACGATATGCGAATGCCGACGTTAGAAGATTCGTGGAAGCCCTAAAGATCAAGCAAGACTCAAAAATAGTATCTTTCTTGGGCAGTCTTGAGGAACGCAAAAACCCGATGGCTATAATAAAAATAGCTGAGATCCTAAAAGAAAGAACCGACATTCATTTTGTTTTAGCTGGAAAAGGCGGTTCACCCTACGCCGAAAAAGTCATCCAAGAAAGCAAGGACATGCCAAATGTGACTTATCTGGGTGAGATAAACGAGCAGGAAAAAGTACTCCTAATCAAGGCTTCCTACATAAACATAATTTTGAGTCGGCTGGAAGCCTTGGGGTTGACGCAGATGGAGTTCATGTACAGCGGCGTTCCCGTTGTTACTTCGGGGGTTGGGGGACAGAAATGGCTCATCCATAACGGCGTTGAAGGCCTCCACGTGAATGGCCCAGAAGACATAGGAGGCGCGGCGGAGGCTATCTGTAAGCTTGTGGACAATCCGGGATTGTGGAAGGAGCTTTCAGAAAACGCCAAGAAAAGGACAGTGAGCCTTGCCGTATCCAATTTAGCGGCTGACCTTGACGAGGCTTTGACAGCTGAACTAATCAAAGAAAGAGGTTTAATAGATATCCCCAGCGAAGCCCGTTCTACTCTTTCATCACCTGAAAACGTTTTGAAGAGTTGGTCCTCAGGCAGCTGGGGCGTTATTGCGACGGAAAAGAGGCTCTTTATCAGAAGAGGTGTCCTTTCCAGAAAAGTCACGGAAATTCCCTTCAAAAATATATCATCCATAGAATACATGCGGCGATACTCGTGGAAAACACTTGTATTGGGCGCGGTAATTTCTATTTTTCTTCTCGCTCTGCCGTTTTTCAGTGAGATTTTTTCAAGAGCATTCGTTGGGAGTCTAGAAGAGATGGTCCGATCCATTTTTCCTCAGGCGTTTCTGCAGTGGTCTTTTCTGGGAGCGTTCATAAACTTCCTGTCTCTTCTCCCGTTTGCAATTGCAGTCGTTTTCTTCGCTGTTCAAGCCAGAACAGGTTATACTCTTCGTGGTTCAGGCTTAGCGGCGCTGTACTTGCCTCGCAAATTTCGAGAAGCAATAGCGTTCATAAGAAGTAAGCAAAATGGCGGCTCATTCGAGAAGCAGCCCGGAACTTACCCTCGTGAAGAACCAACGGAGACAGCCGACACCTAATTAGCGTCCACATTTTGCCAGGTTTGTTACGATTAAGGCAAGTTAAGCTTGTTTCAGGCTGTTTAGATTTTGGCGTTTTTGTGAGAATTTCTTGTTAGGTGAAAATCTTTAGAATTGCAAATGCTAATAGGAAGATGGCGCTGGCGATTAGGAACTGGGGGAGGAAACCTAGCATTTGGGCGAGAAAAGGCCCTAAAAAGGAGCCTGTTGCGGCGCCTAAGCCTGTGAGGACATCGAAAATGCCTGTTTTGCCTTGGGGTATAAGTTCCATTGCGAGTGAAATCATGAGAATGTAGTAGACTGCGTAAGCAAGATTTAGCAGCACCATGACAACTGCAGCAAAAAATGTTGGTGAAAACGCTATTTGGATGGCTGCGACTAATAGAAAGATTAGTGCGCTTCTGAGGAGCACGATTCTGCGAATCTGTTTTTTTGAGTCAGTGAACATAGTTCTTCTTTTGATTAGGGAGTATCCAACGATTGCACCTAATGAGTTTAACATGTAAATTACAAAAATCATGTTTGTGGGGAGAGCGAGTTTTTGGGCGAAGAAGATGGGCATTGGTGTGAAGAATGTGTTTGATGCTAAGGAGAAGAATAATATGGCGATGCCGAATGCAAGGAAGCTTTCTTTCTTGAGTTTATCAGTAGGGGAATATCCGTCAAGAATCTGCGATGCAACTTTGACACCGCGGTAAGCGTAGTCTATCTTTTTTTCTATGCTTACCAATCTTCGTTCAAAGATCAACAGAGGATCGGCGACCAGGAATATGGATAAGACAAAAGCAGCTAAGTTTAGGCCGCTGCACAAAAACAATGTATACTGAGTGCCGAGACTAAGAGTTGCGGCTATCAGCCCAAGTAATAACCCCAGTAACCAGCCAACTTCAGTGAGCCGTTGATACGATGCAAAAGATTTTTCCCATTCATCTCGAGAATAGTGTTCAGCTATCAAAACGTTTTTGGGAGCTTCATGCGCAACGTGAAGCATGGACAAAGTCACGTAAAGGAAGATGAACAGAAGAATGCTTGCTGTGAGTGTGAAAACATAAATAATTATTGTTGCCGAAGCAAAGGAAAGAAGAATGTAGATTTTGTAGCGCCTTGTTTTGTCGCAGATGTACCCCCAGAAGAAAGAAGCGGGAATGCTGAAGAGCAAGGCTGCAGCAACCATGATTCCTAATTCAACTAGTGATCCGCCAAGGGTCTTTACAACGTAGAGTGGTATAAAAATCGAAAGCAGGCCGAATGCCATCTCGTGGAAGAAGAATCCTAGTCGCCACACAGGCAGAGAACACCTGTGAAGGCGAATTAAAACTTTTTCCCGAAAAGTGAAACCCGCATTTTTCATGGTGACAAAATCTATATTAATGAATGTTATCGAATCCCAAACGAAGGGAAAGTTAGCGCTAAATTTGTCGCTTTTTTGCAGTTTTTTGCCTGAACAAGGGGGTGTGTAAGGAGGAAAAGCCGCGCGACCTGCAAAATTAGATATGCCACTAACGCGTAAGTAATCATCAAAGGTGATATGAATGGAAGTTGCTGTCAACTACAAATTCTACGAAGACGAGTCAAACATAAAAAACGAAGGAGAAGCAAGAGCCACCCTCGACGAAAAGTATTTGACTCTCACCGTAATGTTCGGGGAGCCAATGCTATTCGCATACACTGACATCGTCGGAATATCAGATTATGACTACAAAGTCGACCTTTTCTTAACCTCCAAAGGAAAGCTAAACCTTTGGGGCTTAGGGTATGATTACGAAGACTTCCTCTTCCAACTGTACAAGCTCCGAAATGAGCTCATGCTCAAATATCTTCTCATGGAAGAATCTCTCATTAAGGCTGGCTTCGAAGCACAATATGCACAACTTGACCTAAACGGTCAAACAATTCAAATCGGAAACTGCGAAATCCGTCTTTATGAGTCCGCGATAGTAGTTCTACCACAAAAAAAGCGAACCCTTCCGTCTCCCGTATTGCTACATAAATAATGTAATCAAGCAAGAGTATAAGCTGATAGTAACAACCGAATATCAAGAAAGAACCGAACTTACCAGACTCGGACAAAACTTCGACCCATTCGCAAAAGCCCTCTCAGACGCTATAAACAAAATGATCATCAGAACACAACAAAACATAAAAGAACTAATTCCCGAAGCCCCAGCCGCTGCAATAAACAAACTAGCTATCCTAATGAAAGACGGAAGGGCAGCAAGAAGAAAAGAAATCGAACAACAATCACCAGACTTCTGGGGACGACTAACTAGAAAAATAGACGAAGTCGGCTTAACTACAGAATACGTGTTCCTAAACTCACTCGCTGCCAAAGATCAAGTCTGCGTAGGAATAAAACGGGGACTCATGGGTGGCCTTACAGGTACCTACATATGGATGCTATTCCCACTCATCAACCTAGGGACAAATAAACTAAGCAACATAATAGCCCTAGAAGCATTCAACACCCAAGATAACGCCGAAGAAAACAAAAAACGATCAACAGAAAACACAGACTCCGAAGCCGGAGTAGAAATCCAGCCAAAACCCAGTCGAACAAAAATCCGCCACTACAGGAGCAACCTACTTTTTCAGAGCAACAGGAAGAAAAGAATATTCACAAACCAAAGACGAGGATATAATCAAAGAAATAGAGGGTTTCA
This sequence comes from Candidatus Bathyarchaeota archaeon, assembly GCA_963831865.1. Lineage (GTDB taxonomy): Archaea > Thermoproteota > Bathyarchaeia > Bathyarchaeales > Bathycorpusculaceae > Bathycorpusculum. The sequence goes on along the minus strand of CAWHSP010000010.1, from coordinate 37,620 downwards.
TAAAAAACATCAACCGTTCCATGATTGAAATTAACTTCAGAAGAGAACCCCTCTACCTCACAGAAAATCAGCTCGAAAGCACGGAGTACAATCAATACAGATTCGCCATTGCAAAAATCCCTTCCCTCAAAACCCTGAGAGACCAATTTATAGGCAGAGTAATCCACGGTTCCCAAGCGAAATGGAAGACCGATGTAACTAACTTATTAGCCTTCAACACCAAAAGTATAGATGACAACGAAAAATGGAAGTAAAGGAGAGAGAAATAAATGCCCGGTTACAAGCACCCCTGTAAATTCTGCGGAAAACTAGTCTCTGCAGACGACAATGTTTGCCCCTTCTGTGGAAAAGTCAACCCAGTGGGACCCCAAAGGTGCCCAAAATGTCGAAACCCCATCGAAACTGGGCAGGTGAGATGCAGCAGCTGCGGCTTGACACTTCAAATAAACTGCCCTTATTGCGGAAAATCAACATTCTTTGGAGATTACTGCCAAAACTGCGACAAAAGACTCACAATAATCTGCCCAAAATGCAAGACCGAACAGCCGCCGCTCGGAGAGAAATGCATAAAATGCGGCAAACCTTTAAACATATCAGGGAGATGAAAAAATGCCACTTCAACCTTTCACTCGAAATTATCAAGATGACAGCACAGATGCTGGATTCCAATTCACATTCAATTGCGACATCTGCAATGATGGCTACAAAACAAACTTCATCGCAAGTAAAACCTACAAGAAAAAAGGATTCTGGAGAGGAGTAGGTCAAGTCGCCTCAATAGGATCACAACTGGCTGGAAGAAGCGGAGGCTATTCACTTCAACAAGGCGCAAACGCTATGAGCGAGCGATTCACGGGAATGACGCCAGAATGGCACAAAGAACATGAACAAGCATTCGAACTAGCACAAAACGAAGCCAAAGGCCACTTCAGCAGATGCCCAAGATGCCACAAATACGTCTGTGAAAACGACTGGAATGAACAAGAAGGACTTTGCGTCGAAGACGCCCCAAGGGAAAGCACGGAAGTTGCTGCTGCAAGAGCCGAAAAAATGGTTGCTGATATCAAACAAAAAGCTGAAAGCACGCAAGTTTACACAGGCGAAATAACACAAAGACAAACTATTTGCCCTGTATGCGGAAAACCAGCCGGTTCAGGCAAATTCTGCAACAACTGCGGGGCGCCCTTAGGTTTGAAAGTATGCCCCAAATGCGGAGCTAAAAACCCCGCGGGTACCAGTTTCTGCGGTGAATGCGGCACCAAATTAACATAAACAAACAACAGCTATCACCCGCCTTATTTTTCTTACACAACAAACCTGCCTAATACGTAGATTTTCTTCCAATAACCAAGGTTCAGTGTGCTGAACTCTTTACGTTTTAGGTACTTCCGAGATCGCGGGTTTTGCTGGTCTTTTGCAGGCTTTCTTTTTGCTGGTTAGATCATAATTTAATAAACACTACTTCGTCATTACGAGAATTGCACTAAGATAATTTCAAAGGTGAGTAATGTAGTATGGAGATTCTTCTCTCTTCTTGCTCTCCAGTTTTTCTCCCCCTGTCTCGGACACCTTTTGCAGAAGAGAAAAACCAGTTAAGTGAAGATAACTTGCACACGATTTACAGCAAATTACCAATTCAACCAAGCCTTGTTTATTGACCTTCGCTTCCAGAATAGAGTATGCCTCTTCGGTACAATCATCAGGAGATATTTCAGCTCCACATTCTGGGCATGAAAAGTCTCCCCTACCATCAATCTTGGTTAAATCCAATCTGTAAACTTGTGTTTGTTTCATTTTCCCATCACCTTTGTTCAGCTTGAAGTTTTCAATGTCTGTTAAGCGGAAAAACTATTAATTGATTTTCCAGATTTTCACTCAAATCTCTACCAAATTCGCTCCAGATTCCCCTATGCTCTAAAGAAAGAAAAAAACAAAATCCTCCTCATTTTATTCTTTTGGAAAATACGAAAAAATGGGAAATTGGTATCCACACTTCAAAACATAGGAGAGTAACCGAAGCATGTTCACCAACCTTTTCAACGCCTAATAAAGGGACAAGGCAGCACGCGTCGCGGGGGTAAAATTCAATCAAACTAAAAAAACAGCAATAATTCCATAACTCGGACTTTCTTACTTATAAACCACATGAATCCATCAATGTCGATAACATAAGCACCCATCAAAAATTTCAATAGAAGCTTTCGAATAGAATTCTCTTCAGAATAGTTGCGCCATGTTTCATCTTCAATTTTTTCTCACCCAATCGTTCTCGGTACTCAATTGGGACTTCGATAGTTTCAAATCCTTGTTTGCAACCTGATGATTCAACTCAACTTCTATGTCAAACCCTTTCGATTTAATGACCCATTTCCGAAGGATATCCGCTCGGATAACCCGCAATCCAGTTAATGGATCTTGCAAATCTATTCCGTTAAGAAAACTATGAGCTAAATGCCAATAGTTTATTTCCAAACGTAAACCGACCTTGAAAAGCGTTTCCTTCTGTTTGTTCACTAAACCTGTTACCGCAAACCATGCCTACTTCGTGGCATCTCTTCAAGGATTTCAATCATTTTCGGAACATGCTCAGCCGGATAAGTGAAGTCTGCATCAGTAATAACCACATACTCAACATCCGTCCCCATGCACTGCACAGCTTTGGCTAAAGCATCGCCTTTACCTTTACCGTCTTGTAAAAAGATTTCTGCTCCATGATCTTTGGCGACATCAACTGTCCGGTCACAGCTGTGACCATCAATTAATAGAATACGCTTCGCATTTATGTTATCTGAAAGCTCAGAGATAGTGGCGCCTACTCCTTCTTCTTCGTTGAGTGCGGCAATAAATATGTTAGTGGGTTGCGTGGGTTCATACCTTTGATCAAACATTCTTATTCTCCAAACATTTTTAGGGTGCATTCAATTTTCTTCGAGAAGTTCGAGGTGATGTGCGTTGGTCGATGGAACAGAATTTGCAGCAAATGGTTCAACCGACAGCCTGTTATCTGTTCCAAATTATCAATTAAACGGAGCCTCTCTTTTCAATTGTTACTGGTAACTTACCACGGACTATTTAAACAAATGGTGTTGCAACATAACAACAACAATAATGTTACAAAGCGGGCGCTTTTCGGCAAGGTAGAAGTTCTATGAAGAGTAAAAGCGATGTCAGGGCTTTCTGTTTGGAAGGTTACTTTTTTGGTCTGCCCATGATAGGCACCATCCAATAAGAAAAGTGAAAACTAGAAAAGGCAACATGATGATTGTCAGAAATCTATTCCGTTTCGACATATCTATTTCCTTCATCAACTTTTTACTTTCCAAACTTATTATAAGATTTTTTGAGAAGCACACTTCGCCAATTTGTCAATTCCCGTTTACTGAAGCCGTTTTTTGCTTTGGGCTTCAACAAAGGTTGGATAAACAGCAATCGGCAATATGTTCATCAATTAAAACAAGCCCATTCAAGACTTAAGAAATAGGATAACCTTAAATATTTATAAGGACGATAATCCCGAGCGAGGGGGCAAGGTTGACTTATTTAGCGCCGATAAGGTCTGAGCTTAAATTAAAGATTCTTTTGCAGCTTTTGAAAGGGAGCAAGAATCTTCAAATGTTAAAGTCAGCAATTGACACCCGAGAAACCTCCATTTTGCATGTTCTCAAGGAGTTTGAAGGGGCAGAGCTCACAACAAAGTCAGACGGAGTTTACAGTCTAACGTCGCTGGGGTTCATTGATGCGCAAATCTGCAGTGAATGCTTGGGCACTTCGGAAGTGATGGAAAAATTCAAAGATTTGTGGCTATCTCATGACGTAACCGTTATACCACCACATCTAATTCGGAATTTAGGCTATTTAAAAGACTCAACTTTAATTCGGACAAACTCCTCTGAGTTGAGCAAGGTTCACAAAGCCTTTTTGCAGATTCTCCTAACCTCAAAGCGGATAAGGGGAATCTCTCCAATATTTCACCCAGACTACGTGCCAGTAATCGAACATTTACTCAGCCAAGGTAATCAAGTTGAATTAATACTTACAAAAGCAGTTCTGGAAAAAACTCTGAGTTTAGCAAAATTGGATTCCTTGAAAAAGGACTTTAAAGATGAAAGGTTGAAAATTCATTTAAAAGAGAATTTGAAAGTTGCCTTAACTGTTACTGAAAAAAATTTCTCCTTAGGTCTTTTTGATCTTAATGGAGTATACGATTACAGCGTGGACCTCATATCGCTTAACCAAGAAGCCATAGCTTGGGGTGAAGAACTGTTTCTTGGCTCTCTCAAAGATAGTAGAAGGATTGGAACCGAAGATTTAGGGTAGTGGTGCTGAAAGATTATGATGAAGCTCTTAAAGCTGTTAACTTCAACATCAATTTTTTTGGCTCTGAATGGTTCACTAGTAGTTGTTTTTGGCGATTTTCTTTATGGCATTCAAAATAACCTCGAAGTCCTTTTGGCAGCGTTTCTTGCGGTGTTTTCAGTATACAACTTGAACAAGGCAACAGATAAAAAAGAAGATTCTGTGAACAAGCCAGAAACAGCGTCTCGGTCTGCGATTTACTACGTGGCTCCATCAGTGGCAACGATGATTTTTAGCCTAGGAATAGGCGCTTCGATTAATTTGTTAGCATTCTTCACTATAATAACCCCTATAATCATAGGTTTTTTTTACAGCGTGAAATTGTCGCAATCGCTGCCAAGATTGAAGGAAATCGTGGGAGCAAAAAGTGTTTTTGTTGCGTTTAGCTGGGCTATGTATGGGGCGCTTTTGCCGCTTTCTTTGCAGCAGGAGACTTTTGCGAAAACTGTTTTGGTTTTCATTTACATATTTATTCAGCTCTTGGTGAACACGATTCTTTTTGACTTTCTTGATATGCGAGGTGACCGGGCTTCGGGGGTGAAAACAATGCCGATAGTTTTAGGGACCAAAAAAACTAAAATGTTGTTGCTAATTGTAAACAGTGTTCTTGGTATTTGGATTGTAGGCTGCATGTTTATGGGTTTGTTTCTTGAGTATTTACCTGCGCTTGTTTTTGGTTTTATTTACAGCTATGTGATTATATTTTGTTTTTTAAATGCGCGACTCCGAAGATTTCATGCAGAGTTTATGGTGGACGGCGAATGGATACCTATTGTTGCCATTATGAGAATAATTATGCATTGACCGACCTTTCAAAATAGATAATAGACTATGATGAACTTCAATGTATATTCTCTGCCCACTTTTCAAGCGCACTCTACTCTTCAATTAACTCAAGGGTTTAATTGATCACCTGAACGTGTTGGTTAACGACATACGTATTTTCATAGTTATTCAACCCATTGAATAAGGAGAGTTGAACAGAGTATTCAGGCTTTTTTGAAAAAATTGTTCTATTCTTTGTTATGCCTTCGTAGTTTGTTAGTAACGCGGTTTCGTTTGATGTTTTACAATTAAGGGAAGAAGAATTCCAAAACATTTTGCCCTCGTGTAGTGTTGTAATAGACTTCGTCGTTGTTGTGATTTTTCTGTTTTTCTAAAAATCTTTGCTTTGTGAGGAGGTCTATGCATTTTTTAGTCAAGCCAACTTCTGCTTTAATTGATGCTTCAATCTCGCCTAACGGTAGTTTTCCTTTCTGGTTGAGGACTTCCATTATAGTTACGTAAACTTCAAGTTTGCTTAGTTGCATATGTAGTTGCATATGAGGTCTTTCATCTGACTGCAATATTGCGATATAAATCTTGTTATTCTATATTGCTCTCTTTGAGCAATGTTGCCAAAGTCTAGCAAAGCTTATATTACGAAACAACATATTGTGCCTTGATAGCCAATGCAAAAGAAGGAAATGTTCTCCAATTTGTCATTTGGGGGTAAACTACAAACCATTAGGTGCGAGTGCGGCCAAAAGATTTTAGTTATCCCGGACGTAAAAGAGATGGGGCGCGCTATCGAATTTCATGCTGAGAAACATCGAGAAAAAGAAAGGATTCCTGATAAAGGGAATTCTGCTTTTGAGCGTATCCAAGACTCTTTGATAGAGCAGCTTTTGGATCTAGCATCGCTGGAAGGCGAGAGAGAAAAAAGCAATCTCATTTTACGTTAAGAATGGCCAGTGGAAATGGCAGGATAGGAAACCTCGTCAATTATTAGGCGATTACTTGAAAAAAAAATGTTATTGATCAAGGAAGCGAACATAGTTTTGTCGAGGTTTAAGTAGGAATTTAGATGATTGAGTTTTCTAAAGTGTGCATCAGCGTTTTCTCGCTTATGTTTTTGTCAAGTTAGAAGAAATTGGTTAATGGATGTGGAAAATTATGGGTGTAATGTTTCAAGCATTCTATTGGAATTGTCCCAAGTTGGAAAAAAGAGAGTATGATTGGTGGGAATATGTTAAGAGTAAAATCCCAACGTTGAAGGAGGTTGGGTTTACAGGTCTTTGGTTGCCTCCTGCGAGTAAAGCAGCTAACAATCCTTCAATGGGATATGACGTGTATGATTATTACGACTTAGGTGAGTTTGACCAAAAGGGCTCAATACGCACGTGGTTTGGTTCAAAAGATGAGTTAGTTTCATTAATCGCAGCTGCTCATGAAGCTGGCTTGCAAGCATACGCTGACCTTGTCATTAACCATAACAGCGGCGGTGACAAAGAAGAGACTTAACCCCATAGATAACGTGATGCGGTGGACAAAATTCGACCCTAAAAGCCAAGATTTCGGGCGCGACTGGAAATGTTTTCATCCTTCAGTCTATGAAACATGGGATGGGGTCACCTTTGGCGATATGCCTGATCTATGCCACCGAAACCCCTTTGTTTATGGGCAAATTCTCAAATACGTTCGATGGCTTGTAGAAAATATTGGTTTTGACGGTTTCCGCTTTGACTTCGTCAAAGGATATGGAAGTTGGACAGCGACCTCCATTATGGAGCAACGAATAATGCGGAATGGACAGTATTTTAAGCCCTTCGGTGTGGGAGAATGTTGGGATAGCGATCGCCTCATTGAAGATTGGCTTGATGCGACTAATGAGTGGTCAGATAACCCTGTTGGAGCCTTCGATTTTCCTCTCCGAGAGAGATTGAAGGGCCTTTGTGATTCTTTCGGTTATAGCTTGAGAAACCTCGCTGAACAAGGAACTCTCGTAAAAGACAGACCTTCAGAAGCTGTTACATTTGTAGAAAATCACGACATAGCACTCACCAATCCAATTATTAACGATAAAATGCTCGCCTACGCTTTCATCTTAACGCATGAAGGCTACCCTTGTGTTTTTTGGCAAGATTTCTTCAACTTTCAACTGGGCAAAGAAAACAGCGAAAACGGAATAGCGGCGCTAATAAAAATTCATGAACAAAACGCTGGAGGCACAACTACAATACTATATGCTGATGACAACGTCTACATTATGCAAAGAAATGGCACACCCACTCAAACTGGCTTAATTTTTGTCCTCAACAACTTTGGAGACACTTGGAGTGGAAAATGGGTCGAAACAAAATGGAAAAATGTGAAGTTCAAAGCTGTTGCCTGGGGAAGCCATCAAAACAATGTTGAAGCCCCAATTGAAAAGTGGACGCAACCAGATGGGTGGGGCGAATTTTATGCACCCCCAAGAGGATATGCAGTGTACATACCACAAAACACTTAGTGTGAGGTAATATTGTTTATATTCCTGTGGTTATTTATGAGATAAATAGTTGTCAAGTCTTTTTAACATTGGCTGATGATTATGGCGACCCCGGATGATTTGAATAGCATTCTTGATCCGAACGAGACTATTGAACTTTACATTAAGCAAAAGTTTTACCATCTTGCGATTGACATCGACTCGGTTGTCATTACCAATGAGAGGATTATTTTGCGTCATCCTCATGTTCTGGGGTTAAAGAAAGACTATACAGATTTCAACTATATGGACTTTGAGAACGTTATCATTGACAAGGGAATAGTGCGTTCGACAATCAAATTTACATTTAAGTCCGCGGCGGCGCCTCTTTTATTAAATGATATTCCAAATGCTGACGCTCAGAAAGCTTACAGAATAATTAGAGACAACATCAGTAGGGCTCAAACGATGGCTTTAACTGAAGGAACAATTCCAGAAATGATTATTTGTCCGTACTGTGGAACAAAAAATAAACCAGATGATTCCAGATGCATTAATTGTGGAGCGCTCTTAAAATAGAGACTAAAGCTACCGATGCAAAATTGAAAACGGAAAATACATGTATAAATCGACAAGTAGCGCTTCCGTGGAAGCAGTTTTTTTTATTAGCAGTTTGTGAAGCAAAATGCTTTTCTGGAGGCGCCGTTACCTTAGTAATTACGAATTGAGGTGCGATCAAATCAAGGATTCTTGAGTGCTCCGTTTATGGGAGGCTTAGTTTGTTTTGTCAAAACGTGTTTTAGACATTGTGGATTCGTTAAGACTGCGAGTTATGCGAGTTATGCGGTTGACAGGGCACCGAGAACGCGAAATTAACATCGACGTGTTTGCAAATCCTGAGAGGTATTTGGTGCGGTTGCCAATGGAAAAACTCGTTGCTGACACAAAAGTCGACCCGGAAGCCGTAGAGATGTACAAAAAGAAAATCGAAAACGGAGAGAAAATTACACCCTTAATTGTTGTTAAGCATCCTAAATTTGATGTATACGCAGTTTTAGATGGTCATCACAGGTATTACGCACTTCTAGAATTAGGAAAGAAAAAAGTTGACTGTGCCTTAGCCGGAGATTTCTCTAGCCTAATGTTTTACATGACTGAGCACGGTTATTTTCAACAAAAGCCACAAACCAAGGAAGAAGATCAAAAAAAGATCATCCATTTACACGAAAACGTCCAAGATTTTCTTCACAATTTTTTGAAGGATCCCCACAAAGCTAAGCCTTCTGATAAGTAAAAATCAAATTGAGGTTTCTTAGACGAAAATTGGACCTTCAGTTGAGCTTTATTTAGTGGGAATGCAAGCAAATTTTAACTATGTTTTTTCACATCGTTATGGGTGGAAGACAATTTAAATTCAACAATTGCCAATAACTGGTTCTGATGTCAAAAGCTGAGTGCAAATCCAAACTTACACTTTTTGATGTAACTAATCTAGTTGTTGGAGCCATAATCGGGGCTGACATATACATAGCTTCTGCCTTAGGTGCAGGCCTTCTAGGACCTTTTTCATTGGTTGCGTGGGTAGTAGCCGGAGTAATAGCAATAGTGATTGCTTTGTGTTTTGCTCAGTGTTCTGCTTTGCTTCCCAAGGTTGGTGGGCCCTATGCATATGCACGTGCCGCATGGGGTCCTTTTGCAGGTTTTATTGTAGGTTGGTCTCTTTGGCTAGCCGAATGGATATCGCTTGCCGTTTTCCCAGTCGCTTTCACTCAGTACTTGATGTTTTTTTTGCCAGGTCTTAGTTGGATTTTTCAGGACGTCGTAAAGGTTTTGTTTGTTGTCTTTCTCATAGTTACGAATGTTGTTGGGGTTAGGGCTGCAGGAAGAACAAACGACATACTTACAGTAGTTAAACTTGTTCCGTTCGCTTTCTTCGCTGTAATTGGCTTACTTTTCATGGTCTTTAATGTATCTTCGGTAACTGCTAATTTTTCGCCGTTTTCTCCTTTTGGCATTGGCAGTTTTGGGGCAGCTCTTGTGTTGATATTCTGGGCTTATGCAGGCTTTGAAATTTCAACAATACCAGCAGATGACATACAGGATCCGGGTAAGAACAATCCCTAAGGCAATAATACTTGGAATTTCAATCGTGACTGTATTCTATTTGGTGACAAACATTGTGCTTTTTGGAGTTAGAGCTTCCAGTTTGCTGGCTTTGGATAAGGCGCCTTTAACTGCCGCGACCAGTGCAATTTTAGGTTCAAGTTCAACGTTGGCTCTGATCGGTGTAATTATAGTAGGCGTTGGAGCATTAATTTCGGTTTCTGGTTCTGACGAGTCAGGAATGATAGGGACGTCGAGATTGGGGTATGCATTGGCTGCTGATGGTCTTTTTCCAAAAGTTTTCGCCCGAGTTCATCCAAAATTTAAGACGCCTTACTTGGGAATAATCATTTCGGCAGTCACAGCGCTTGTAGCAGCGGTTTTTGGCAATCTGAGCGTGCTTATAGCGACTTCTGTGTTTTTCATGGCAGTTGCGTATGCGGCGACAAGTGCGTCAACCTTTTTCTTGCGGCGCAAGGATGCTAAGGCTCATTTTAACCTCAGGGAAGCTTGTTAATTCCCATTCTTGGAGTAATCTTTTCCCTGTACCTGATCACGCAATGTAATTTCAGCCAAATTGCGTTAGGTCTGATCCTGCTTTTTGTGGGAGTCCCCATATACATTAAATATTCGCCTAAGAAAGAAATTGCTGAACTTAAAGAGGCTTTGATTTCCCCGAGAGTCATCTTGAAAACAGCACATGCTCAAGAGGAGAGATTTCTGGCTCATGTTCTGCTGCACATTAAAAGGTTCTACAGAAGAACAGTTGGAAAGAAACAGGCACGGGACTTAACTGAGCAGAGTTAAGCGTAACCCAATAACATTGACGATGGTATTCTTGATGCTTCTTGTGCATAGCCTTTTCATAGAATAGGATAGAGACCGGAAAACAGGTGTCTATGGTAGATGTAAAGCTCCATGAATTAGTTAGGTACCTTGCTACTTCAGATTTTTTAGTCAAAAAAACTTTAACTTAGTTCGATGGATATCTATGTTAGAGTATCTCAAATAGTCGGGAAATATTATGAAGCAGAGTGTCACGAATGAGGATATTAAGCGATTTTTGGCATCTTTCGATGGGGACCCTAAGAATCTTCTTGCGTTGAACGCGGTGACCGAGAACGGTATTGCAGCTGTGGCTTTGAGTCGAAAAGAAGTCGATCGAATTAACTACACATTCAGTAATCTCATAGATTCACCGGAGGCTACTAATCAAGAGAGGTCAGGGCGATGTTGGTTATTCTCCGGGCTCAGTCTCCTTTGTCTTGAGGCTATGAAGAAGTTGAACCTTCAGACCTTTGAACTCTCCGAGGTCTACCAGATGTTCTGGGACAAATTGGAGAAGGCGAATTATTTCCTTGAGAACATCATCGAGACCAGGGATGAACCATTGGACAGCCGGATGATTTTGGCGCTTCTCTCTGATCCACTTTCCGATGGTGGACAATGGGACATGTTCGTGAATCTTGTAGATAAGTACGGGGTTGTGCCGAAGTCTTTTATGCCGGAGACAATCAGCAGCAGCAATTCCGATTCTATGAACACTCTGCTAGCCTTCAAAGCTGAGAGAATACGCGAAGTTGCTTCGCGATATGTATGCTCAGGGTTCTTCTGCAGAGGAGTTGCGAAAGTCAAAGTGTCGAACTGCTTGAGGAGTTCTATCGAATGCTTGCAATTCACTTGGGGAAGCCTCCGTGCAACTTTTACTGGGAGTGGCGAGACAAAGAAAAGGTATTCCACAGGGATGGTGATATGACACCCAGAGAGTTCTACAAGAAGTATGTGGACAGTTGACTTGGATGATCTAGTCTGCCTGATAAACGCTCCAACCAAGGACAAGCCGTTTAATAAAATCTACACGGTGCAGTATCTTGGTAACGTCATCGGTGGACGTCCGGTTCGTTACTTAAACGTTGATATGGAGACATTGAAGAAAGCTGCCGGTCGACATGATAAAGGATAATCATGCGGTTTGGTTTGGCTGTGATGTTGGCCAGATGCTTGAAACGGAGATGGGTGCAATGGATTTGAACGTGTATGATTATGACATTGTTTACGGAACAGATTTTAAGCTTGATAAGGCGGGAAGATTGGAATACAGGAATAGCGAGATGACGCATGCTATGGTGTTAACAGGTGTTGATCTTGATGAGACTGGAAAACCGCGAAAATGGCGGGTTGAGAACAGTTGGGGTGCTATGATTGGGGACAGAGGTTACATGTACATGATGGATGAGTGGTTTGACGAATACGTGTTCGAAATAACTGTTAGAAAGGAATACCTCTCTGCAGAGCTCTTTAGTGTTCTCTGCACCAAACCTGTTGTTCTTCCACCTTGGGATCCTATGGGAGGGTTAGCAAGGCAAAATTGAATTGCTTTAGAGATCCACTGACGAAAAAATAGAAACAATATGGCCTAAAGAAAAATCAAAAATATGGACATACAATGACACCAAAAATGATAGGACCAACAATAAGTTCCTAATCGATTAAAACAACTAACTCGTGACAGTTAGTTGCAGTGCAAATTCAACAACATATTATTAAATACACGATGAGGCAAAGATGATTTTCGGAGACGCCTTAATCAAATGACTAATGAAACAAGAGATAATATGAGGAAGCAATTTTGCGGTCACTTATTTTATGTGAGGTTTTTGATTTGGCAAAATTTTTAATGTTTACTAGCTGTGGAGAGATCTGTTGATGAACAGAGAGTCGAATATCGGGGAGATCTCCAAATAACCTAACGGAAAATTCTCATAACGCACTCTCTCCTCTTGTGGGACAGTCATTTGTGCCTTGCACTTTGGAGACCTCGATTGGGGGGATACGGTGAAAGTTGCTCTTGTTGGCGCAGAATTAGAGGAAAACATCGGCATTCGGTACATGGTGTCTTCATTAGAGCAAGACGGCATAGAGACACAAATCGTACCTTTCAACTCTCAAGCCGAGATTTCCTCAGTAATAGAAAAAATCATTCAGACGGATCCGCAAATCACGGCTTTGTCCATGGTGTTTACAGGCAGAGCCAGAGAATTCTGCAATCTGGCACAGAGGCTACGGGACGCAGGTTACAAGGGACATATAGTTGCTGGAGGGCACTTTGCTTCTTTCAACTACGAAAGACTGCTAAAGGACTTTCCTGCTTTTAGTTCGGTCGGCCTAGGCGAAGGCGAACTGCTGCTATGTAAGCTAGCTCAGAGTTTGGACAGACTGGAAGATGTTCCCGGCTTAGCCTTTAGAGGGACCGAAGGAACAATAAGATGTTCACCTGGCATTAAGCAGGAAAACCTGGACGCACTGCCATTTCCGAAAAGAACAACGTTCAACAAGTACTTCGACAAGCCGATTGCGGGCATACTGAGCAGCAGGGGATGCTGGCGGAACTGCGCTTTCTGCAGCATAAACGCATGGTATGAACACCAAGGAGGCAAGAAGTTCAGAGTCCGCAGCATAAAGAACATCGTTGCGGAGATGAAGCAACTTTATTTTGATTACGGCATTCGAATTTTCAACTTCCACGATGACAACTTCTTTCTTGCCGACAACCAGCAAACCCTGCAACGCTTCAAGGAATTACGGGATGAGCTGAAAAGAAATGGAGTTGAAAAAATCGCAATCGCCGTGAAGGCTCGACCTGACAGCATTACCCGCGAATCTATATCCGTTCTCGATGAGCTTGGCCTTTTCCGAGTATTCTTGGGTGTCGAAAATGCTTCTGAGAACGGCTTGAGAAACCTAAACCGCAAACAAGCAATCGGGGACATTCTTAATGCGCTGCAGATTCTCAATGACTTCGATGTTCATGTTGCCTTCAACTTTTTGATGTTTGAACTCGATGCAACCATGAAAGATTTACTCATCAACCTTCGTTTTATGGAACGCCATGTAGAAAATCCTTTTAATTTCTGCCGGGCAGAAGCTTACGCAGGAACAGGACTCGAAGAGAAACTACGCACGCAGGGACGCTTGCTCGGCGACTATTTCGGATTTGACTACCGCATAAAAGACCCAAAGGTCGAAGTGTTCCACAAGATCGCGAATTATGCCTTTTTCGACAGGAATTTCAATGACAATGGTCTGCACTACTTTAACATGCAGGTTGATTTTTACTATCAAATTCTTAGGCGTTTCCACCCTGAAATTCTCTCGCAGAGCCTGAGGGCAGCGGTTCGAAATTTCATAAAAGATACTAATCTGGACACATTCGAAGAATTGTCTGGCATTTTCGATTTTGTCTCTGAGGTCAACGTAGAGGATGAGCTAAAAATCCATAGTTTTGCAAGAGAAATGAGACAGAGAATTGACAGAAGAAGTTCGGTTCTGCTTGTGAAAGGCGAACGGATAATCAACTACCTTGAAAAAGCTTACAGGAACGGGGGATTAGACACACGGGCTATTCTGAACGACGAAGATGATATGGAATCGTCGAATTTGACAACGGGTGGTTCCAATCTGGGGTTAGAAACTTCATATTCTTTTCAGGGAAAGAACCCTGACGAGATACTAAACATGATTGCAATTGGACAAAACTACCTTCCGTATGATGAATTCAAGAAGAGAATAAGAAATTTGTGAAGGGGGTGAAAAATTGGATGAAAAAAGAATAGAAGAAGCAATGCTGAGAAAGCAGAGACCTTGGGTTGAACCCGCGCATCCGAAGATTATCAAGTACAGAGAAGACCTGCTTGCGATTTACCAGTTGATTAAAGAGAAATACCAGACAAAGATAGATGCAGCATTTGACCGTGCATCCAAACAAATTGGCTTTGTTGTTGCCTCCACCTTGCCCTGCAAAATCGAAGTAGATGGTGGAATGGTCAAAGCAGTCAGCCTGGGCGCTGAAAACCTCAAAGGTACCGTGTTTGAACGTGAACTCATGCCAGTCCTCAAAGGTATCAATGAAGAGAAACTGATTACAGTTGTTGCAGGAACTTTCAATGTTTATCTGCTGTGGTTAAGTGCGCTCAAACTAAAACTCTCAAATGAATGGATTGAACCCGCGCATCAAGCTGCAAGTCTAATTGGTCAACCGCTGCAAGGGGCTATTTCAGCGAACACAATCGAGATGATATGGTCAGCAATCGAGCCTGCTCAGTTTTTCGAAGGTGGGCAGATCATATCTTCCGAGCAAGCCGTCTTGCTGTCAGTAATAGACGAAGTATATCCTGAGCTACGCCTAACGCAAAGAATGACACAAATCCAAGCAAAGTACCCCAAAGTCGGACCGGGAGTTCGCGAACCTGCACATTTCAAGGCTTCTTCGTCTGAAGATGTACTGCAGCAAATTCAAAAATTGCTCAATCAAAGAGACTCTATCCAGTGAAGGCAGAGCAATAGAGCTCCTTAATCCTTTTTCTTTGTTAAGGAAAATTGTGCACCGTGACATGCCAGAGTAGCTATCTCCGAACGAGACTTCTCATGTTTATGTAAGGCATTTTAACTCGAGCATCTTGTATCTATAAAAGTGCTATCTAAAACCTTAAAAGCGCTTAGAGTAGACAACTATTTTTTGCAAAGCATTTTGTTAGCTCTGCAAAGAATTAAGGAGAAAAGAAAAAATGAAATTAAATCGGGAAAAGATAACTGCAATTGTCTTAATCATTTTGATGGCTTCTGTAATAGCAACCACCACAAAAATGACAGTAAAAGCATTAAGCCAACAGTAGCAGGACCTTTACCAGCCGGAGTAACTGCAAGCATAACTGTGACTCCTACTGCTTATCTTGATGTCACTCCAAACCCAATCGGAGTTGGGCAAGAGTTACTCGTGAACATCTGGCTTCAACCTCCAATCAACGTAAACAGAGACTTAGTCAATGCATTCACAGTCACAGTCACTAAATCAGACGGAACAACCACCACTGTAGGCCCAATATCATCCTACGCAGGCGACTCAACAGCATGGTTCCCCTACATCCCAGACACAGTTGGTACCTACAAATTCCAATTCAACTTCCTAGGACAATACTACCCCGCAGGATACTACCTCCAAGGAAGCGTCGTCGAAAACGGAACATCCGGTTCCGCATTTCTCGACTCAGCCTACTATAAGCCAGCAACAACACCGCAATTATCAGTAACAGTGCAACAAGACGTGGTAGCATCTTGGCCTCCAGCAGCATTACCAACAGATTACTGGTCACGACCAGCTGAATCCTTCAACAGAGAATGGTGGCCCATATTGGGCAATTGGCCTCCAACAGGCGTTGTCGGAGGAAGCACCAACTGGCCAGCAAACACCAACAAATACATGAGCAACTACAGATTCACACCCTACGTCCAAGCACCAAACACAGCACACATAGTCTGGCAAAGACCAACCTTCATTGCCGGACTTATCGGTGGACCAGCAGGACAACTCTCATGGACAGCCGGAGGATTAACGGGAAGTGGATACCCAACCATCATCTACTCCGGAAGATGCTATGAAGTCATAAGCGAACCCACACAACCAGTATACATCAACGGCACATGGCAATACCCCACTACAGTTAGCGCAGTCAACGAATGGAGATGCTATGATCTGCAAACAGGCAAGATATACTGGGAACGTCCAGTAGCCACTGGAGAAACAATACCCACCATAATCACCTATGAGCGAGGCGGCGCAGAAGTTCCAGGCGCGGAAGCAAGAGTAGGCGAATCAGTATACTTTGTAGCGATAACTGGAGCGTCAGGCTCAAATTCAGGTCGAGTAATCAAGTACGACCCCTTAACTGGCACAGTTGTTGCAAACTTCACAGGAGTCCCATCCGGAGTATCTACCGGCACATTCTACGCAGACCCATGGGTCTTGAGCATACAAACAATCGGCTCAGGATCATCTGCCACCTACCGTTTAATCAACTGGACCATAGCAAACAACGCAGGCTCTGAGCAAGTTCACGGCGGAGGCGCACAAACAGTTGTTGACAATTTCACCGCAAGAATATGGGGCAACATTTCTTGGCCATTTAGCAGTCTGGGAACCGTTGATTATGAATCAGGCATCGCTGTCTCCACAGGCGCAATCAGTTCAGCCGGCTTAGGAGTAAACGTTGGTATATTCATACAAGCAGCAAACATATACACTGGACAACTCCTTTGGAACAAAACCACAGACACTAGTTCAGGTTGGGGCCAAACCTTTGGAACCCCAATGGCTGTCGACCACGGCAAAGCAGCTGTCCGCTTGTTAGGCGGCGACTGGGATTGTTGGGACCTAAAGACCGGGAACCTGGTTTGGACTAGCCCGCTGTCAGAATGGCCATGGGGAGTCTTCGGAGCTTACGATGTGCAATCGGCTTACGGATACATTTTCGACAACGACTACGCAGGAGTCCAGCGATCAACTGGACCACAGGCAAGATTGATTGGACCTTCACGGCGCCCGCACCTCCATTTGAAACACCGTATGGCGGCAACTATTCCTGGCACAGCTCAGGCTATGTAGCTGACGGAAAACTCTTTACCTTCAACTGTGAACATACGCCAAGCGAGCCAATAACAAGAGGCTGGAGACTCTTCTGCATTAACGCCACCACAGGCGCAGGCATATGGAACATAACCATGGGCCAAGGAGTACCAGGCTCACGCTACTTCGAAGGCGCAATATCAGACGGCTACCTCGCATTCCTCGATGAATACGACGGCTACCTGGACGTTTTTGGCAAAGGCTTAACACAAACCACAGTGACAGCACCAGACACCGCAACACCACTGGGAACCCAAGTGCTAATACGAGGAACAGTTATGGACCAATCACCAGCCCAACCAGGTACACCATGCGTTTCCGCAGGCTCAATGTCAACTCAGATGGAATACCTTCACATGCAAATTCCAATAGATGGAATGTACCACAACGTTACCATGACTGGCATACCAGTAACACTAACAGCTATAGACTCATCTGGCAAAGTCATCAACATCGGAACAGTAACTTCAAGCGCATACTACGGCACATTTGAGATGGCTTGGACCCCACCAACAGAAGGCACATACAAGATTGTTGCCTCATTTGCAGGAGACGACTCGTATGGCAGTTCAGGAGCAGCAACAGCAATAGCAGTTAATCCAGCAGCAACATCGGCACCTTCTCAAACAGCTTCACAATCCGTAACACCAGACTACACAATGACTATAGTCGCCGGAGTAATCGCAATAATAATTGTAGTTATCCTCTCAGTCGCAACAGCCATTCTGATACTCAGAAAACGATAACCACTCAAACAATAAAATTACATCTCTCTCTTTTTCTTGTTCAAAGATAATTCAGCAAAAGGTTTAGCTTTTCAAATACTCTTTTGGAACTATCTAGCTACAACTTTTCTTTCAACCTTTTGCGTAATTTTGCCTTTGACAACGAAATCAGTAAGTGTCAACGTAATCTTAGGAAAGATGTGCTGTTTGTTTTTCAATCTGCAAACACCCGTTCCTTACATTCTCAATATCTATCGAAAACAAAGCCCGATCTTTTCTTTATTTCCGGTTTTTTGAAGTCAGCGACAAATTCAATCATGTCGTCAAAAAGGTTCAGATAGCAATAATCAATTAGGCAGCCGGTTTTGAATTGAGGGTCAAAAACGCTCTTCAGGCCAACAATCGAATGGAAGCTTGAAGACCCATAGAAAAAGTTCGAGAAATCAGATACCAAATTGAGCGCCAAGTTCAGGAGCTACTTACGGAACAAAAGGTGTAATTTAGCTTGAAACTGTACGTTGAAGCAGTTCTGAACAGTTGCTCACACGCGGTTTAAATATTTAGGTTTGTCTAACTATCTTCATGCCAATAGAAACAACTGTTGTCGGAAGTTTTCCTAAATCAGATAGCCCTCTTGAAAACGCGATCAGGGAAATCGTTGATTTACAATTATACTACGGCATCGATCTGATAACAGATGGTGAACTGCGAAGAAACATGATTCAGTACTTTGAGCAAATTCCAGGTCTAGAAAGACTCGACGATGGCTTGAAGATTGTGGGAAAAATTGAACCCATAAAACGAGAAAAGATAGACGAGTTCTACAAGATTAACGATTATAGAAGGGTCAAATCAATCCTGGAAAGCCTAGGAAAAGAGAGTGTAAAAGTCAAAATTACAATTACAGGTCCAATGACGTTAGGTACTACTTGTGCTTTAGCGGACATGGAAAGTACAATGAAGCATTATAATTTAGACGAAGAAGAATCTTTGTTTTCTGATTTTTCTCGTGCCCTTTTACCTCTAGTGCAGGAAGCGCTTAATATTGGAGCTTACGTTCAGATTGACGAACCTTTGCTTTCAACTGGGCGCGTATCTCTTGAGTCTGCTAAAAAGATCTTGGGAGATTTTGCTTTGCATCTTCCACCTTTTTCGATTAAAGAGGAAAAAGTTAGCTGTCACGTCTGTGGATCAATAAAAAGTGTTCCGAATCTATATGATGTCTTATTAGATTCTGATATTCCAATCTTAAGTTTAGGATTTAGCGGAGAAGAAGAAAAAGAGAATTTGGATATTATCTCAAAGGCGTCACTGGAAGAGCACGGTAAGAAACTTGGAGTGGGGTTCATCTCCAACGTCAATGTTGAGGATGAGAGAATAATTATGGAGCGATATAACAGAATTAAGGAAACTGCCGGAAGAGAAAATATTAGATATATCCATCCGGATTGTGGCTTTGGAATGACATCACTCGAAAAAGTGAGATTTATTTTGGAAAAAATGAAAATAGTAGCTGATAAAATAGTCTAATTAGTCTCTTTTCCTATGCATTCACTGGTGCAGACGTCTAAATAACTACAACTTTTGCATTCATCATATTGTCGCCACGATACTGTAATACGTTTTATGCATATCTTCCTCTTTAAAAGAAGAATTTCTACGAACCATGTTTGAAATGGCAACGTTCTAATGGTTTGTAAAAGTGTATCCGAGATTCAGACCACTTAAGTCAAAAAGGTTTGCGCGGCAAAGAAAAGGAAAAAACTCGAGATGATTGCCACGATAGCAAATTTATTAGTTTCTCGCTTTGCATATTTCATAAACAATCATGTGTGGATACTTTAGGAAAAATTTGAATAATTGGGCGTTTTCTTTTTCCAATTCAACGCTTGGATCAGGCTCATAAATCCTGCAAATTGCCAGGCAGTTCTCACTAAGAGCCTTGGTCATTTCGTCAAGGGTAAACCAATGATTAGGATTATCTTTGCGCTTATATTCTATTTTATAATGAGATAAACGACCGTGAAAATGTCCTTCGCTTGAGAATTTTATTCCTTTAGCAAATTGACCGAAAAAAGGATGCGCCTCAATAATAAAAAATCTACCTTGATCTTTCAGAATTCTGCTGATTTTGCTCAATGCCTTGGTGAAATCCTCATGGTTATGTTTCTGTCTGGAAAAGTCAAAACTCACAATTGTGTCTATCGCTATAATATAGTCAAACTCTTTAGGACTCACATTTGTCGCAAAATCAAGAAAATCCCCTTGAAAAAACTCTATATTTTTAAGTCCATATTTTTTGTTTGAGTTCGTTTGCTTTGTAAATTAGAAATGCACTTCTATCAATTCCAGTTACGTGCTGCTCCGCTTTGGGCCAAAATCGTGGAATAGTATCCCGGTCCACATCCAAAGTCGAGGATTTTTTTTCCAGCTATTTTTTCTTTGGAGAAAAATTGGGTAACAAAATTGTGTACGCAATATTTGTAATAGTTTCTGCTTTCAGGTCGTATGTCAGAAACGTCATCAAAAAATTTCTTTTTGAACCATTTTTCCATAATTTCTGTTTGCTCAGTTTCTTCCGAAGACTTCGACGTATTGCTTTCATAGCTTTGTTGAAAGCAGCAACTACAATCTCGTCAATTTTCTGGACAGACGCTCTACCTCTTTGATAAGGGTTGGGCAGTCATTGGAACAATCATCGGCAATAATTTTCTCGCCAAATGCAGAATTTAACCATTCTTTGTATTCGGGCACCGTTTTTTCAACGACTTCATGTATTGTTGATTGCAGTTTCGCATAAATTTCGGGGTCCAATTTTTCAAAATGTTGGATTTTTTTCAAAAAGTGTATGTGGGCGTTCATTTTGCTTTTTGGTTAGTCTTTTCTTTGAACCAGCTGCATTTGATTTTTTCTTAGAGAACAGTTTTTTGTAGACTTTTTAGTGAGGGCTTTGGTTACGGATTTATCTTTTGACAAAAATAATCGCACTCTATTTTTATGAAGTACCGCTATTTATGATTTGTAGGATAACTACTGAGTTATCACGCAAATTTGGAAATATTTTCTCCTTGAGGTTTCTCACTTAAGGCTTTGCGTTCTTAACCGGAAAACAGCTTCTTATTTGAATTGTTTTTCCAAAGCTTGACGAATTGCTGCGGTCATTGCCTGTCGACAGCTGAAGTGACCATCTGTTCAATGTTTCTATTTGCTGTTGGTGTTGGGCAGTCGTTGCCGCATGAATCACACATGGGTGTTGGACAATCGTTTCCACATGAACTGCACAGCGGCGTCGGGCAATCGTTGCCGCATGAGCTACACAGGGGAGTTGGGCAGTCCTCCATTACAATGTTTTTGCCCACCCATTGCTGATATTCCGGCAACGCTTTTGCTACGGCATCATGTATAGATGACTTGCAGCTTCGCATACATTGCAGGATCTAGTTTTTCGATAGGTGGCATTTGTGCTAAAATTGTTGGTAAACGTTTACTTTGTGCTGGGGTCAATTTTTTTGATGCAGCGCTGGCTTGTTTGCTATTAGAAGTAATTGGAGTGGATTTTTTGGAGGGAGCTTTTGCTGATTTGATTTATTTTTTGACAAAAACAATCACTACATTGATGTATTAAGTATCAATTATTTATATTTATTGTAAAGTTGTTTGCCCTGTTTTTTCGGCTTAACCTTTTGGCGGGCTACTTGTTATTTAGAGGTGGCGAATCTTTCAACTTTTCGTTTTTCTAAGTTTATTTTGAGATTTCATCAGGAAATTGTACGATAGCAAAAGCTTGAGTATTTCATTCTGAAAAGTGCAGAAGTAGTCTTCTTTAATGCCCAGTTGACCGGTTTTAATGTATATGTCGTAAGCGCATCCTCCGCCGCAGATTCCAATGGCAGGACACTTCATGCAGTCTTTATTCTTTAGTGTGCCCAGTTCCAGCCATTTGTAAAACAATGGTTCTTCTTGAACTTTCAAATTATCTGTAATTGGAATTTGATATTTTCCTGAAGGATAGAACGCATGGCAAGGTCCTACTGTTCCAGCTGGCGAAAAAAATATTAGTTGACCAAACGCGGGGCAATCGTACAGATGAAATATTTCTTTTAAAAAATAATTTGCTCGCCGGTTACCTATGCGATCTTCAAACATTTGCAATTCGTTTGCTTTCAGGTATGCCTTAAAGAGGTGGTGGGCGAGTTGTTTTGGGTCTGGCACCTCATATTCGCTTGGCTCTTTGAGTCTAGTTAACAAATTAAAACCGATGGTTCTGATTCCTAATTTTTGGATAAATTCAACAATTTCTTCTGCGTATTTGTAGTTCTGTTTGGTGATTGTGCATGATATTCCTACATTTACGTCAGCTTCTTTTAGGAGAGCTAAGGCTTTAAGTGCTGAGTAAAAGGTTTCTTTTCCATTAGTAAAAACACGGTTTTTGTCGATGTTAGCCCATCCGTCAAGGGATAATCCTACCGTTACGTTGTGTTGTTTAAGTTTTTTAGCCAATTCTTCGGTTATTAGACTTCCGTTTGTGACGCAGGAAAACATGAATTTTTCTTTAGATGCTTGCTCAAGTTTTTCGATTATGTAGAAGACTATTTCGCTATTGCTGAATGGTTCTCCTCCATAAAATGTAACTCTGTATTCTGGGACTTGTTTTGCTTCGTTGATCAAAACGTTTATGACTTTATCTGCCAAATCCTTAGACATCGATATACTTGGTCCTTTTAGAGAGTTTTCTATGAAGCAGTAACCGCATCTGAAGTTGCAGAAGTCAGTTACCAAAATGTACGCGAGGTTGGTCGAAGGTTTTGTTCTAAGCAAGCTATTTGCGACGCTGTCAAACACTTTTTCCTCATCAAAACCTTGAGGCACTATAAATTTCAGGTCGATTAAACTTTTGACGTCTCTACTACGGTTTCCCATACTTAGATCTGTTAAGAGCTTAGCGTAATTATCATTGGTTAAGTATACTTTCTTTAGAGTTAAAGAATTGAAAAGACACTTCGTCGATTCATTAATGTTGAACAGGTGGATGAACGGCGAAAGTATTAATTGGGCAAGTTTTTGGTGGTCCAATTGCTCAGAGGGTTGGTTCGTAAATGCATGTGGATTAGGTTCATTGGGTTGTTTTTTGCTCAATTTACGAACTGAAAAAGAAACCACCTTGAATGTCTTAAACTGATAAATTATTAAAGTTTTTCCTGAAATTCTGTTGGCGGTCATTCTCTAATAGCAGCCAAGAAAATCATCAAGACGCTATATTGACTCTTAATATAGATACACTGCTTTGTTTACCAGAATACGTTGCAGCGGCTTAAAATCTAACATGCTGTCTGATTTCACCTAACAGAGATTAGGATTTGTTGAATGTAGATTAGATTTTGTCAAAAAGAAAACTATGTAATCTTTGAAACAAGAAAAAAGATGATTTTTGAGAACTTGCCGGGCATTGAAATAGTATCTATTATTTATTTTTAAATACCAGCTTGCCGTTTTTCTCATCGACAATAATTTCTGAGTTTTTGTTGACTTTTTCTTCTAGGATCATTTTTGATAATTCGTTTAGCAAGTTTTTTTGGATAACGCGTTTTATTGGTCTCGCTCCGAATTGGGGGTCAAATCCGATGATGGCGATGAAGTCCACGGCTTTTTTGGTGATTGTTAGTTTGATGCAGCTTTTTTCCAGCATCTTCTGGATGTTTTTTAGTTGGAGTTCTACTATTCTTCGGATTTCTTCTCGGGTTAACGATTGGAACATGATGATTTCGTCGATGCGGTTTAGGAACTCTGGTTTAATGCTTTTTTTGAGTAATTCGAAGACTTGTTTTCGTGTTTGGTTTATGATTTCTTCGCGGTTGTGGTCGTTTACTTTTTCGAGGTTTTCTTGAATTATGTGCGAGCCGATGTTTGAGGTCATGATGATTATGGTGTTTTTGAAGTCTACGGTTCGGCCTTTGTTGTCGGTTAATCTGCCGTCGTCAAGCACTTGGAGCAGTATGTTGAAGACGTCTGGGTGGGCTTTTTCGATTTCGTCGAGTAGCACTACGGAGTAGGGTTTTCTTCGTACGGCTTCGGTTAGTTGTCCGCTTTCCTCGTAGCCTACGTAGCCTGGGGGTGCACCTACGAGTCTTGAAACGGTGTGTCGTTCTTGATATTCGGACATGTCAATGCGGACCATGCTGTTCTCGTTGTTGAATAGGAATTCAGCCAAGGCCTTTGCTAATTCGGTTTTGCCGACGCCTGTGGTGCCCAGGAAGATGAACGAGCCGATTGGTCGCTTGGGATCCTGCAACCCTGCGCGGCTTCGTCGGATAGCATCTGAGACTGCGTTGATTGCGTCATCTTGTCCAACCACACGCATGTGCAGTTCAGTTTCGAGGTTAAGCAGTTTCTGCCTTTCACTTTGCAGCATTCGGCTAACCGGGATACCTGTCCAGCGGGAAACCACTTCGGCGATTTCTTCCGCATCAACTTCCTCATTAACCAGGGTTGAATCTTTCTGCATCTCAGAGAGCTTCTTCTTTAGAGTCTCGATGGTTTTGGTTGCTTCTGGAATTTTGCCGTAGCGAATTTCTGCGACCCGTCCGAGATCGCCTTTGCGGTTTGCCTTCTCATCTTCAAACTTTAGTTGTTCAATTTCGTTCTTTTTATTCTGAATTTGTTCAACTATGTCTTTTTCGGATTGCCATTTAGCGCGTAGTTGATTGCGTTCTTCGCTTAGGTTGGCGATTTCTTCGATTGAGTGATTTGAGTTTCGCTTCGTCTTTTTCGCGTTTGATGGCTTCGCGTTCGATTTCTAGTTGGCGGATTTTGCGTTCTATTGCTTCGAGTTCTTCAGGTGCCGAATTGATTTCAAGTCGAAGTTTGGAGGCGGCTTCGTCGATCAGGTCGATTGCTTTGTCGGGTAGAAATCGCTCCGAAATGTAGCGTTGTGAGAGCTCGACGGCGGCGATTATTGCTTCATCCTTTATGCGTACGTGGTGGAATACTTCGTAACGTTCTTTTAGGCCTCGGAGAATGGAGATGGCGTCCAGTGTGTCTGGTTCATTGACCATGACGGGTTGGAACCGTCTTTCCAGTGCTTTGTCTTTTTCAAAATACTTTTGGTATTCTTTTAGAGTGGTTGCGCCGATTGCTCGTAGTTCTCCTCTAGCTAGTGCGGGTTTTAGGATGTTTGCTGCGTCCATTGCGCCTTCGCCGCCGCCAGCTCCGACGAGTGTGTGAATTTCGTCGATGAATAGGACGACATCGCCTTCAGATGAAACGACTTCTTTGATTACGCTTTTCAAGCGTTCCTCAAATTCGCCTTTGTATTTTGCACCGGCGATAAGAGCACCCATGTCCAGTGAGTAGATTTGTTTTGATTTTAGGTTCTCGGGTACGTCGCCGTCGATTATGCGGTGAGCTATGCCTTCTGCGATGGCGGTTTTGCCGACGCCTGGTTCTCCGATTAGGATTGGGTTGTTTTTGGTTCTTCGTGATAGGATTTGTAGGACTCGTCGGATTTCTTCGTCTCGGCCAATGACTGGGTCAAGTTTTCCCTTTTTGGCCAATTCATTTAGGTTGATTGCGATATTTGTTTAATGCGTTGTAGGTTTCTTCTGCTGTTTGAGAATTAACGTTTGATCCTTTGCGCAATTGCTTGATTGCTGCTTGCAAATCTTTTTCGGTGACTCCGTTGTTCTCAAGTAGTCTTGAAGCTGCATCTTTTACCGTTAAGATTGATAGCAATAGGTGCTCGATGGAGATGAATTCATCTTTGAATTCTGAAGCTATCTCTGACGCTTTCTGGAGGGCTCGATTTGAATTGGATGAGAGGTACTGTTGTCCGCCCTCTACTTTAGGTAAGGAATCAATTAGCTTATCAAGCGCCTTTGAAAAAGCATCAAAGTTTACATTTAGCTTCTTCAATAGATAGGGAACCACATTTTCGTCAACCATCAATATGCCTTTCAATAAATGTGAGGTTTCAATTGATTGGTTCTGTTTTGCTATAGCAATTTCTGTGGCTTTCTGAATGGCTTCCTGCGATTTAATGGTAAAATTGTTCAAATTCATATATAGCATCCTTCTTACCGAGGATTTTTGAATTCTATTATTCGTTTTATTCTACAAATAGTAGGAATTTAAAAGTAAAATATTTGGTTACTGGTAGTGGCAGCGCAAGTTGAACGTCGGTAACTAAGTTTTCGACTAGATTGGCTCTTGACGGTAAATTTGGCGTGGGATTACTCAATTGTTAGTAATAATAGAGGGCACCCTTGTTACATTTGGACCATATTGTTCACTTTACCATTATTTTCGGGGGGAGGAGTTATCTTTTGCAGGGTGGTGTTAATTATTATGTTTTTGGTGGAAAGTTTATAGAATGGTGTGTTGATGTTATTTATGGTGGATTGGTTGGAAACTGGTGTTGAAGTGAAGAAAGTGGATTCTCAGGGTCGTCTTATCCTGCCTGTGGATTGGCGTGAAGCGGAAATTGGTGAAAGCAGGGAACTTTATGTTATTAAGCGGAAGGGTTACTTGAAGTTGGTTCCTAAGCGTCGGGTTGATTTAACAAAATGTTTCGATTCGGTCGATTTGGGTGTAGATTCCATCGGGAATTGGGTTGCCTTCGAGAAGAGGATTTTTGAGGAAGTCCCGTGAAGTTTTTAGACGCCAACATCTTCGTGTACGCGTATTATAAGCCTAAAAAGCAGCTTTCAGAAAAAGAGCAGCAGATGAAGGAACACTCCAAAACAATAATTAGCAACATATCCAAAGGCAAAGAAGACGTAACGATGACAGTTGTCCATGTTTCAGAAGTAGCAAATGTCCTAAAGCATGGAATGTACCAAGACCAGCTAACCACAATTATACGCGGGCTATTCATGCTCGACAACGTAAAAATAGTGGACGTAACCAAAGACGCCTACTTCGCCGCAACAGAACTAGGCGAAGACCTTAAACTCGAACCCAACGACGCTCTTGCCATAGACATAATGCGGCAAAACGACATTACAGAAATATATTCTTTCGACGAGCACTTCAACCAAATAGACGGCATAACTAGACAGCCTAACTTGTAAACAAAAGAAGGATATCGGAAGTAACCAGGTTATTTCGGTATCGAACTGCAGAGGCGCTTGTAGGGGAATTAATTTCGTTGACCAATAAATCAGAATATCCGATCTTGACTGTGGCTGTGAGATGACTACCACACACGTATATACGATTCAGTTGCGAGTCACTTAACAGTGATTTCTTATGTCTTCTTGTAATGATAAAATTAAGAACATAGGTGATTATGCAGCAAAACCGACTCCTAATGAAAAGGAGCTAAGTTTTAGAAAGAAATTCTTGGAAATTCTCGACCAGAACCCTAACTATTTCGGTACAGTCGCCGGATCTACACTTAAGGCGGTGGAGCAAATAAAATATGACACCACTTTCGAGGAATTGAAGTGTATAGGGCTTTACCCTGAGGACAATCTTCTTGAAGCATCACTTGTCGTGAAGTTGCCTTATGGTTTCAACGGAAACCTCTGCACGAAAGGAAGCTACGAATATGTACGGTTTTTCATTGATTGGAATAATGATGGCGATTTTAATGATTTCGGGGAGGATGTTGGTGTTGCAAGCGTAAACGTCCACGACTTGCCTGCAGCAGCTGAGAGAAGAATTTGCTACACTGTAGCTAGAAAGTTCAATCCATTTATTGCAGACTGCACAAAACCTTTCATCGTCACCGTAAGAGCGATACTTTCATGGCAGGTTGTACCTACGGGTCCAAACTTTATTCCTGTTTGGGGAAATGTAATTGAATGCAAAGTGCAAGTTCGACCATTCTCGAAGCCGGAGAATCTTGAGAAGCAAGAAAGTATCAAAGAAGTAGAAAAAGAAAGAGCTCACTTTACCGAACTTCTGCAGGAAAACCCCAACTATTTCGGGACCCTAGCGGAATCGAATCTTACCGCCGCCCAGGTCATGAAATACGACACAAGGTATGAGCAGTTGACATGCATAGGAGTTCTCCCCGAAGACAACCTGATTGGGGCAACATTTCGAGTGAAACTTCCATATGGTTTCAATGGTGGCATGTGCACCCAAGGAAGTCACGAATATGTACGCTTCTTCATCGACTGGAATAACGACGGGACATTCACAGGATTCAACGAAGACCTTGGTATCGCAAGTGTAAACGTTCATGATATCCCTGAGGCGAAGAAAGGACCGATATGCTACGCAACCTACAAGTTATTCAGACCTCTGCGCTCCAACTGTCAAGCCCCTCTTGTGGTTAGAGCAAGGGCAATACTTTCATGGCAGATTCCTCCTACGGGACCAAATTTCGTTCCCGTATGGGGGAACGTCATCGATTGCTGGGTGCAGATCGCCCCGACGGAGCAACCGCCTAATCGACTTGTTGCGGAAATAACTGATCCATCTCCAGGAGTGACACCTGTTCCATGCGTAAGCGTTGATCCGTTGGTTGGATGTACTGGTCCTCCGCAGAAGTATGGAGTAAGAATAGTTGGAGTGGCTGCAGGGATAAGTTTCGCGGACTATGACCTAAAGTATAGGAAGGGTCTTGGACCTTGGCTGACCGCTGCAGTTATTTATCCTGAACCTGCACCATGCGGAACGCCTGCAAGTGTGAATCCAACAGATAACGTTCCGAAGTTCTTTTCAACTTTAGGCTATCTTGACCCGTCCTTCTTGACGCCAGGAATATATGACGTACAGCTTACCGTCCATGACTCAAGTGTAGGGACGGCTTCTGCATCGACTACTTTCGAATTACAGAATTTGAACGTGAACATTACAAGTGCAGGGTATACACTAATCACGACCGACTTCGATGCTGGCATAAGCAGAAAAATACTAACTTACATGGGCTCCGAGGTTTCAGTAGGCGGATCGATAAGCATCAGTGGAAGCGCTAACGTCGACGGATGTCAACGGATAATAAAACAATACCAACTATACAGAAGTAGCTCTTCCTACTCGCCAACTCCCCCTCCAACTCTCCCACCGCCACCATCTCCACCTAGCGTAACTTGGACGAAAATCCTCCCAGCACCAGTGGACTACACGCCTCCCAGTCACCCATATCAATCATTTTGCTTCTGGTATGGTGGCCTGTTCTCAAACGTCGTCATAAACGGGAACCTCACGAGACAATGGTCAACCTTAGGAGGTCTCTGCACAGGCGTCCCCTATCTAGCTAACACCCTT
Source organism: Candidatus Bathyarchaeota archaeon (assembly GCA_963831865.1). GTDB lineage: Archaea > Thermoproteota > Bathyarchaeia > Bathyarchaeales > Bathycorpusculaceae > Bathycorpusculum. Next base: position 8,534 of record CAWHSP010000010.1, on the reverse strand, counting down.
TGGGATACAAGCACCCTAAACGGAAGATATGTAGTTCTCCTCGAAGTCCAAGACGAATCAACCGTAATCATCGGACCAATCAATACTCGATACGACAACATAGTCGCCTGGGTGGATAACTGGCCTATGACGATTCAGATTACAGGAATTGACGGCGTACCTCCTTGTGGCGACTTGCACCTCAAAGACTTTGTCGGAAAAACCGCGAAAATTATGGGCTTTGCCTGGGATCCACTGATAATCGACACAGCACCGATAACTTCACCAAACGACAACTTCGGCGATTACTCAATGAGCTTCATCAAGCAATCAGACGGAGGAGGAACCATATCCGTACTTACTCCAGGAGTCCGCGTACCAAACGTACTTCCAACTCTGCCACCACCACCCCCGCCTCCAGCCCTACCAGGAGGAGTCTTGGCAGAATGGGATGTAATCAGCGCTATCGACGCTGGACCGAAACCGAATCCCTACGTCCCGCCTGCCTCAGGAAAGCTGTATCGAGGAGAATCTTGCACCTATGACATATATCTCAGCGCAAACGACAAAACGCTTGTCGGAGACGGTGGAAACAATCATGGCTATCAGGTATCGTTCCCCATAAAAATAGTGAACGATCTTTGATCAATGAGCAGCAGCTGCATCGGTAAAATCAATATTCCAACAGCATGAGGCGAAGAAGAAGAAAAAAGAAGCCTTGGGGAAATCTAAACTTGGGACTTTAAAATCCCACCTTTTTTTAGCCATTATAAGCAGGACGCTCTTAGGTTCTCCATGGAAGCGCATCTGCATTTTTGAACACCAAAGTATGCGTTGAATTATCAAATCGGATGATCATCACTCCTAATAAGAGGAAAAGAAATTAATTTGCATTGCAGTACTCTAAAGAGAAGAAGAACAAAGCTTGAAAAATATTGGCGATTAAAGCGTCTTTGTTCTATCGATTGCAATGTATGTTGAAGCTAAGAGACAACCGGTCAACTGGTAGAAGAAGAAGCAAATTTTTCAATTCTTCTTCTTTTAAGAAAGCATCCTACGGATGCCAATATGCGAGAAAGAATAATAGAGAGCTTGCTTTTTTGGGGGTTTATGCTAAAGCAGGCGCCAATATCTAAACGAGAACTAAAAACGTCCCTTCTGCTCATCGCATTAATAGTGGGAGTAATAGCGATAAGTAGTCTTGCTTTTGGTTACTCAATACTGGTTTGTCTGGCCTGTCATCTTGGTCTGCTTGCTGGTTGTCGTTGGATACTTTACAGCATCAAAAGACGCTTACCAGTGTCCATCGTGTAAGAAAGCGTTTAAGATTACTACATTGCAAGATTTCTTTGCACCACATGGAATAACCAAAGGCTCAAACGGACAACTGTATGAATGGAAACTTCTCAAATGCCCCGAGTGTAATAAAAGAGAAAAATGCTACCGGGCGCAGGAATAAAAGAGAAACATTTAACTCCTTGGCGTGTAACTTGAACGATTTTAGATAGCTTTCCTTTGGTTTATGATTTCGCAGACTCTGTCGGGGTTTTTAGAAGAAAAGACAAACACTCTGCCTACCTTGGGAGTAACCTCGACAGCGCTGGCAAACGAAGTCGTATACGCCATTGAACCGTCAAGTCCAACCCTAACACCTATCCCTAAGTATCTGCCAAACGATTTGGTTTTTTTGCAGGAAGAAATATCCTTGAGCAAGAAGGACTTTTTGTCGAATCGTCCATAATTAACGGAGAGGCTTTCGTCATTAATTTTTATGTGAAGGCCTCGGTAATTCCAGAATACAAACAGCAGGATGGCTAAAATCACCCAAGCCAACGAAATCCCGAGAATATCCTCAACCAATAATCCCTCGCTGAAAATGAAAAATGCAAAAGTCACCACAACAACAATCAAACTAACCATTGCAAATAAACCCTTAACAAGAGCTCCTGCAGGAACCCACTCGTTGTATTCGATATTTTCCATGTCTAAGTTATCAAACAGGCAACCAAATAAATTTTCGCCAAATCACAAAGGACCAACACATATCCTCCAACATTCAAATAAAAGACATAACCATTATAGCTAATAGAGGAAAACGCAACAAACAATCATTTTTCATTCAAAAAAGAAAAGAAATTTATTTAAGGTTGATTTCTGCGATTTGCGTCAGGTCTGTTAGACTATTGAGTTTCACTTTTCCATTGGATACAGTGTAAAGCGTGTTGTCGATGTATAGTGCCCTATTAACGTTTAGGTTATAGTCTCCGTAGTAGTTTTGTTGGCTTGTGGTTTCTTGGTGTGTTATGCCGCCTTCTAATTCGAAGCCCGCTAGAGTCAGCTTGAATACGTAGGCACCTTGCCAGTAGCCGCCTTGCAGTGGAGCTATGCCAACATCCTTGCCGCTTGGAGGAACCACGTTTCCGCCATCAATAACGCCATATTGTGTAATCGACACTGGAATAACCAGTAGCTCCTTTGCTTTGTCGAATAGGAACGCTTTTGGCTCGTAAAGCGCGTCTGATGAAGTGTAGTCACCTTGAACAATGTATCTTGCTATTTCGGTTGGGGCATTCACGTTTGTCACATCAAACAGCGATAGCTTCACTGTGTTGTTTTCCATGCCTAGGCCGATGACGTGATTCTCGTCGTACATGTGGAGATAGCTGGAGTATCCTGGGATCTTGAGTTCTCCTGCAACTCTTGGCTCTGCTGGGTTGCTGAGGTCGAGAACGAAGAACGGGTCTGTCTGCCTAAAAGTGACCAAGTATGCTTTGTCGCCCATGAATCTAGCTGAGTAGATTCTTTCGGTTATGGCGAGGTTTTCGAGTTTTCCGACAACTGTCAAATTCATGTTCAAGACGTAAACGTTGTTGCTGCTCTGTTGTTTCTGTGAGGTTGTTGCTAACCTAAAGTTTCCGTTGTACTCATCCATTGCATATTGGTTTAGGATGTAGCCTGGTACGCTTCCTTTTGTTTCAAACGCTAAAGCATCTTTGTTTACGCTAATTCGGTAGATTGATGTATAATCGCCTGCTTCGCTCCATGTTGGATAAGTTACGTAGATGTTGTCGAGGGACACATACATGTTGCTTGCTCCCCCCATCAAGATCGTCATGTTCGTTAATTTTTCGCCGTTGTCTTTTACGTTTAAGCCGACGAAACGTGGTGTAAGTAAAGTAGTTGTTGGCTATGTCGGAGTAGTTTGCAGTGTCTGAGTAGTATATTTTTGATGGTGCAATCTCAGAGACCGCTGTGTCTGCGTAAACTGTTGGTAAAGGCAACGCGTTATTCTCTAAGATGTAGGCTGGTTGGCTGACCACGGCGTATACATAGTCACCGATCATTCGGCTGTTGAAGTAGCTGCCGCTCAATGTGAAGTTCCTTGCCAGCGCGGGATTAACTTTGTCAGATACGTCGTAAACATTAACAAAGGTTCTAACTTCGTTGAGGTAGGGGTAGATCATTGCTTCACGTGGAACCATTACATCGAGTGCGTAAACTTGGTATTCGCTGCCGATAACTATGAGTTTGCTGCTGTCCTGGCTCAGGTACATTCCTGCCAAGTATACGTTGTTGTCGAGGGTTATTCTTGCGACTGTTCCTGGGTCTTGAGGATCAGCTTTGAGAATGTAAATGTAATTTTGATTAGTTGAGTAATCGTTGGATGCAACGTAGAGATAGCTGCCGTCATTTTTCACAATGTCTGCCTCGTCCACTCCTGCTACTTGGATGTTTGTTGTTGAATAAGAATTGCCCTGGGATGCGGATTCAGTCGCCATAGTTGGGGCAGGTCCTGTTAATGCCCCACCACGCGAACTATCTCCGAAGAATTTTGAGTCCAATGGTCCCCCAGCGTAATTGGTCGTTCCTTGAGTGTTAGTTAATAGGTAGTTCCTAAGTTCCGTTTCATCTGAAAAAGTTTTCATGGCCGAAGCAGCTGGCGGATTTGCCAGAGGTGTTAAACCTGGTGTTGAGCCGAAAACGAATATTAATGAAACTATTACCATCGCGGCTAGTACTGCTGCTGTGCCGTAAATTCGCATTTTCTTATTGACTTCTTGTTGAACCATTCTTATTACCTTGGTATAAGCTAATACAGCGCGTCTAATATTATTCTAATCAACAGAACAGGGTGTCTATCAGTTAGAACAGTAGCATCGACCAGACTCGACAAACTTTTTAGGCAGAAACTATCTTAGTTTTCTTTATGAGAAAAAAGCTTCTGATCTTAATCTTTCTGGTAGTCTGGATTTTCGTAACCTGTTTGGCGTTGCTATTTGGATTCACCTATAACTGGCCCGACAATGTGCACGTAGATTATGGATTGCCTTTAACTTGGGGAACAAATACGTTGAGCACTTTTGTCGGACCCGTTGACAATTGGAGTGTTAACATCTTAAACTTGTTAGTCGACTTATTATTCTGGTTAGGAATAATGACTACAATTGTTGCGGTACTCCTATACAAACTTAAAGATTAGAATCAATCAAACTTCTATCGGTTGAAGGAAAGCCGTCAATACAGTGATCACGTCAACATAAACATTCACGTTGTATGAATATAGAAAATAGTTAAGAACCAGAGGAAAATAACTCTTATTATGCGTAATTCAAAAGGAAAAAGTCTGCAGGAAATTCTTGGAAAACTAAAGCCGGAACAAAAAGAAACAGTGGAGAAGCTTCGTTCCTTAACCAAGGCAGCTCTTCCAAACGTTGTGGAAACCATCAAATGGGGAAATATCACTTACCTTTTGGGCGAAAACAATCTTTCTTGGATATTAATCTACGGTGATCATGTGGATTACGGGTTTTTCAGAGGAGCAGAACTTAATTCCCAATCTCTTGAGGGAACAGGAAAAGGACTTCGACATATCAGAATTAAAGATGACAAGAGCTTTGGATGAAAAAGAAATCTTGAGGCTGCTAAAAGAGGCAGCACAATTAAAGTAGTAAAGCGAGAGCTTGGAAAAAGAAAAAATGGTAATTGCGGTCAAGTGTCAGATGTTAGGTATTTTTTGAACCAGTCAATTGCTTCATTAGCTGATTTGGTAATCCATGGTTCTTTATCGTAAAGGTCCGTGTGTATACAATCGTAGACAACCATCTTCTTTGGATCCAATGCGCGATCGTAAACAGTTCTGACTAATTCCACTGGGATAACGTCCTTCTCAGCGTGGACTATTAGGATGGCGGTTGGTGAGGCTAAATCTATTGCAAAGTCAGGATTATACTCGATTAAATTTTCAAATGATTGCACAGTGGCACGATTTTCAAAATTCGGAGCAAAAGTGGCTTTGGCATTCATATAAAACTCGTAGGCTTCATCAACCATAAACAAAGCATCTTGACCCATTTTGCCCCATGCAGTCTTGTATGTAGCGGGAGAACCAGTTTTGTATCTTTCCACACGGTCTTGTCCAAGCTGAGCAAGTAAACCCTGAACACCTTGTCGACCCATCATCTTTTCCCAATTTGAAAGACTATTAATCGCAGTTGCTGTTGCTACAACCGCTTTTAGTCTTCTATCAAAGCTTGCCAGGTATAACATGTGTCCGCCTCCTAAGGAGACACCCCATCCGCCAATGCGAGCCGGATCGACTTCAGGTTGCATAGACAGCCAAGTGATAGCATTGCGAACATCCTGAAGCATTTCGTATGGGATAATTTGATTTCTTGGCTCTCCTGCACTTGCGCCCCAAAACCTATAATCAATCGCTAAAGCTGCAAACCCTGCTTCTGCAAACCGTTCAGCATACCCTGGCAAAGTTATTTCCTTGACCGCAGTTAATGCATTAGCCATTACGATTGCGGGAAGTTTCTTAGACGCTTCGGCAGGCAAATAAAGCCAACCAGATACTTGGGAACCTTGACTTGGGATACTAACTTCTCGACGAACAACTTTTCCATCGAGCAATTCTATTTCTTTTTTATTTTCCATAAAAATCAGCTCTTAAAAAAAATCCAATATAAGGAAAAAGAATGTAATAATTAAACCTACCTAACATTAGAAGATTTGGAAATTCAAAATACTTCCTAAGTTTTTAGGAAGCTATTTTTTTTTGAAAAAATGTGGTGATTTATTTTTTTTGGCTTGAGTTTAAGAAGTAGTCGGTGGCATCTCTGGCTGTATTAATCCAAAAGCGTTACCTTCGGGATCAGCTGCTATCGCAATTGAGCCGATTTTGGGAATTTGCTGCTTGGCTATGAGGATTTTTCCTCCTGCTGAGGTAACTTTTGTTATGTATTCGTCGATGTTTTCAACGCTTATGTAGTTAACTTGATTTAGGCCTGTCCATTCGGGAGTACGTGGGTAAAGTCCGCCGTTAACTCCAGGTCGCTGCAACATGCCCTTCTCATCCGTTGGAACTGTTTGTATTAGCCAATAGTCCATGCCTGGCAAAGATGATTTGATAATTTTCCATCCTAAAACATTCTCGTAGAAGCTCTTGAGTGACTCAACGTTTTTTGCTTGAATTTCAAAATGAATAATTGTATGATCCAATTTGCACTTACACCTCCTTCAAGTTTTTACAGTGCCCGCATTCGGTTGTTTTTTGGGTTATGTTCAACCTCAGCTAGTCCCAAAACCTCCAATATAGGCGGCACATAGTTTGCAAATCTCCCTCGCAAGCCTTTCTTGATTCCGTACCATCCACCAACGGGGTTTTTTGGTGACCGACCCCAAGCTTCAACCGTTCCTTCTTCAGGCGGTTTCTGCTCGTCAGCGCTACCTAACGGCATCCAATCTCCTTTTGCGTTTAACATCTTGTGCAAATCATCCAAAGCCCGAAGTTGATACTTAAGCTCCGTTTTACCCACCCAAACAACAATTGCTGGCGGATCTGCCTTTTCATCTTTGTAGGCTTTAAATTCAGAAGTTCCAGGCGGAGTTTTGAGAATCCAAGGATCATCCTTTGTTCCTTTTTGTTTAACTGTCAAAAAATTCACCTAATTAAAGAAGTCGTTGAAGCAAATTTCAACTTTTCGGTTTCTGAAGCTTAAGGTCAGAGAAAAAAAATTGTTGTCGGCAGAATTTCAACTCTCAAGCTACTCCTATTCAGAAAAATCTGCCAGATCCACGCACTTACAACAGTTACCACAGGTTTGTATTACTTACTTTTTTTTGATAATGTAGGATGGTTAATTGTTTTTCGGTTAGAAATATGTGTGGTGTCTGTGGTAACTCGCTTTTTTAGGTATTTTCCGCTAAAGTTTTATAGGTTTCTTGTATACATTATTTGTTGGGTGTATACTTTGACTGAGGTCTTATCGGTAAGGGTCAAAAAAAGTCTTAAAGATGAGGCTGAGAAGCTTGGAGTCGACCTAAAAGTGGCTGTGGAGCAGCTTTTAGAGGATCTTGTTGCTGAGAAGAAAGCTAAAGCGCAGAAAGTAGCCAAAGAACTCAGCAGTCTTATGGATGTTAAAGCTGACGAGTGGGTAAACGATGTCAAAGCGACAAGACACGAAATGTAAGTACATCATAGACACCTCTGCCCTCTACCCCCTCTTAATTTCTGGCATACCGTTTAATGCTGAGGAATGCGCGGTGAGTTCCCTAACAGAGTACGAGATTGGAAATGTGCTTTGGCGGGAAAACCAGCAGAAAAAACTCAAAGATCCCGCGAGGATAGCGGCGATTTTCTCTGAAGCCCTGGCCCTCTTAAAAAATTTGAGGTTGATTCAATAGCGAACGTTTTAGAGGTTGCGATAGGGCGGCATCTTACTTTCTACGATGCATCCTACGCTTATTTGGCAGAGAAGGAAAACCTCAAATTAGTTACGGCGGACAACGACTTACTCAAGAAATGCAAAGCTGCAATTTCCATAAATGAAATGAAATAAATCAAATTTTGCGTTTCCGTTGTTAAGCTTCGTTGTTCTGTTAATCAAGAAAAAAGCAACCGCCTAATTAGTAGAAGCGCAGGTTCTGAAACTTTCTTTTTTAATTGAGACTCAATTGTTGTAAGCGTACAAGACATCAGTCTTATCTAAATTCGGCGTTTCAAGATATTTCAAGGCTCCAACTAAAGTCTTCAGTTCTTCCTCAATTGAAGCAACTCAATTGAAAACTTAACTTATCAAAGGTAGTTGTTGATGACGTTCTTTTTTCACCCTCATCATCATCTTCTAAGCCTAAGCGAGATGTTTTCATCCGTATAGAAGTCAGAGTTTTGCTCAGAATCTTTGCAATAGAACGCGCGCTACAACTTCCATAGGAAAAGATAAAAATTTGAAAGATCAGAGGAAGAGAAAATCGATTTTTCCTTAATAGCAATTTTTTGTTCTTTCAATCACTCATATTTTAGCAAAAGAACAACACGGATGGTAGCGTATTGTTGTTGTTCTGTCGACCAAATCAGAAAAACCAGTAACTGAATTTGGTTGTTGCATTCGGTCCGAGTGAGGTTGTCATTCATGCTTGAGGCTGTGACCCTTGACAATTGAACTGTTGGCTTACAAATTATCTCATAATGATATGGTCCTATGTCAATTTGTTTAATGGCATAGAAACCGTTCTCTTCAAGAGCCTGATTGGCCTCATCTTCCGAGAGTCGT
>CAWHSP010000009.1:0-156029 GCA_963831865.1 Candidatus Bathyarchaeota archaeon | reverse complement strand
GACACCTTATGCTTCATCCCGATCGCTGCGAATTACGTCGCAGCGATCGGGATGTGCATGGAAAAGAGATGCTAGTACGGGGTGCTGCATCGGTTCAACGAATTTCTGGTAACGGCGGAAGTTGGGGAACGATCCTGTTTATGGCCGCCATTGCCATTGTCGTTCCTTATCATAGAGGAACAGCAATCGTAACTTTAAAAAAAAAGCATTTTTATGTATACCTAACAACTACGTATTGCTTGATTTCGTTGCTGTTAAAGGTGCACAAGAAAACAACCTTAAAAACCTCACATTGGAGCTTCCATTAGGTGTACTGTGCGGAGTTACAGGAGTATCTGGCTCTGGTAAAAGCACGCTTATGAATCTAACTGTTATTCCTGCATTGCGGCAAATGTTCGGTGAACAAGCTGACAAAGTTGGAAAACATGAGTCAATTGACGTTCCAAGCATTGTTAGAAATGTTATAGTTATTGACCAAGATCCAATTGGGCGGACTCCGAGGAGCAATCCTGCTACTTACACCAAACTTTTTGACGAGATTAGACGCATTTTCGCATCAACAAAAGAGGCCAAAGCACGTGGCTACAAGGAAGGTCGATTCAGCTTTAACGTAAGAGGTGGCAGATGCGAAATCTGCCATGGAGACGGCGTCCTTCGAATTGAAATGAATTTCCTGCCAGACGTTTACGTGCAATGTAGCGACTGCAAAGGCAAACGATACAACAAAGAAACCCTCAGTGTTCTTTTCAAAGGCAAAAACATTGCCGAAGTATTGGATATGACTGTTGAAGAAGCAGCAAAATTCTTTGAGAACACTCCAAGAATTTCGCGCAAACTAACCACGCTATTAGATGTCGGATTAGGCTACATTAAACTGGGGCAAAGCTCAACCACGCTATCAGGCGGAGAGAGCCAACGCATAAAAATCACACGTGAACTCAGCAAGCATAAGTCGGGACACGTTGTCTACATGCTTGATGAACCCACTACCGGTCTGCATTTTGATGATACTAAACGGTTGATTCGAGTGTTAAACCGGCTGGTTGACAACGGTAACACCGTCTACATAATCGAACATAACTTAGACGTAATCAAAAGCTGTGATTACCTTATTGATTTGGGTCCTGAAGGAGGAGCAGCTGGCGGCGAACTGCTAGGACAGGGAACACCTGAAGACCTCATGCACATCACAGGATCTTATACGGGAATGTTTTTGAAAAAAATACTTAACCACTCGCATGAAGAAGATAGTCTGGCAGTGAAACAGACTGCATGATAAAAATAAATTGCCCTCAAGACTTCAAAAGCCGAGACATACCAACCAACCCAGGAGTCTACTTATACAAGGACGAAGCGGGCGAAATTCTCTATATCGGCAAAGCCAAAAGCCTGCGATCCCGTGTTAAAAGCTACTTTTCAAATACAGACCAACCCCCGAAAACAAGGCAGCTAGTTTCGCATATTAAAAAAATTGATTGGATAATTGTCAACACTGAGGTTGAGGCGCTTCTTTTGGAGAATAAGCTGGTTAAGCAACACACGCCCAAGTACAACATCGACCTCAAAGACGCCAAAACCTTTGCATATATTTCGCTCACACGCGAGGGTTTTCCAAGGGTTCTTACCAGCCGTAAAGTGTCGCGGAAACTTGAATCCTTCGGGCCATACACTGAGGGATTTATTCGACAGGATCTTCAACGCTTAGTCGTACGAGTCTTCAAACTGCGCACCTGCAAAACCATGCACAAACGCGCATGCCTAAACTACCACATCAACAATTGCACTGCCCCATGCATCGAAAAAGTAAACACCGAACAATATGCAGAACAAGTCAAGCATGCCCGCTCTTTTCTAAATGGCAATTACCAAAAAACAATCGACCTGCTAAAGTCCCAGATGCAAAATGCTTCGGCGGAGCGGAAATATGAAGAAGCCCTTGACCTCCGAAACCAAATCGCATCCATTAGACTTTTGACGCAACATCAGATAGTAGATCACGAGAGACGCTTTGACCAAGACATTCTGGCGTTTCGACAAGTAGGTGAGAAAATGCTGGCAGTTCAGATGGGTGTGCGTAAAGGCGTGTTGCGTGGTAAATCTGAATTTAGCGTTGATTTGCAGCCTCAGATTGAGCAGGAATTTTTGAAGGCTTATTATGTAACCAATCAAATTCCGCGTGAAATCTTGTTGAATAAGCCTTGTTGGCAGGGCACCGAAGAGAAAAAGGCTTTGGAAGAGTTTCTCTCGGCAAAACGAAATGCACCTGTTTCTTTGACGATTCCTAGGCGGGCGGATAAGCTTGCGCTTGTAAAGTTGGCAGAGAAAAACTTGGAATCCACATTGGAGGTTGACAGTGCATTAGTTGATTTGCAGAATTCCTTTAATCTTCCAGTTTTGCCCCGTGTGATTGAAAGCTTTGACATTTCAAATTTGGGGCAGGAACATGTGGTCTCGGGAATGGTTAGTTTCAAGGATGCGAAACCTGATAAGAGAAACTACCGCAAATTTAAAATCAAAACTTTCATTGGACAAGATGATTTTGCTGCAGTCAACGAAGTTGTCTCAAGAAGGTACAAACGTTTGGTTGAAGAAAAAAATACGTTGCCTGACTTAGTCATTATTGACGGTGGACCAGGGCAGGTGAGTGCTGCGAAAGCGGCGTTGCAAACGCTCGGACTGCAGATTCCGCTAATTGGTTTGGCTAAGGAGCATGAGGAAATTTATTTGCCCGATGAGTCTGCATCGAGAAGTTTTGATAAGAATAGTAGAATGATGCTTCTGTTGAGAAAAATTCGTGATGCTGCTCACGAGTTTTCGCTGGGCTACAATCTCAAGAGACGGCAGATGAAAATTCGGGAAGAATTCAAACATGCATAGGATGTTCCGTGCGGATACCCTGTGTGGTTTTACGATGGCGTGAGTCTTAAATTTATATTAACTAATCATAGCAATACTAGTAGAGCAAACAGAAGTTTGTATAACGACCGAAAGAAAGCACAAACACTCGTATGAGGCAGCGCATAGAATCCCTCTCCGATCTAATTTTCGGTTTGGCGCTTTCTATAGGCGCTCTGACTTTGATAGGTCAACCGCCCAGCGATTTTCCGCACTTGCTCGTGTACATCCTGTATTATGGTTTCAGTTTTCTAATCCTCATTAGCATTTGGAGCTCCTATACCCGCAACATGACTTTGCTGCCTGTAGAAACAAACCATCTAATTAACCTCAATATTTTTCTGCTCTTCTTGGTCTCTATAGAACCCTACCTTTTCAACCAACTCCTTTTCTCGCAGAGCCTTGCTTGGGCAGAAAATGTTTCAATAGTTTACGCGTTCGACCTAGGTGCCTTATTCATGATTCAGACATTCTTCGCTAACTCCATAGTAAGCGAGAAAAAACAAAGCATGTCCCAAGAATTGGTTGGCGAGTATAAATTTAGAAGATATATCTTGTTGATTTCTGCCGTTCTTTTCTTTGTCTCGGCCCTGCCTGTTTTCTGGTCTTGGAGAATCGCATTAAGCAACGATACCCAAGTTCAGTTGAGGTTTATAATTTGGATTATACCCCTATTATCGCCACTAATAGTTCGCCTTAGAACACACCAAAAAATGAAGAAGCAATCGCCTCTAAATCCGTTATCGCGCAAAGTAACAGCCCTCAAAAATAGTGCGTTCTAACCAAAAGGCTGCAAGCACTTTCAAAAAATTGTAACTCTTATTAGCGTAAATATTCATATTTGTGTTGGTTAGAAATGCCTATAACTAATTCAATACTGGAAAAAGCAGTTGCGTATGATAAAAATGGGTTAGTCAAGATTGAGATCGACAATGCACTTGTTTCACTGAAAGATTTTAGGTCAAAATTTCCTTTCACTGAAAATCCCGCAGTCAATAAACAAGCTGATGCCTGACAAAATCTTTAAATTTAATCCAGATGAGATTGGAGAATTTTTCCAATATTTAGTTGGTTCTCTTAATCCACTTGGTTACCTTAGAATTCGTGACTCCAATGTTTTTGCCAATATTAGAATGCAAATTGATGATTTCAAGAATTTGCTTCACGTTGTGGTTGATAAGAAAAAGTCTTTGGCTCAAAAAGTAGATGCTCCTTGGGAAAAAATAAGAGGTTTAGGACAAGAGAGGCAAATTGCGAGTAAAATCATATTTTGCTTTAATTATGAAAGCGGAAATGTTTTACCCATCTTTAGCACTGTTCATTTGAGACATTTCGTTAATCGAGTAATTGACAATCCAAATCGTCAAGCAAAATATTATTCGCTCGGCGAAGAATATGAGTTCTATACTTCTGAACTGCTAAGAGCAAAAGATAAACTGCCCATAACGCAGCCTTGGGAAATCACATACTTTACCCGATTTCTATACAATAATTACCCACCACCAGACAGAGAATCCACCCCAACCAACGTAGCCGGTGAAAGAAAAAGCGGAACCGTAGAAACACACGAACAGTTAAAGCTAAGAGAATTCGTAAAACTACTCGGCGAATTACAAACAAAAGGAAAAATCACAGGACAACAATTCAGAGAGAACCGCGAATTGTGGATGCAACAACAACCCAATGACCGAGACGTACTTGCCTGGCGACTAAAGCAACTCCTAAACACAGAACCCAAAACAAACCCTGACTCGCCAAGAAATCAACCATTGCAAAAACACCGTAAACTATAGTCAATTAAAGTAATTTTGGCGGGCCCGACGGGAATTGAACCCGCGACCTACGGATTAAGAGTCCGCCGCTCTAGCCTGACTGAGCCACGGGCCCGCATAAGGCTCTTTTGAAAAAGGTTTCACTGAATAATATAGAGCTTGCGGTTTTGTATATGCCGCCTGATGCAGTGAAAAACTAATAACAAAGTATTCCTTTACATATATGGAGCAGTTTTTATGGTAAACCATCAAGGCGAAGTTTTCGTTTTAAAAACATCAGATAGAGTAACAGGCGTTCCTGAACTGCTTAAAAAGTTTGACCTTGGCGATTATTCTGGTAAGCATGTGGCTTTGAAAGCTAATTTTAACAGTGCTGACCCGTTTCCAGCCTCAACACATCTAGACACGCTAAGAGCCATGGTTGAAGCCATAAAGAGAGCTGGCGCTAACGACATAACTCTGGCTGAACGTAGCGGCATGGGCAAAACTGAGCAGGTTTTGGAGCAAATGGGTGTTTTAGCCCTATCAAAAGAACTTGACTTCAACGCTGTCGTCTTAGATGATGTTGGCAAAGATGACTGGCTTAAAGTTGAACACACAGACACACATTGGCTCAAAGGATTCTACATGGCAAAAGTATTCCACGACGCCGACAAAGTTGTGCAGACCTGCTGCCTCAAAACCCACCGGTTCGGCGGTCACTTCACGCTTTCAATGAAGAACTCTGTCGGTTTAGTAGCGAAAAAGGTTCCGGGCGGAATGTACGATTACATGTGGGAACTGCACGGCTCACCCTATCAACGTCAGATGATTGCGGAAATAAACTGCAACTACAACCTAGACTTTGTGTTGATGGATGGAATAAAAGCCTTCATAACTGGCGGTCCTGAAAACGGGACAGTTGTTGAGCCCAATCTTTTGCTTGCCAGCAAAGACCGAGTGGCTATCGACGCAGTTGGGGTGGCAATTCTCAAAATATATGGTGCCAAAGGCAAACTTGGCGAAGCAGACGTTTTCGATCAAGACCAACTTAAGCGAGCGAAAGAGCTGGGGTTTGGAGTAAAATCAGCTGATGAAATAAAGTTGACACCTCTAAACGATGACAGCAGAGCTGAAGTTGAGCAAATAGAACAGATGCTTAAAGTGCATTAACACGCTAATAGTATGTCTGGTTTATCGCTGGCTATGCCATCCACGCCTTTCTTAGCGTATTCCTCGACTTCTTGGGGGTTGTTTATGGTCCAAACAACAACTTTTAAACCGAACTCATGCGCTTTCTCCACATTTGCCGTATGCGTGAACCTGTAGAGGGCAAGAAGATAATTCGCCTTCAAATCCAAAGCCGCTTTCTGCGGGTTGCTGTGCTTTGCGTAAATCAAGCCAGTCTCAATATCCTTGTTCAACTCCCTGACTTTTCTGAGCGCATCTTCCAGAAAAGAAACAACTACAACATTCTTCTCCAAGCCCTTCTCATGAACTATAGAGAGCACTTGTTCTTCAAAGCCGTTTTCCTTCAACTCAATAAACACCTTGACCTTCTTATCCAAAAAATCCAGCGCTTCCTCCAAAGTCGGGATTTTCTCGCCTTCCAGCGGAGAGACTTTTGATTTCCTTGAGGGTGAGGTCGCTTACCAAGCCTTCGCCGTTGGTTGTACGTTTAACGTCTGCGTCGTGTATAACGACAAGCTGGTTGTCTTTGGTTTTTCTTACGTCTAACTCAACCGCGTCTACGCCGATTTCTAGGGCTTTCTTAAAACTTTTCAACGTATTTTCCGGCGCATAAGCTCTTGCGCCTCTGTGACCAATACGCAACATGATAAACTGTTCTTCAAAGTAGGAATAATACGTTTTGTAAAAAGAATTCCTAAAGGGAGAGGGGAATCATTACTTGAGTGAAGTTCTAAAAGGCAAAAAAGAGCAATTTGGAAAGATAATTAGAGTAAAATTGAATGCTTAAATAGTAAACGAAACTCACTGAAAGATTGAGTGAAGCGTGCGATGTCTTTTCATGAAAAAGTCGTAATAAATCCAATAGGTGTCGTCAAAACAAACGCTGTCGGAGACGAGGTTAAAGACAAAACCAGAATCTCACAAATTATACTCAATGACGAGTTAGCTCACGCTTCAGAGGGTATTGCCGATTTTTCCCATTTGTTTGTTATATTCTGGATGAACCAAATCCAGGAGGATAAACGAATGGTTCTCAAGGTTCATCCGAGAGGAAGAATGGACCTACCTCTGCTTGGAGTCTTCGCCACCAGAACAAACCTTCGACCAAACCCCATAGGTCTAACGTTAGTTGAATTGTTAAAAGTTGATGGCATGACTCTGACTGTTCGAGGTCTTGACGCTTACGACGGGACACCCATATTGGACATTAAGCCATTTGACTTCTGGGATAATGCAGACCAAGCGAGAGTTCCTGAATGGTGGACAAAGCTGAACAATAAAAAAAGTTAGAGCTCACATCAAGTCTTTAATGTCGTATTTTGAGTCAAGCAATCTTAAGAGTTCTTTTCTAAGCTCTTCAGCTGTAAACCCTTCTGCCTTGATACACCCAATTTGATCCGCAAGCTCTGCCTCCTTGCAAGCTTCTTTTAGCCAGTTTTCAAAGTCGCCTCTGTAGAGATGAAACTCAAGTGAATCAACATTGACCTGTTTGATAAACCTGTAAAACTCCTCCAGTGTCAGTGCAGTCAAGGCTGTGGATGAGTCTATGCCGTTGTAAAAGTGAAAACCCATCCCATTGGTAACAGGTGCGAGCGCTTTAAGGGCTGATTTTCCTTTTTCAGTAACGCCATATCCGTTTCCGACCTTGTGCAAAAAGCCTTTTTTTGCCAGTTCGTGGATTTGCTGTATTGCTTGATCTGGATTCAAATTTACTTTTTTAGCAAACATGTTCAGATCCATGCGACTTGTGGCTTCACTCATTGTTTTCAAAACTTTAAATTGCTCATCATTCAATAATTATCCCTCAAATAGTAATAACAACACATCTTCTATATTCATTAAACGGAAATTTATGTCTTAACGAGTTCCACGCTAAAGAAAAGCATTTACCCCTTTAGGAACTGAACATTACTTGGTGAATCCACTTGAAAAATAATTACATTGTCATATTAGTTACCGCTAAAGATAAGTTGGAAGCAGAAAAAATATCGCAGCTGCTTTTGAAAGAACGATTGATTGCTTGTGCAAACATCGTTAATCCGGTCACGTCATTTTTTTATTGGGTTGACAAAATTGACAAGGCTGAGGAATGCCTAATCGTTATGAAATCTAGAATGGACCTTTTTGAGCAAGTTGCAGAGCAGGTTAAGCAGTTGCATAGTTATGAGGTTCCGGAGATTCTGGCGGTTCCGATTGTTGAGAGTTCGAAGACTTATTTGGATTGGATGAGTGTTGTTTTAAAACCTTAATGTATATTTGTGTACTGGTAAGCCTTAAATAATGCATTGGCGTATGCTTCTGAACTATAAAGGAAGCACGGACAAATGGGGAATCGCCTTTGGCACACAAACAACAACAGCTAGCCCCCTAAAAATCAAGAAAATCACCCTCGCACAACAGCCTCTCGAAATATTCTCAAAGCTCCAAAAACAATACCCAACAACCTACCTTTTAGAATCCATCGAAGGACCCGAAAAACTAGCCCAATACTCCTTCATCGGTTTTGATCCAAAAATAACCATTCACTGCAAGAATGAAAGAGTGGAAATTAGAAACACAAAAACTGGTGGTTTTTTCACCCAAACAACAAGGGACCCATTGCAAATTATAGAAAACCTCCTAAAAGACGACGCCGTGACAGATAGCGAGTTCCGGTTTGTTGGAGGTGCAGTTGGCTACATCTCTTATGATGCAGTGCGTTACTGGGAAAAACTTCCAGAAAAATCACCTGCTGATTTGGTTTTCCCTGATTTGGAAATGGGAATATTCGACGATGGATTCATCTTTAATCACCTGCAAAAACAAGCTTTCTACTATTATCGGAGTGAAGATCGCATGCCTGAAGTTGAAAGCTTGCTAAAGCAATCAGTTGAATCTGAAGAATTAGTTTACACACAACCTAAAGTTAATACTAAAAAAGAAAGCTATGAACGTGCAGTTGAAAAAGCAAAAGAATACATCATCGCTGGAGACATCTTCCAAGTTGTACTCTCTAAACGCTACCAACTGGAAATAGAGGGCAGCTTAATTCCCTTCTATAAAGCATTACGCAGCATTAATCCTTCACCCTACATGTACTTCTACAAGTCAGGCGACCGGCAAATTGTCGGTTCCAGCCCAGAGATGCTTGTTCGAGTTGAAAACAGAATTGTTGAGACTTTCCCTATTGCCGGCACAAAACCCATTTCTGATGACCCAATCGAAAACAACAAACTATCCTGTGAATTACTGGCTGACCCCAAGGAATGTGCAGAGCACGTTATGCTTGTTGATTTAGCACGAAACGATGTAGGCAAAATTTCCAAGTATGGAAGCGTTCACGTGGCTGAATTCATGAAAGTTCACCAGTACAGCCACGTTCAACATATCGTCTCACAAGTAGTGGGTGAACTGAAAGACAATCTTCAAAGTTATGATGCTTTGAGGGCTGTTTTTCCAGCTGGAACGGTTTCTGGAGCACCAAAAGTCCGGGCGATGGAAATCATTGATGAACTAGAGCCAGTAAGACGTGGGCCCTACGCGGGAGCTGTAGGTTACTTCTCATACAATGGCAATGCAGATTTCGCCATAACTATCCGTACCCTCTTTGCCGACAAGAACCAAGCGTACATTCAAGCGGGCGCAGGAATTGTGGCTGATTCAGTTCCTGAACGCGAGTGGTTTGAAACCGACCATAAGGCAAAGGCGTTGATGCAGGCGCTTGAGCAAGCTGGAGGCGCTAAAGCATGAAGGTACTTGTAATTGATAATTACGATTCATTCGTTTACAACCTTGTCCAATACATAGGTGAACTCGGCGCCGAAGTCATAGTTTTCCGCAATAACGAGGTAACGCTAAAACAGTTAAATGAGCTTAAGCCCGATCGAATTGTTATTTCTCCAGGGCCAGGAACACCTGGGGATGAACGGTATTTTGGTGTTTGCAAAAACATTCTGCTGACCATGAGCCAAACTATTCCCACTTTAGGTGTTTGCTTAGGTCACCAAGGCATAATCAATACCTATGGCGGAAAAATTGTCCATGCAAAACGGCTTATGCATGGCAAAACATGCAGGATAAAACATGATCAAAAAGGAATCTTTGTTGGGGTCAGAAACCCGTTCACAGCTACAAGGTATCATTCGCTTGCTGGTGAACGAGGTTCTATTCCTACATGCTTGGAAATTTCTGCAGAATGCATTGATGACGGCGAAATTATGGGGGTTAGACATATCAAGTATCCGATTGATGGGGTGCAATTTCATCCTGAATCGATTCTCTGCGAAGATGGCAAACTAATACTTAAGAACTTCTTGGATAGGAAGCAATCGAAATGATTAGGGAAGGCATACAGAAACTCATCGAAGGCTACAGCCTAACAAGCGGTGAGTCAGGCGAAATCATGCGTGAAGTAATTTCGGGGAAAGCAACAAACTCGCAAACCGCGGCTTTCCTAACAGCGTTAAGAATGAAAGGTGAAGAAGTTGAGGAGCTCATCGCTTTTGCCTGCGTTATGCGTGAACACAGCAGCCAAATACATCCCCATGTTCAAAGCCGCTTAGTGGACACTTGTGGGACAGGTGGCGATAAAATAAAAACCTTCAACGTAAGTACAACCGCAGCCTTTGTCATTGCAGGCGCTGGGATTGCAGTTGCTAAACATGGAAATAGGGCGGTAACCAGCAAATGCGGAAGTGCCGACGTACTTGAAAACCTTGGTCTCAACCTACAGTTGGAACCCAAAGCAATAGAGAGAATCATAGAAGACGTTGGGATAGCCTTCATGTTTGCCCCAGCTTTCCATCCAGCCATGAAGTATGCGGTTGAGCCAAGACGCGAAATCGGCATTCGAACAGTGTTCAATTTGCTCGGACCACTAACTAATCCAGCATGTGCTAACGCCCAACTGCCTAGGCGTTTATGAAGCTAAACTTACAGCGCCAATGGCTTATGCGCTACAACGGCTGGGTTGCGAAGAAGCCATGGTTGTCCACGGATTAGATGGCTTAGATGAAGTGTCAACTGTTGGCAAAACAGCTATCGCACATTTAAAAAACGGTGGAGTGACTGAAGTTGAAGTTTCTCCTGAAGATTTTGGAGTAAAAATAGCCTGCAGCGCCGATTTGAAGGTGGCAAGCCCCGAAGAAAGCGCTGAAGTCCTCTTCCAAATTCTCAGTGGCAACCTTACTCACGGCGACCCTAAAATGGAGTTTGTACTTGTTAATAGTGTCGCAGGAATAATGGTCGGAGGAAAAGCGGAAGACTTTGAAAAAGGGATGGAGATAGCTCGCGAATCCATTGACAGTGGAGATGCTTACAGAAAACTTAAGGATTTAATTAAAGCATCAGACGGAAATTTGTCGAAACTTGAGGAGTTAGAAGCAAAGTATGAGTGATTTTCTTGATGTTTTGGCACGCGTTGCACAGATAACTATTGAAAGTGAATACTACGATGCCATAGCACCAGTGGAGAAAGCTACAGTTAGCTTCAAGAAGGCCATTTTAGACTGCAGAGTTAATCCAATAATAACTGAGATTAAGTGTGCTTCACCATCTACTGGAGTAATAAGAACAAACGTTGTATCTGCCCTGATTGCGAAAGCCATGGAAAAAGGCGGAGCCGCAGCCTTATCTGTGTTAACCGAGCCAAAACAGTTCAGCGGATCCTTAGAAGTGTTGGCTAAAGCACGAAAAGCAGTAGCACTTCCAATCCTAATGAAAGACATAATCCTAAGCCCCATACAAATTCAAGCCGGATCAAAACTTGGCGCCAATGCCGTATTGTTAATTAAAGCACTGTTTGATCGAGGATACAGCGAAAAAACCATCGGGGAAATGATCATTGGTGCACATATGCTTGGGCTTGAGGTTTTGCTTGAAACGCATACATTGTCTGAATTTGTTTCCGCCCTAGAAACAGATGCTGATTTGATTGGAATAAATAACCGCAACCTGGCAACATTAAAGGTAGATTTAAACGTGACAAAAAAAATCTTAACAAAAGTTAATCCTGGAGACAAAATTGTCGTAAGTGAAAGCGGAATACAAACGATAGCCGACATATGCTTCCTCCGAAAGAGCGGCGCACGAGCTTTTCTTATTGGCTCAGCGATAATGTTGAGCGATAATATTGAAGAAAAAGTAAAGGAGTTTGTGAATGCAAAATGAAACTAAGCGACTATCCTGTTGACGGCAAATACGGAAAATTCGGCGGTCGCTTTGTTCCAGAAGTCCTAATGGAGGCGATTAAAGAACTTGAAGAAGCTTATGCGCAAGCCCGGAAAGACCCCACTTTCCAGAAAGAACTCGATTATTACCTCTCAGAGTTTGTTGGCAGACCAACTCCTCTTTATTTTGCTGAAAACTTGACGCGGAAGTTAGGCGGCGCCAAAATTTACCTTAAACGTGAAGATTTAGCCCATGGTGGAGCGCACAAAATAAACAACACCATCGGGCAGGCGCTGTTAGCTAAGCGGATGGGCAAAATCCGAGTTATCGCTGAGACAGGAGCAGGGCAACACGGCGTAGCTACAGCAATAGCATGCGCTGCTCTGGGTTTGAAAGCTGAAGTATACATGGGCACAGAAGATTGCGAGCGTCAGAGGCTTAACGTTTTCCGAATGAAACTTCTAAACGCAAAAGTGCACCCCGTGGAAACGGGCTCAAAAACGCTAAAGGACTCCATAAACGAAGCCTTCCGCGATTGGGTTACAAATCTACAAAACACATATTATTTAATCGGCTCAGTTGTGGGTCCGCATCCTTATCCTATGATTGTCAGGGATTTCCAAAGCGTAATCGGCAAAGAACTCAAAGAACAATTCCACAAAAAAGAAAACCGACTTCCCGATGCTCTGGTTGCTTGCGTTGGCGGCGGAAGTAACGCTATAGGCACATTTTACCCCTTCGAAGACGATGCCTCCGTACAGCTCTTTGGTGTCGAAGCTGGCGGAAAAGGCTTAGAAACAGGAAAACACGCAGCGTCACTTGGCGCAGGAGCCGAAGGCGTCTTCCACGGCATGTTAACCTATGTTCTCCAAGATAGCAACGGGCAAATACAAAACACAACCAGCATTTCAGCAGGCTTAGACTATCCTGGCGTTGGACCCGAACATTCCCTGCTAAAAACGCTCAAAAGAGCAAAATACGTTTCAGCTACAGATAAGGAAGCAGTAGAAGCGTTTCTAACTTTGTCCCGAGAAGAGGGTATTCTTCCTGCTTTAGAATCTTCACACGCAGTCGCCTACGCCATGAAGTTAGTAGCGCAAATGAAGAAGACCCAATCAATCGTTGTGACGTTATCTGGGCGAGGAGACAAAGACGTAGAAACAATCGCAGACTACATAGGGGCAAAAATATGAGCGATATAAAAGAAGCATTCCAAAAAGCCAAAGCAAAGGGAAACGGAGTTCTTATCGGCTACATTATGGCTGGAGACCCAACACCTGAATTGACACCAAAAATCGCTGACGCCCTAATCCGTGGAGGAGTAGACATTTTGGAGCTAGGATTGCCTTTTTCTGACCCGATTGCAGATGGACCAACAATTCAAGCTGCAAGCGTACGAGCCTTGGCTGCTGGCACTACTCCCATTAAAGTGTTGGAAATCGCCAAAGAAATAAGACAAAGCCATAACGTGCCAATTGTAATAATGACATATTATAATCCAGTGTTCAGAATGGGGCTTGAAAAATTTTTCAGCTATGCCAAAGAATACCTGGTTAACGGAGTCATTGTTCCTGATTTACCCGTAGAAGAAGCTGGTGATCTTAGGAAAGCGGCAAGCAAGTCTGGAGTGGACACGATTTTTTTAGCGGCACCTTCTTCAACCAATGAACGACTTGTCAGCATAATTGAGTCTTCTTCAGGATTCTTGTATCTGGTTTCGCGTTTCGGGGTTACAGGAGCAAAAGCAGCAATAGAGGATTCAACAATCGAGCTTGTTAAGCGTGTTTTGCCTTTCACCTCTGCCAAGATACCTCTAGCAGTTGGGTTTGGAGTCTCAAAGCCTGAACACGTAAAGCGTATTATTGCGGCAGGGGCTGATGGGGTAATTGTTGGAAGCGTTTTTGTTAACCTCATTCAAACACGTCAGGAAAATATTGACGCGATCCTAAAAGTGTTGCAAACAACAGCATCTGATCTAAAAAAGGCAACAAGAAACTATTGAATGCATGGTCGATCCGATCAGATAATAAACTCTTTGCCTGATTTTACTTAAGAAAACGAGACGATGCTATACAAAAAAGGGAAGCTGTGGCAGACGTTTTCAGTTTTAGATCCCAAGCCCTATTACTGCGATTCCTACCAATGCGAGTATTGCTACGATTACTACGAAGATTATCACTGCCACTATTGCTATCGCGAAAGCCATCAACCAGCCGCAGTCAAAGAAGTGCTTAATCAGTGCAAGCCAAATTATGAACATAAGCACAGCTGCGATTAAACCGCCGAGGAAAACACCGACGATCGCGCCAATAACGATTCCCAGAACAACTATCCAGATGGCATCGGTTAACTTTGCTTTCTGTTTGCCTACAAGTGCTCTTCCAACAAGCCACAGTATGGGTGCAACAATGATTACGGCTACGACGACGCTTATCAATAATCCAACTAAATCCATATCGTCACTCCCACTTTCTTATGAAGAAGTTTGAATTATAAATTGGTTTGGTTGGATTAGAAACTTGATCTGGCTCCACCTTGAACTTCCCTTGAATAATCTTTGGAATCTGAACTTTATTGCATGCCTCAAGAGGCTGCCTAAACGCCACTGATCCAGTAAAAAGCATACTCAATCATCGCTTTCATTGACTTATTTTGACTTTTCAAGACTTATTTCAACTTTTCTTGATTTTTTTTGACTCAACCAGCAACTTTCAAACCCTAAATCAAGAAAGCGTCCTAAAACACGAAGAAAAAATTTACGCGAGAAAAAAACAGAAAACACAACCTACACCTGCGAAAGTTTTAAAGACTGTTCTGTGCCTTTAAGTTTCGGCGGTGGATCTTAGGCGGTGGGGTAGGGGTCCATTGTACCGTAAACCCTCTATACGACGGGCTGACATCTGCGGATGAGGCGCCGAAGGCCGTTTGGATCTTCATTTCCGAAACATTGACTATCCGTCCTTTGGGGCTGGCGGTCAATGGGCAGCTTCCGTAGGGGAGTTGTTTCATTGTTCACCAGGCGAACCCGGCTAGGCTCGGGAGAGAGCAACCTAAGTTTGGACGTTGTGCGCTCAAGGGGGTGCGGGTAAGAGCGTAGGGTTTGAGGTTTCCAGGCGGAGTCTGGGCGTCAAACCGCAGTGGTCCACCGCTACTGCTTTTGTTGTTTATTTTGATTCATCTATACTTTTCTTATAAAGCGCCTTATCGATTACTCTTACATCCAGGTTTTGTTTGGCAGCTGTTTTCCTAATAGCCTCTAGCAGTTTTAGGTAATTCTGAGCCGAGTACATGTTAGGTGGCGGATTTCCAAGCAGCCCCTTCCACACAGCAAGGTCCAGGATGCAGTATTGTTTGGGATCAAAAAACGTTAAAATTACACTTGCTAACACAGGGCTGACTCCTTCCAGCAGCGTAAGGCAGTTCATTCGGTAAGCATCCTCACAAGAAGGAATATTCAACGCTTGGCTAGAAAGCCGAATCACATTTGCCTCATCATTTCGAGTAACCAACGCTAAAGCCCGCGTCTTCTTATCATGTTCATCTCTGAACTTCCACTCAACAACCTGAGCTAAATCACCGCAAGTCAACGTTTTTGTCTTTCGAAATTTAGCACCTAACTCCCGTTCCCTCTGTGCCTGCCAACCGAAACTTTTATCGTATTTGCGGCTCCATATCAAGAAAGCAGCTTTGTCCAAGCAATTCACCTGCAGTGAAATAATTGAGAAATTGCTTGCATTTCTGCCTTTGCCTAAACAGTCAAAACAAATTAAGAAAAAGTTGAAGGTTAGTTTTGGTCTACTAGATGGGCTGTTCCGTCTGGGCAGTATACTTTTTCGTCTTTGTTTACGCGTCTGTATCGTTCACTGCACATATGCAGGAGCGTGCAGCCGTCGCAGTCTCTACTCAGCATTTCTTCGCCTCCTTAGGGCTTTTCAGAATGCTCGGAATTATCTTATAAGGCTATGTAACATGCATGTATATACACAGGCAAGCGAATTAGCGACATTTCTTGCATATAGTGCAGGTTTTGTAAGCGATGCAGTCTTCCGAGCAGTACATAGCTGTTTGAGTTTGGCAATCCAACACTATTGTGCGGTTCAAGCTTTAGTCACCTCGCCAAATGATGATGCTCTTAGCGCTTGTTGAAGGGGGAAATGGGCGTCCCTCAGGAACATGAAGGGCTAGGCAAACAAGCCTAAACAAGCCAATATTGGGATAGCTAAATTCAAACACGCCATTTCCATCCAGTTTCTGCTTTGCTCTGAAAGCCAAAGTGTTAATTTTGGATATAAAGCGATTTGAGAAGTGTTCATATTTATTAAGAAAGACTGTGCAAACTACATAAAATTTCGTACGATGCTTCTATAGTCTATTATGAAATAGTGAAAAAGTGGACAAAACAACAACTAGCTACTATTAACTGATGTTTTTATCGTTGTTACGGTTGCACATTCACACACAAAACAGCAAGGGGCAAGTTTTAACTTGAATTACCGTGCAGTTAAGGCTTCAATGTCAAGAGTTTTGTTTTTCTGTGATTGTTTTTTAACCGCTCTGATATTCAATTTGGTAAATGCTAAACTTATTCGCTTAATAGGTCTGAACAATAGTGCGCCCTCAATTGAGCGTAAGAGCTGGTAACCGAAAAGTATCGCAGCAAAATAAGTCGGCCACAAAATCACCGGCCAGTTGCCAGGAGTATAATGCCACAGATTTGTGGACACCGCGAAGAATTCCATGAGCCCCAAAGCAAACATGCCGCTAAGACCCAGAAACACTTGCTCTTTTGTCTCCCGTATAGATCCTTTACGACGGATAATAAGCAACAACTGTCCATGATGCTAGGAAGCCGAAGAAGAGCACGTACCAACTTGAGTTATAATCAAATAATATGTTCATGCTCAGCTTCAACAGAGCGCAGGGTATAAAAAACGATTTGATTAATGGACTATTTTTTTCTGGTGATTTCTCTGAGGTCTATGAGTGGACCAGCATTTTTGACAATAAACAGGTCGATCTGGCCGTGGCTGAAAAGGCACTTCACATTCGCAGCCGCAGTCACTGCAAACTGCTTTGTAAACGAGTTCAGGGTGGAACGACTTAAACAAATGATAATTCTTAAGGCGTGGCCATCCTGTTTTTGCGTAACGTAGCATTTCGGGTTTGTCTTTTAACCAACGCATCATATGAAAGAAGCTTTTGCCTCTTTTTTCTTCCCGTTTGAGCTAACGGTTCGTAGCCTAAATTGCGGATTTCGTCTAGATAAGCGATTTCGACTAATCTTTGTGCTTCGCCCACAACTCTTACACGTTTAACTCGGTCTTCACCATAAACTTTGCGTAGTTCCTCAGCGGCTACGTCAAAGATGCAGCCTTGACAAATATGAACCGCCTCATCTGCTTTTAGGTTAAACATACGCAACAAGCTTAGATACGACACGTGAGGATTCTTGCAGGTACTCTTTTTCTCGAAAGTTTTCTTGATAGAATCTTACGTCGATGAGGTCATATTTGAATTCGCCTGTTTCCTCTCGGTAAGCGCCGACTACAACGCCATAAAGTAAGTCGCCGCTGCCTGCGTCATCAACAATAACTGTCAACGATTAATGTTCCTTCTGTTGTTTCAATGCAATGCTTCATTCAGCTATAAAAATAGTGTTCCTGAAAATCAAGAGAGCTAAGGCATGTGATAGTAAAATTCAACCAAAAGAAGAAACCGACAAGATTTAGGTCAAATGAATGATTTAGGCTAATTTTCTAGCAGTTATTTAACTGATGCTAACGCTAACTCTTGATTAACGCTTTTATCAGGGCTCTGTAGTATGCTTACAGCTCCTTTTTTGCCAAGTCGAAGTTGTCTCTCGCCCCTGAAAACTCTCACGTGAGCATTCCTAATTTCAATGTTTTCTCCAACTGTATTGAATTGATTTGTCCTTCCCAGAGGCAAAGCTTGATTTTTCCAGTTTTGTCTCGAACCAAAGCATTGACTACCATGACGGTATTGCCAAAATGCGTGTGAACCTGAGCTGGCTTAGGAATCTCAAGAACCTCAGCTTTAACATTGACCCGTTTCATACCTGCTCTCAAATGCTCTAACCGCTGTGAAAACTGATTCGGTATTCTGTTTTGCGATTTTTTTCCGTTATTTTGTCAGCTGCTCATCCAGCTTTCAAAAGGATTATCTTTTCTTAGCAGAAATTGCTTCATCAACCCTGAATTGAGCAACAGCATGGTTCTCTTTCTTTTATCAGAAAAATTACTTCGTCCTTTACCTTACCACGATATTCAACCTCAGAGTGCCGCAAATAGCTGTTTCGTTGTTTCTTGCTTTTATTAGGGCTTGGAAAACTTCAGAGGGGTAAATGTTATGTTTTACTGAAAGAAGAGCAATGTGTTCCCCTAAGGTTGATTTTTTCTGTCTCAAATTCGCTTTCCCACTTGACATGTACAAATGAGAAAAAGCAAGAATTCAAGTGATTCATCCTTTCTCTCAATATCTTGAATTAGCACATTATATTGGCGGGGTACCTATATTAGTCTGACTGTGAAAAAGCGATTATTACCCTTTGAGTCAATCGGCTTGAAGAGCTTACTAAACAGCTTTTTTTGTCATTCTATGGATAAACTAAAACTGAAAAATTCTTGCAGGTTGAATTGTATTGATTATTCCGTGTTTAAAGAGCATTCAATTTATAAGGTGAAGAACAAGTTAAGGAGTGTTGTGTAAAAACCAATTTTTTGCACAAGAAATATAGTAGGAGTTGAAATAGCGAAATGTATAACAACCGAGAAATGCACAAGGCAACCTGCGCTGACTGCGGAAAAGAATGTGATGTTCCTTTCAAGCCAGACGGTACAAGGCCAGTTTATTGCCGTGAGTGCTACGCAAAACGTACGACCACCAAGAAGATATTAAGCTAATTAGCTGAACATCTTTACAAGTCTTAACTTATTTTTTCTTTTTTTATTTTTTTATAATTTTTTTCCTTTGAGGTTAGTTTCATTTTTTGAGTTTTCAGTTTAATTGAACCTGTTGGTTCAAGTTTTTTCTTTATTTTTGGAAGAAATGGGATTGGTTTGAGCGATACATTGGAAAAGCTGGTTGGATGTGGTGTTGTGTGATTGAATTTTGTAAACTTTTTTGTTGTTTGGTGTGGTGTTAGTTTGAACTTGGTTTATGTTGAGGGATTAGGGGGTATGCGGTTGATTGAGGGGTTTTAGATAAATCCTCGAAGAATGTCTTTGTAGACTGGCTTTTTAAGTAGCTCTTTGACAGGAACAAACCCCATCTTAGGTTTTGAAACGAATTCATTCTATGTCTGTTTAACAATACCTGAATCGATTGTTGATAAATTGAATCCTTTAACTATCAGCCCAACCGCAAGAACCATTTCTTGAACAGCTATTGGAAGATTCAAAACGACTTGGACCGTAGACATAGGACTGATGAGCTGGAACACAACTAAACATGATAGCAACTATACCTATCATAACTCCATTACATAATCCTGTCAAAAGGGAGGCACAATTCGAATATGCTTATTCGACTTTCTTCCACATAATCTAGAAAGGAAAGCAGTCCTCCAGCATATGTTTTCAATGCTCAGAAATGGACAAGCGCTTATTTTCAGCGAGCGGGGAGGGATTTCAACCCTCGACCACAATAAATAGCCACATGAGATTATGTTAACGAAATTATTATAATCCACCCACAAATAACAATCAGTAAGGCCACAACTATGAAACAATTCCTAATTACTCCCGCGGCAGGAAAACGCTTAATTGCCAAAACCCTATCAAACCACCCAGCAATCAAAAAAGCCCTCAAAAACGGAACGCTCGTGATTGTTGCTGGAACAACCAATGGTTATGTGGCTGAAGAAATTTTCAGAACTAACAATATTTCAAACGATTTCTCTAGGGGAAGATTCTTTAGGGGCATAACTTTGCCACCGACTCAATCAGTAAATGTTGAGGGAAGGCTTGCTGATGAAACCAATTTTCCTGGCGACGTTGTAATAACTGAGGGTGTTTGGCAAAAAGGCAAAACAATTGCTGACGTGGTTGACACACTCAACGAAGGCGATGTAATCTTGAAGGGTGCAAACGCTTTAGATCTTACACGTAAACAGGCAGCAATTCTGATTGGTCACCCGAAAGCTGGAACCATAGGTTTAGCCTTACCTGCCATAGTGGGACGTAGAGTAAAACTCATAATACCTGTAGGCATTGAGAAGCGTGTAAACGGCGATTTAACTTCTTTGGCGGAAAAGCTTAACGCACCTGGGTTAAGTGGGTATCGTTTGTTGCCTGTTGTTGGAGAAGTATTTACTGAGTTGGACGCGTTAACTGCTTTAACTGGCGCTGATGTGGAGTTGATTGCTGCTGGCGGTGTTTGTGGCGCCGAAGGCTCTTGCTGGATAGCTGTGTTTGGGACTGAAGAACAGGAGGAGTTTGCCGCTGAGATTATTGCTTCAGTAAACTGTGAACCAGCATTTAGTCTCGAAAAAACAAAATGAAAAAAAGGATGGTTTGGTTTTAATTTATTCTTGGCCATGATGCATCATGCCCATCATACCGTGTCCTTTCCCTCTTGAAGCCATGCCTTCTCTCAAATTCTGAATAAGCTCTGGAATTGTTTGACTCATCATTTCCATGTTTGCTTTGATTAAGTCCATAGCTGGCTGGTTTATTTCAAACTCGACTGTTAGTTTTACTTTGCCACTTTTGTCTGCTTCCATAAATCCACCTCCTTTAAAATCAAGATTATCAAAACCAGTTTTAACCATTTAATTGGTTAATAATTGTCCGTTTTAAAGATTACGTGGCTGTACCTATGCGACAACATAATGTTTTATGAAAAACTAGTTGGTGCTCCAATGTTCGGCTAATGCCTCAAGCGCTTTTTCAAACAAGTAATCCTCTGGCATAACATCAACTTTTACACCCATTTCCCTTAAGGCTTCAGCAGTCGTAGGACCAATAGCTACAGTTGTCACTTTACTGTTAATCATGCTTCGAAGTGTTCTCCATAGGTGCTTTCTCAGAAAGCATTTTGAAAATATTTTTTGCGCTCAATCCGCTCCCGAAAACAACCGCATCAATCTTTCCAGAGGTTAAGTCTTGATAGAATTGTTCTTTTAATTTCTCGTCGACTGGCAAGCCTGACTCGTAAACATAAATCTCCTCAACGTCAGCACCCATTTCTTTGAGCTTCTCAGTTAAGGTTGGGGTTGCATTGCTAGTTCGTGGAATGCGAATTTTTTTGCCAGAAACCTCTCCTTCTTCAAAGCACTCGATTAATCCTTCCGAACTATACTTAGTAGGAACTAAACCCACATGTACGTCGTAATCCTTTTCAAGAGCTTCAGCGGTTCGTGGACCAACCGCTATAACAAACGTTTCAGCTAAACCTTCCTTCAACTCGCCAGTTTGCTTTAGGTTCTTCAGCACGCAAAACAGGTATTTTACGCCGTTGGTGCTCATAAAAATAACATAGTCAACTTGCCCCTTGATCAGTTCAGTGATGAATTTTTTCACGGGTGCAAAATTGCTTAAACCCTTGATTTCTATTGCAGGAATGTAGTAGGGTACTCCGCCTTTTTCCTCGATTAGTTTGCCTGCTTCTTCCGCCTGACCTGCTGGGCGAGTTATGGCGACTGTTTTTGCCTTTTAGGTTAGGGGCTTTTTGAACCATGCAAGTTTCCTGCCTAAATTCGCTACTTCGCCAATAACAATAACTGCTGGAGGCTTAACCTGTTTTTCTTCTGCTTCCTTAGCAATGGTGCCTATTTTGCCAGATGAGGGTTCTTTGCTGTTGTAGGGTGCCTGATTCAACGATGGCTGCTGGTGTATCTGGGTTTACTCCGCCTTCAACCAGTTTTTTCGCATGATGGCTTCAAGTGATTCTACACCCATCAAAATAACCATCGTGTCCACGGCACTTGCAATTTTTGCCCAATTAATTGTTCGTTCGGCATCGCCTGCCTGTGACCCGTAATAATTGCTACTGAAGACGCGTAATCCCGATGCGTCAACGGTATGCCAGCGTACAGGAGCCACAATTGCTGAACTAACCCCGGGCACCACTTCAAATTCGATGCCTTTTTCCACAAGGGCTTCAGCTTCTTCGCCGCCTCTGCCGAAAATAAACGGGTCACCGCCCTTAAGCCTCACAACTCTTCCCGCCTGTCTGGGCTTTCTCAATTATCAATTCAGTAATCTTGTCCTGAGGAACCTCATGTTTGCCTGTTCGTTTTCCAACGTAAATTTTCTCAGCTTTTTCTGGGGCTAAGTTAAGAATTGATTCGCCGACTAATCTGTCATAAATTACTACGTCAGCTTCTTTAAGCAGTTCAACCGCTTTAACTGTGAGCAGTTTGGGGTCGCCTGGTCCAGCGCCAACAAGGTAAACTTTACCATGTACCATACTTTTCTCTCCATTCCTTCTCGTAATCTTTTGCTCCCTGCTCTATTGAGGTTTTCACCGACTATTTATGCCTAGCTCTTCAGCCTCAGCTAATGTTCCTTGTGCGGCAGCACTGATTTTCTTTCGGCTCTTAGAGCGAAAATATGCAGCCAAAAAGTGACAGATTATTGCCCTCGCATGTCCAACAGCGCCTATTGGTACTCGGCAGCCACCTTCAAGTTTAAGCACCAAACTTCGTTCAGCTGTAATTTCAGCGCGAGTTGCTTTATCTTCAACCGTCTGCAAAACGCTATTACATCTTCATTATCTTCTTTTGCAACAATTGCCAGTGCTCCTTGTCCAGCAGCTGATGGAAACTGGTCTAGCGGCAAACGCTCAGCTATTTCGTTTGTTAAATTCATTCTTTCAAGCCCTGCTTCAGCAATGACGATGCCTGCAAACTCACCTTTTCTAACCTTGTTTAGTCGCGTGTCAACGTTCCCTCTTATTGGTTGCACATCTAAGTCAGGGCGAACAAACTTGATTTCTGCCATTCTTCTTAGGCTGCCTGTTCCAACAACGAGCACCTTGCGGAAGAGCGTTAAGTCCAACTTTGTCCTTCGAAATAAATACGTCATTTTGCGAATCCCGTTTTGGAATTGCCGCTAAAACTGTTCCAGTCTGCTGTTCAACAATGGGCACGTCTTTTAGGCTGTGAACGGCAAAGTCAATTTCGCCGCTAACTACTTCTTGGTCGATTTCTTTTTCAAAAATGCCTTTGCAGTCAATAGAAAATAGCGGTTTTCCGTGTTCTTTGTCGCCGATGGTCTTAATGATTTTTAGTTTAAACTCCACGTCGGGGTGTGCTTGCTTAATTTGTTTTAGGACACGGTTTGTTTGTGTAAGGGCAAGTACGCTCCCTCTTGTGCCAACAGTTAGCTTCATTTGATTTGTTTCTCCGCAGCTGCTTTGCCTAGTGCTTTGTCAAAAGCGTTCATTGTATGCTTTAAATCTTCCTCGGTGTGAGCCGTTGATAGGAAGCAGGTTTCAAATTGTGAAGGCGGAATAAACACGCCTTGCTTGAGCAACTCATGGAAGTAAGCGGCAAACATTTTTGTGTCAGAATGCTTGGCGCACGCGTAGTCTCTGACTTCTTCGTTTGTGAAGAATATCTGGTACATGGAAGCAATGTTGTAGATTTGCGCTTGTAAATCGTAGGATTGGACAATATCCACCAAAGCTTTTGTTAATTCAGCGCAGTTTTTCTCAAGCTTGGGGTAAATCTCCGCCTTCTTTTGGTTGAGCAGCTTTAGGATTGTGTAGCCTGCGGTCGCCGAAACTGGGTTGCCGCTGAAGGTGCCTGCTTGGTAGACTTTGCCGACTGGCGAAATATTCTCCATAATCTCGTGTTTGCCGCCAAACGCCGCCAAAGGGAAGCCGCCACCCAAAACTTTGCCAAGCGTTGCCATGTCAGGCTTCACGCCGATAGTATTCTTGTGCGCCGCCCAATGCTAAACGGAAACCCGTGATTATTTCATCAAAAATCAGGACGGTACCATATTGGTTTGTTACTTTTCTAAGGTAGCTAAGGTAATCTTCTGTCGGCAAAATTAACCCAACATTCGCCAAGACTGGCTCAACAATAATCGCTGCTACTTCGTTGCCTTGCCGCTTCATAACTGCCTCTAACGCTTCAACGCTGTTGTAGGGCACAACAATTGTGTTCTGGGTTGTTTCCTCAGGAATTCCAAGCGAGTTTGGCGTGCCAAAAGTTGCTGCTCCTGAGCCGGCCTTAACCAAAACATTATCATGCGAACCGTGGAAGCAGCCTTCGAACTTGATGATTTTTTTTCTTCCCGTGTAGCCTCTTGCCACTCGAATAGCATGCATGGTAGCTTCGGTGCCTGAATTTACGAGGCGTAGCATTTCCATGCAAGGTGAAGCTTTGGATATGAGCTCGGCAAATTCCACTTCCTGCTCGGTTGGAGCGCCATAAAGCGAGCCTTTAGGTAACTGTTTTTTTACGGCTTCCATAATGTCTGGTTGGGCATGCCCCAAAAGCAATGCGCCATAAGCCATACAGTAGTCGACATATTCGGCGTCGTCTGCGCTGTACAATTTAGAGCCTTGGGCATGGTCAACAAAGAATGGATAGGGCTCAAATGCTCGGACTGGACTGTTTACGCCTCCGGGCAGAACCTTTTTGGCTCTCTCAAAAAGCTTCTTTGACTTGCTATCGCTCAAGGCTGACTCAACCACGATTTGGCATCCTTAGCAAAGTAGGTTATGATTAAATCTGCGCCTGCACGTTTAATGCCTGTTAAGATTTCGCGAATTACAGTTTTTTCATCTATCCAACCGTTCTGAGCCGCAGCTTTTACCATTGAGTATTCGCCGCTGACGTTGTAGGCGACTATGGGCACGTTGAAGTTTGCTTTGGCAAGACCAATAATGTCCAAGTAAGCTAATGCGGGCTTAACCATAATCATGTCTGCTCCTTCGTTGAGGTCTAATTCCATTTCGCGTAGAGCTTCTTCTTGGCTTCCTTGGCTCATTTGGTAGCTTCTGCGGTTTCCAAATTTAGGTATGGATTCCGCTGCTTCTCTGAATGGACCGTAGAAGCCTGAGGCGTATTTGGCTGAGTAAGCCATTATTGGTACCTGCTCAAAACCAGAGTCATCTAATGCTTCACGGATGGCGCCTACTTGTCCGTCCATCATGGCTGAGGGAGCTACTATATCTGCGCCTGCTTCGGCTTGGCTAACTGCTACTTTGGCGAGCACATCAAGGGTTTGGTCGTTTAGAATTTCGCCGTCTTTAACTAAGCCGCAGTGCCCATGACTCATATACTCACATAGGCAGACATCGCCAATAACTACAAGCTCTTCTCCATATGTTTTTTTCAACTCGTCGATTGCCTTTTGGATGACTCCATTTTTAGCAAAAGCGCTTGTTCCTGCTTCATCTTTTTTTGCTGGGATGCCGAAGAGCAACACGCTTTTTACCCCTTGAGCTAATGCTTGTTTTCCCTCATCTGCAACTTGATTAATTGGCAGCCTACTATACCCAGGCATGGATTCGATGGCAACGGGTTTTTTAATGCCTTCATCAACAAAGATTGGGTAAATTAAGTTGCTTGGCTGCAGATTTATCTGGTTTAATATGTCGCGCAACGCTGCGGTTCTGCGTAATCTTCTCATTCTAACTGTTGGAAAACTCAACTATTTTGCCTCCATTTTCTCTATGAGTTTTATGGCTATTTCTTGAGCCTCAAGAAGCTTTCCTTCTTTTAAAACTTGTTTAATTTTAACGTTATTAAGTATCTCGGATAACAACTTGCTTCTTGTTTTTGAATCAGGAACTTGATTCTTGAGGATACCACGAATATGACTCTGCAATTCGATCTCAAGCAAATCCTCAGGCGTTATCATCTTCTCAATCCTTTCCCTCAGCGCCCTAGCCATAGCAGGGCTCTTTCCTGAAGTAGAAACCGCAACCTTAACGTCGCCGACGCACGCAACAGCCGGCAAAATAAAATCGCTCAAAGCAGGATTATCAACGGAATAGACCATTCCACACAAAGATTTAGCCGTTTCAACAAGTTTGAGGTTAAGTTTAGAATCATTTGTTACCGCTAAAAACAAATCTGGCTTAGGATTAAGAGTATTTACAAATGCTTTGGCATCTTTAATTTCCGTCTTAACTAAAGCAACCTTCTTTGAATTAGCCAACTCTTGAATACTGCTTGAAAACTCTTTGCTGATAACCCAGATTTTTGCGCCTGAATCAACGAAGTCTTTGCATTTTCCGGTAAGCTTCTGAGCCTCCGCCAACAATTACAATAGTTCTTCCATCGAGTTTGAGGTCTATGAGCAACTTTGCGTTTTGCCACCTTGAGAAGCGTTGAGCTTATAATTGGTGAGTAGATCTTTGAATTTTTGCATAAATGCTTCATAATCAACCGGTCGGAGCGTTGGCGCTTTGGAAATTCGTATGAGAGCTCCGAGGTTGATGTTTTCTTCCGCCGCTTTGATGGCTTGGGCTCCGAACTCTTCGTACTTGATTTCGATTTCAGGGATCATGCCTCTGCCTTCCACATCCATCTTTGGCACAAACCCCAGCAATTCAACGCCGCTGTTTTCAAACGCCTGTTTAATGATTTGTTTTATTTGGTCGCTCAGGTAGCTTGTGTGGACTTTGTTTAGAATGACGCCTGTTACGTTTACGCCCAAATCGTTGAGCAGACTGATATAATTGAGCGCGTTTGCCAACCCGCCTTCTACGCCTTCCTTGTCGCAGGCAACCACCATAATTGTTGAGGCGCCCAATGCTGCAGCAACCTCAGCTGTTGAAGTAGGTCGCTGGACCTTATCATTGAGTAGCCCTGTGAAAGCGCTCATAGCTCCCTCAACAAGCAAAAAATCATGCTCTTTGCTGGCTTCCCCTATAGCTTCAGCTAACGGTTTCCAGCCGCTTTCCCCAATCTTAATCGACGAGTAAGGTCTAATCGGCTCCTTGATTAGGTAGAGTGCTGGCACGGTGTCTCGAATGTCGCCGCCGACCTTGATTACGCCTACCTTGAAGCCTCTGCGTTTCAGTGCGCCTGCAATACCTGCTAAAACGAAGGTTTTTCCTGAACCGCTCTCAATAGCAGTAACCAGCAATAGGCGTGGTGTTTTCTGATTGAGAGGCGCTTGCTGATGGATATTGGTTGAAATGCCAATTTCGCTTTTAATTCGTTCCTGAAGCTTGGCGTTTGCCTTTCGAATCTCTTCGAGCTCGATAGCATTAATGTCCAGCGATTTCGTGATACTCTGCAAAATGGTCGGGTTTTGATCCAAAAGCCCGTGAATAAAAATTCCCACCACGTTACCCTGCTTGTTGGCTACTCCTGAAACCAAATCTTGCGGGTCTTTATGATAGTTGACACGTTTTACATGTGAAACAAGAATTGTTTTTGCATCTTCGTGCAAAATGATGTGCCCGTAGGTATGGCAGTGGAATCCTGAAACTTCCTTGCCAACCTCGCTTGTGATGAAGCTGTTGTCAGTTACAGTGGCTACTACGCGGTCTGTGCATATGAGAGGCTTGAACTCCGAGTCAAGTAGGCCTAAGCCTTCACGGGTTATGGGCACTTTTGAGAGACGTCCCACATCGGTTTCCT
Source organism: Candidatus Bathyarchaeota archaeon (assembly GCA_963831865.1). Taxonomy (GTDB): domain Archaea; phylum Thermoproteota; class Bathyarchaeia; order Bathyarchaeales; family Bathycorpusculaceae; genus Bathycorpusculum. The sequence continues at coordinate 128,474 of CAWHSP010000009.1, read as the reverse complement.
TTGCCAAAATCTGGAAGCCTGAGCAGATTCCAAGCACAAACTTGCCGCTCTCAGCCATCTTCAAAATTTCGCTGCTGACTTTCTTGTTGACGCTTCCTGATTCGACGAGGCTTCCGCCTGGAATGATTATCATGTCTAAAACTTCGGAGGCTGGCTTGCCGTCTATGAGGGCATCGGACAAAACTAGGTCGGTTGGGAGGTTTCCGAAGTCTTCAAAGCATGGGAGAGCACCAGGAAGGTAAACCAAACCGATTCTGTGATGAAATTCTATCACAAATTATGCCCTTCGCCTATTTACGGTAAAACTTATATTTAAGACGGTCGGTTTATCCAACCATGCATTCCTCGGCCAAAACAGACCATACCCTCAACGTCAGAATAACGCATAAAACCGCCCGTGTCCCATTAATGGAAGCGGTCGCGTTTAAGGACAAGGGAAAAGCGCTTGCCGAGATTCGCTCTGTCGAAGGTGTTGAGGAATGCCTACTTCTTCAGACATGCAACCGAATTGAAATCTACCTTATTTCTGAAGAGGTGAATACAGCATTAAATTTAGTTAAGGATTATTTGGCTAAGAGATCTGTAGCAAACGTTGAGGAAGCATTTAGAGCAGTAGAAACATCCGAGGATGATGAAGCTTTCAATCATCTTTTAAGAGTGACTTCAGGCTTGGAATCGATGGTCATAGGTGAAGACCAAGTTCTTAACCAAGTCTGGGACGCCTACTTAGAAGCAGAAAACGCAAAAACTCTGGGTCCAATCCTTAAGCACCTGTTTAATCGTGCCATGACCGTTGGCAGACGCGTAAGAAACGAAACAGGAATCAATAAAGGTGCAGTTTCTGTAGGTTCGGCAGCAGTTGAATTAGCCGTTACTTTGCTTGGCAATTTAGAAGAGAAGAAAATCTTGGTTATGGGTGCTGGAGAAATAGGAACTCTAGTTGCTAAAGCTTTGGCACGACGTTGCCTTAGCCCAATATTTATTGCCAACAGAACTCATGACCGAGCAGTAAAATTAGCTGAAGATCTTAAAGGAATGCGGTAAAATTTAATCAGTTTGAAGAAGTACTTGTTGACGCTGACGTGGTAATCTGCTCAACCTCGGCACCGCACTACTTGCTAACTAAAGACATGTTTCAAAACTGATGAAGCAGCGAACAAACAAAAATGACCTTGTAATTATTGATATTTCAAATCCTCGTAACGTCGAAAAAACCGTTCAGGAAGTTGCTAGAACAAAACTCTACAACATTGACGATTTGCAGTTGATTGCGAACAAGAACAAGCTTGAAAGGCAGAAAAGCATTGAGAAAGCCGTCAAAATATTAGACGAGGAACTAGTTATTCTGAATCAAGACATGAAAAGCCTATCCGTTCGACTAATTATTTCAGACATTGCTTTCACAAGCTGAGCAAATTCGGCAAAAAGAACTTGCAACCGCTCTAACTATGATCGGGGAATGTAGATGAGCTGAAAAGAAAAATTCTTGAAGATTTAACTTCTATTTTGCTTAAACAAACCTTTGTGCCTATTGTTGAAAACTTGCGTTTAGCCGCAAAGAACGGTGACATGCAGCTAATTGACTTGGCAGTTAAACTGTTTGAGAAAACGGAGAAAAACTAAATGAGGCAAGTCAGCATTGGAAAAAGTTGGTTTAATTCTAATTGGTCACGGAAGCAAACTGCCTCATAACCGAGAGAACCTCGAAAAACTGGCCGATATCTTGCGCAAACGCTCCAGGTTCTCGATAATTGAAATCGCCTTCATGATTAGAAACACGCCAACCATTCCAGAAGCGATAGATACTTTTGCAAAAAAGGGTGTTTCAAAAATTGTACTTGTTCCTGCTTTTCTGGCTCCTGGCGTTCACACAACACAGGAAATTCCTGAACTCATCGGCGTAAAAGAGAAAGAACCTCAGCTAAAAGCAACTGGGATAGAATTAGTTTACGGCGAACCTTTGGGGAGCGACGAGCGCATAGCTGAAATTCTAGAGGAAAAAGCCCTAAAAGCTCTCGGTCAAGAAGTCAAACACGACAGTGACTTTGTCGATGCCTACTCGATTCCTGCCGCAGGAAAAATTGTTGACAAAAGTATGAAGCTTATCCGTGCCGCCATCGGTGACACCCTGTCTAAGGTGCCCAAAAATCAGATTCCAATAATTGAACGAGTAGTTCACACAACCGCTGACCCGGAACTCGCCAAACTCTTAGTCATCAGCGACGGCGCAGTAGAGGCAGGCGTAGAAGCCATCAAGGCAGGCGCAAAAGTAGTCACCGACGTGAAAATGGTGAAGGCAGGAATCAACGAGGCGCGACTTAAGAAATTCGGCGGAAAAGTTACCACATACATGAATGATGAACGGGCAGCAAAATTGGCTAACTCTCAGATCTTTAACTCGCGCAGCTGCTGCCATGCGCCTAGCTGTTAAAGATGGTTTAGACGGTGGCATCGTGCTTATTGGGAATGCTCCGACGGCAGCGTTTGAGCTTGCAGAGCAGATAAAGAAGGGCATTGTTAAACCAGCATTGATTGTAGCGGTACCTGTTGGTTACGTTGGAGCAGCAGAATCAAAAGAAGTTGTCGCAAAACTGCAAGTACCATTCATCATCGTTAGAGGTCGCAGAGGCGGTAGCACCATTGCCGTTGCTGTCTTTAACGCGTTGCTTTCTATGGCTGAAGGTAAAGCTTACGGTTAAGAGGCGTCCTTTTGGCACGGTTTTTGAAGTATGGCATAACAACTGGCGCAACTGCGGCAGCAGCGTCTAAAGCCGCCTTAATAGTCCTCCTTGAGAAGCCTGTTGACCGAGTTGTTATTCCTACTCCGATTGGTCTGCGTTTTGAGGTATCTGTCAAATCCAGCAGAAAACTTTCCGCCGACACCGCAGAAGCTGTGGTTCTAAAAGATGCAGGACAAGACATTGACGCCACGGACAAAATGGAAATAACAGCCACGGTGAGACTTACAGACGATGGTAAAGTTACAATTAAAAGCGGTATGGGTATTGGCAGAGTGACAAAGCCAGGGTTGCAAGTGCCCATAGGCGAGGGAGCAATTAACCCAGTACCTAAGAGCATGATTACAGAAGCCGTAAAAGAGGTTCTGCCTGATGGCAAGGGTCTTGAAGTAACAATTACTGCGCCTGAAGGAGAAAGAATCGCTAAAAAAACCATGAATGCAAAACTGGGCATAGTCGGCGGCGTATCAATTTTAGGCACAACAGGTGTGGTAAAACCATTATCTTTGGAAGCGTGTAGGCGTTCGTTGGTTCCCCAAATTGACGTTGCCTTAGCCAGGGGATACAAGCGGGTTTTCTTTGTTCCAGGGAACATTGGGGAGCGTATTGCTAAGCAGCAGTTTAACGCGCCCGAAGACGCGATTGTTCAGACAGGCGACTTTGTCGGTTACATGTTTGATAAAGCTGTCGAGAGAGGCGTCAAAGAAATCATCCTGCTTGGGCATTCGGGAAAGCTTGTAAAGTTGGCGGCTAACATCTTCAACACGCACCATAAAGTCGGCGATGCCCGAAACGAGGTTATTGCTTCTTATGCTGGCGCAGTCGGAGCTGACACCAAAACCATCAACGCTTTGCTGGCGGCTAACACTTCTGATGAAGCCTCAGAAATACTCAAAGGAGTAAATCTAGTTGAAGCCACCTACGATCGAATAGCGTCAACGGGTCCACCAGCGGGTTAGCGACCGAGTGGAAAACAAGATTAAGATAACCGTCATAATTGTGTCTATGGATGGCAAAGTCCTTGGTATGGACGAAAATGCTAGGTGCGGTAAACCTTGGCTAAAATTAACATAGTAGGCGTAGGTCCAGGTTCACCTGACTACGTTACGCCGGCTGCCAAAAAAACAGTACAAAAAGCCGACCTAGTTATCGGGGCACAAAGAAGCCTTGACCTTTTCAAGCAAGATATCCATGGAGAAACACTTGTTTTAACAGCGAAAAACCTCAGAGACGCAATAAAAACCGCGGCTGAATCCGTAAAAGCAGGAAAAGAAGTGGCTCTCCTATCCACAGGTGACCCTGGATTTTCAGGTTTACTTCATACAGTACAAAAAAGCCAGTTGATTAAGGTAGAGAATATTGAGGTGCTTCCTGGTGTAAGCTCAATCCAAGCTTGCGCCGCAAAACTGCAAATCAGCTGGGATAATGCATGTCTGTTCACTTTTCATGAGGGCAACGTGACTACCCAAGACAAAAACCACTTGCTTTCATGCGTTAAAGCAGGGAAAAATGTCATGTTACTTCCAGATGCCCTTGCGTTTCCGCCAAAAGAAATCGCAGGTTTCCTTCTAAACGCTGGAGTAGATGAGAAAACACCGGTTTTTGTCTGCGAAAACATAGCGTTGCCCAACGAAAAGATTACTGCAAACACTTTGGCTCAGGTTTCAAAGCTGGCATTTGTGCCTTTATGCGTAATGGTTATCAAAGCAAACCGCTAAGTTAACAGTAAGTTGAGTAGAATGGTCAAAAATTGGGCTTACAAGACGTCAGGCATTCCAGATGACCTCTTCAATCAAAGCGATGAGGTTCCTGGGCCGACAAAAGAGGAAATCAGAGTTGTAACCATCGCCAAAGCACGACTGCGTGAAGGAGATGTGGTTATTGATGTTGGTTGTGGTACAGGAGGCTTGACGGTTGAGGCGGCGCTTCAAGTTGGGCCCAAAGGCAGAGTTTACGCGATTGACGAAGATCAAGCTGCGATCAGGTTAACAACAAGTAATGTCGAGAAATTTGGTGTCCAAAGCAATGTTTCCATTACCCGCGGTAAAGCGCCAGAAGCATTACTGAGCCTTCCAATGGCTGATGCCTTCATGATTGGTGGGGGCGGCGTGTCCTTAAGAGCGATACTGCAAACTGCTTTTTTTAAACTAAAACCCAATGGGCGAGTAGTAATAAACGCCATACTTTTAGAAACCGCAACTGTTGCGATAGCTGAACTTAAAGCACTCGGCTTCAAAGATATCGACATTACACATGTTTCGGTGGCAAAGGGAAAACAAATAAACAGCGGCACTATGATGATGGCAAGAAATCCAATAACAATAGTGTCAGCTTCAAAACCTTAGAGGAAAAGAATTTGATGGGCAGATTTATCGGGCTCGGCGTCGGTCCAGGTGACCCAGAACTAATCACAGTTAAAGCCGTAAAGGCGCTGCAAGCGGCAGATATAGTTTGTATTCCAAAATCTTATGCTTACAAACCAAGTCTAGCGTTCACAATGATTAAAAGCATTTTAGATGAACGCAAAATACCGGCGGAGATTCTTGAATTGATTTTTCCCATGACCAAAGATGAGCTTGGCAACAAAGCGCTTTGGGATAAAAACGCAGGCATCATCGCCCAGAAAGCCTCAAGCGGCAAAGCAATTGCTTTCATCACACTTGGCGACCCCATGTTTTACAGCACATTCATCTACCTTTACCAAACGCTAAAAGAATCATACCCAAAGCTCCCGCTTGAAATCATCCCCGGCGTCACATCCATGACGGCTTGTGCTGCAAGCGCAAAAATTCCGTTAGCCGAGAAAGAAGAAGTTATCTCTATAATACCGTCAGACCTTGACTCCAAACTTGTTGAAGAAACCGCTAAGCATGCAGATAACTTGGTTTTCATTAAATGTGCTTATCGACTCAAGGAGTTAATTCCAATTGTTGAGAAATCTGGTTTCACCGAAAACAGCACAATCGCTTTAATCAGGCGTTGCACGATGCCAGAGGAAGAAGTTTTAATCGGCAAGCTTAGTGATGTGAAAAATTGGAAAATATGTGAAGATTACTTTTCTGTGGCTATAATTAAAAAGCGTGAATTCAGAGAGTGATGTTATGAATAAAGTTGTTTTTATCGGTGCAGGTCCAGGCGACCCTGAACTGATCACTCTTAAAGGAAAACGATTCCTTGAACAAGCTGATGTGGTAATTTACGCTGGTTCATTGTTAAACCCTGAATACCTCAAATATGCTAAGCCAAGCGCCAAACTTTATGATAGCGCTAAAATGAGTCTTCCTGAAGTCCTAAAAGTCATGGTTGAAGCTTCTAAAGCGTGTAAACTTGTGGCAAGAGTACATGATGGCGACCCGAGCTTTTACGGAGCTATCCAAGAGCAAATGGACGGTTTAGACAAAGAAAAAATCGAGTATTTCCGTGTTCCAGGTGTAAGCTGTTTGCAAGGTGCTGCAGGAGCTTTAAATCGCGAATTAACTCTGCCTAACATTTCACAGACCGTTATTATAACTCGCCCTGAGGGCAGAACTCCAGTGCCAGAAGCTGAGAGCATACGCAAACTGGCTGCTCACCAAGCAACTATGGTCATATTTTTAGGCACTTCGCATATCGCTCGTGTTGTGGATGAGCTTGTGAAAGGCGGTTATCCTAAAGAAACTCCAGCATCAGTAGTGTACAAAGCTACGTGGCCTCAGCAAAAAATCGTCTTAGGCACATTAAACGACATTGTGGCTAAGGTTAAGGCGGAAGGCATAACTGAGACAGCCCTGATTTTTGTGGGAAAAGTAATGAATCCGCAGGCTTATGATTTGTCAAAGCTTTATGACCCCAAATTCACGACGGGGTTCCGTAAAGGCGAAGAGTAATGTATGCTAAGGGAATTGCTGTTGTTGCAATTACAAGGCGCAGTGTAGAAACTGCTTTAAGAATCAAGGAAGCACTGGAAAACGCAGGTTTAAATTGTAATGTTTATGCTCCTAAAAAATACAATCAAAACGGCGTTGTTCCGTTAGACAAAAAATTAGCTGAATTCATCAAAGACACTTACACCTCAATAGATGCTTTTGTAGGTGTTATGGCAACTGGCATCATTATCCGGGCCGTGGCGCCATATCTTGAAAGCAAACTGACAGACCCCGCGGTCATCGGGGTTGACGCCACGGGAAAATTTGTTATCAGCCTGTTATCGGGGCATTATGGCGGGGCAAATGACTTAGCTAAATTAATTGCTGAAGGCATTGGCGGCACTGCAGTGATTACAACCGCGTCTGACGTTATAGGAAAGCAGAGTGTTGATGAACTTGCAAGAGCTCTGCATTTAACCATACAGAACCCAGAAAGCCTTGTGGGAGTAAACTCCGCTATCGTCAACGGAGACCAAGTGGTCGTAGTTCTAATTGGCGACGTGAAAATCCCAATGGCTCAGATTAGCTGCTACGAAATTAAGAAGGCACAAAACGCCAGGGAAGCCTTAGACATAATTTGCAGTTTTGATGCTGGCATAATAATTACACCACAGCTCCTGTCACCTGAGTTTTTGCGGATTGATAAGTTTGTTAAACCTTTCACTATATTGAGAATAAAACTTATAGTCGTAGGGTTAGGGGCAAGAAAAGAGTCAAGCGTAGACAGCATCATGGAAGCAGTAGACACAGCTTTGGAACAGACACATGTATCTTTAGCCAGTGTCACATGTTTCGCCACGGTTGACATAAAGCGGGATTCCCCGCAGATGCTCAAAGCTGTGGAACAGTTAGGTAAGCCGCTTGAGTTTTTAAGCGTCAATGCACTTCGTTCTCTAAGTCATAAGGATCTTTCGCCTGATTCAAAGATGGTTCAGGAAAAAATTGGAGTCGGAGGAGTATGCGAACGAGCAGCACTAATAGCAGCGGGAAAAAATCCGAAGTTAATACTGAAAAAAACCAAACTAAACGGAGTAACTGTAGCCATAGCCGAGGGCGAATAAGCGTAGTCGGGTTAGGACCCGGCAGCTTAGAGCATTTGACGCCTAAGGCAAGAAGCGAAATTGAAAACGCTGACGTTATAGTTGGTTATGGCACGTATGTTAAGCTAATTCAATCAATCATCAAGCCTAATGCAGAAGTGTTTTCTGGAACAATGGGCAAAGAAGTGGAGCGAGCAAAAATCGCGGTTTCAAAAGCCATCGAAAACTACCGCGTCGTGATGGTTAGCAGCGGGGATCCAGGTGTCTACGGCATGGCAGGCATTGTTTTAGAAGTAGTAGCTAACGAGAAAGCAAATATTCCGGTTGAAATTGTTCCAGGTGTAACAGCTGCAACAGCAGCCGCGTCAAAGCTTGGAGCGCCCTGGTAAGTGATTTTGCAGTAATTAGCCTAAGCGACTTGTTGACGCCTTGGGAAAAAATCGAGAGCCGATTGGAAGCAGCCTGCATCAGCCGACTTCGCCATTGTGCTTTATAACCCTCAAAGTCAAGGACGAATTGAACCGTTAGCTAAAGCCTACGAAATAATGCTCAAGCACATACGTCCTGAGACGCCTGTTGGCATTGTCAAAGCAGGCTCGGGCGAGAAGGAGAAGAAGTAACTGTTACAACGCTTAAAGAAATGCTCAACGTCGAAATAGACATGGTAACCACCATAATCGTTGGCAATTCAGCAACTAAGGTTGTTAACGGCAGAATGGTAACAGCCCGAGGCTATGACCTGCTTAGTTAAACTTTTTTATTGCTTGTTGTTTGCTGCCATTAACTCTAAAATTTCTTTTCTTGCTTCCCCAATAGTTAACGGGTACTGTTTATCGGTTAAAACCTGGTTGCGTTTGCTTAAAATCTCAAAAAGATGCGTTATTCTTGGAAGCCTAAGATCCATGCTTCTTAAAATGTCAGCTTGCGAGAAAACCTCTTCGGGTGGTCCTTGAAGAACGATTTGTCCTTTGTTTAAGATGCAGATTTGGTTTGCGAATAACGGGACTAGGTCTACGTCGTGAGTTGCTATGATTAGGGTTAAGCCCAAATTCCTGTTTAATTGAAGCAGAAGTTTTAGAATTTTGCTTGCTGTTCGAGGGTCAAGATTAGCCATTGGTTCATCCAGAATGATTACTTCTGGTTTCATAGCTAAAACGCCGGCGAGGGCAGCACGTTTTTTCTGTCCAGTGCTCAAATGCTGAGGCGCCTTGTTCTCTAAGCCTTTAAGCTCGCGTAACTTCGATTGCCCATTTTACGCGTTCTTCAATTTCGCTTTGTGGAAGTCCAAGGTTTGTGGGTCCAAAAGCTACGTCTTGAGCTGACTGTGCGAGCGAACAGTTGGTCGTCTGGGTCTTGGAATACTAAGCCGACTTTTTGCCTGATTTCTTCAAGGTTTTTCTTTGTTACTTCTATGCCTAGAACGTAGACTTTGCCGCTTGTAGGCATCATTAAACCGTTAAAATGGTGCAGAAGAGTTGATTTGCCTGCGCCGTTGGGTCCTAGGATTGCGATGTTTTCGCCTTTTTCAACAGTTAGGTTGATGTTGTCTATGGCTTTTGTTCCGTCAGGGTAAGTGTAAGTGAGATTGATTGTTTCGATTGCTTTCACTTTCGGCTTGTCTCCATTACCATATTATGAACAGGTCCATTATCACCAAACTTAGCATATGCTAAGATTACAAGTAAACCTATAAGGCTGTCTTTTCTTGGCAACTTTTTTGTTGCATAAGTAAAAAGGCTAGATGGCTCCTGTGTAACCGCGTGAAATCATGGCGTCGCCAACTTGTATGGCTCTGTCAAACGATCTTGCCATAAGCATTCCTGCAAGCGTTCCGAAGTTGCCGATTTTTTTGCGTACGCCTACTTTTTTTGAGTATCCTAGCCTTGATTCTTGTGCTTTGCGTATTCTTGCGCTCTCGTCTGAAATTAGCGAGATGTACCTGAACATGAGCATCATTGTGTCAACTATAACTGAGGGAATTTTAAACCATCTTAAAGAATCAAGAATACGCTCCATAGGTGTAACTAAGAATTAGCAGGTTTAATACGGCTACAGCGGCTAAGGCAGCTGGTAAAAATTAATATTCCAAAATCTGATGCCTGCCTGATAAATTGGCAAGTTTAACACTGGTATGTACGCAACAACTATAGGTTGAACACTCATTAGTGAATGGTTGTATAATTGCAACAAAAATTATGATGTAAATTGGGTAAAGCAGCCGTTTAAAGTATAATTTTCCAATCTGAGCACGTGAATAAAAAACAAGGGCAATAGCAGATGCCGAAGACAATCAGTGGTATTTCCCAATGCATTAAGAAGACAACGCCAAAAATTACGGCAAAAGCGCAGATTACTTTTATTCTTGCATCTATTCTGTGAAGTGGTGAATTGCCTCTTGATAGGCTCATAAAAGCTAAAGGTCATGTTTGTTTTGCCTTTGTTCTTTTCATTCTATAGAGTTTGAACTTGTCTTCCGATTATCAGGAATGTAAAGAAGCCTATTGTTGTGAATATTCCTACTAGTGGGTCTCCTCCTAACCATTCTAACATTTAGCTTGTCTCCTTTTGCTCAAACACTGATGTAAACAGGTATCCGATTATGAATCCAGCTATATGCCCCTGCAAGTGTAAAGCCGATGAATTCGCCTTCTATGCCTAGTTCGATGGGGTGACCAACAGCTACTCCAAGCTGTTTTGCGCTGTCTTCGATGACTGTTAGGTATCGTGTATCAAATATGCTGCTTCCAAATACCATGTAGCCAACGTATGTGCTGACAAGCATGGCTACGACAATTGCCATCATGAGTATAAGGGCATATTTTGTAAACTTGTCCATGTTATTTATGCCACCATTTTAGTATTTCTGGTTTATGAGTAGCTATGTACTGGATTGTTATTGCTGTAAAAGCGAACTCGATTATTGCTATTGGAATTTGGACGAAAGAGAACGCTATCATGTAAAGTGTAAAGTAAGGTAATATGTAGTTTGGCATTTGGATAGAGCGATGTAGCTTTGGTTGAGTGCCAGCTGGAAAGCTGTAGTAGCATAAGTTAGCATATCTCCAACGAATCCGCCCAAAGCTGCTGAAAGCCAAAATGACGCATGCAGCTTTCTTAGCAACCCAATATACTGCATATCCTGAAAAGCCGCCGACTACGCCCATTGACACAGTGTTTGCGCCAAGAGTGGTTATTCCTCCATGTGCAAGGAAGACTTGGAAGAACAAGGCTATTGCGGTAACTACAACGGTTGCGAATGGTCCAATAATTATTGCGGCTAATCCCGTGCCTGTTGGGTGACCAGATGACCCTGCGACGCCCACTGGGATGTGCCAAACTGAAATTATGAATACTGCAGCACCCATGAGCGCTAAGATGGACATTACTGAGGGGTTTTCTTTACGTTTCTTTACTATTATTTTGGCGCCGATGGCTATGAAGACTATGGCAATTACGTACCACATTATAATCATTGGGCCACGTAAGTATGCCATCTGGAATGTGCATCTTTTTTCCCCTCTCGTTCTGGGAATAATCCAACCCAAGATTTATAAACCTTCGTTTAACTAAGGTTAAAGTCAGGTTGAATTGAAAGTGTCCAAAAAAACACAAGCGTCCTGCTAAGAGACAAAGGAGAATTCACCAAATTCCAAATCCTTCTTGAAGTAATGCGAAACCAACCACACGTCAAACAAAAAGACATAAGCGACAAAATAGGCATAACGATCCAAGCCATATCAAAATACTTCAAAAAGCTCACCAAAGAAGGACTCTTAGAAATCGGTTCAGAACGAGCAGACTATCGTTTAACATCTAAAGGACATAATAAACTTACGTGAAGATGTGCGAACACCTCGAAAACTACGTCAACGGAAGTCAAACATGACCTGAAAATTGAGCACGCTTGGCCAGCTTTAGCAACCGAACCAGTGAAGGCAGGGCAAGAAGTAGGCTTAACTCATGAAAGAAGGCATCATGTACACCGTACCCAATAGACCTAGCTCCAGAAGCAAGGGCATCGCACTAGCGAAGCAAATCCAGGCGAAGACATAGGCTTAAAAGAGCTCCAAGGAAAACTCAAACTGAAACAAGGCAAGAATCCTCATCGTAAAATTGCCCAGCATACGTAAAGGCGGCTCACGCGAAGTCAGACTTGGCGAAGGTCAGAGCGTTCTATGACGAGTTCAAACCTGACCGCATCGGCGTCATGGGCGCAGTCGGAAGAGCTGTCTTAAACAAGCTTGACCTTGAAGCAGATATTGAATTTGGCATCAGCCGCTCAGCCGCCATCGCTGCTTCAAGAGGCTTGAACGTTTTCGTTCTTGTTGTCGGCAGAATGGTTAACCGCATGATTCAGGAAATTGACCAAATAAACTTGCGAAGCAATTCAAACATTATTTATGAGGTAAAAGATCCTCAAAAAACTAATGTACCTTAACGTTCGATGGAGATTTTGCTGATTCCAGCTTCTTTCTCTAACGTAACAACATGCTCTGCTTTCCCGGCAAATGCCTCACTATGCGTAACCCCAATAATTTGTTCAATCGCTTTGAATCGGCTGATAGCTTCAGCCAACCGCTCAATGCTTCCATCCTCACTTCCCAAGTTTTCCGTTGGTTCATCAAGCACCAATATGCTTAAGCCATGACCAGTTCGCGACTGCATAATCAGCTGTCCCAAACCTAAACGATAAGCAAAAGCCAAAAGTGTGCGTTCCCCTCCAGAGAGGTTTGAAACTTCACGGTCAACACCATTCTCGCTTTTCACATATGGCGTGTATATTTCATCAACAACCACGTTAAGCATTGGTGCTTCTCCGCCCACTAAGCTATCAAGAACTTGCTGGACAAAATTGCGTAAAACCTTCACAAACTCGCTGCGGAGTTTAGGCTGTATGCTGCGGTAAGCATCGCGGATTGCACCTAAAAGCTCCACGGTTCGGCTGATTTTCTCCATGCGCTCAACCTTTTCCTGAGCAAGATTGATGCGTTCTTTGGATTCGTCTAAGCGCCTGAATAAGTCTTTTTTACAGTTCTCTTTAGTACGCAAGTCGGAATCTAACAAATAATATTGACGAAAAGCCGTTTCACGCAGCGCCCGAGCGACGTCAAGTTCCGACAAATCAAACCTACTTATCTCATATTGCACCGAGTCAAGTTGCAGGCGTAAATCACCTTCAAGCTTCTGCTTCTCCAAAAACTCGCTTGACAAATTATTGAGGTTGTTTTCTTCTTCGCTTAAACGGTTTTTTAATTCTTCAGCTCTTGTCATGCAAGTCTGCAAGTTCGAGTAAGCTTCAGAAGCTAAAGCCTTATTCTTCTGCAGGCCCTCAATCTCAAACCTTAATTGGCTAATGGTCTTTTCTCTTTCAAAATTCTCATGCGCAATCCTTGAGAGAAGGTTGCTTTTGTATTCGCCCTCTAACGGTTGTACACAAAGCGGGCATTTACTTTCCTGTGAAAGCGAAACTACCCGTTTTCTTGTCCATTTGTAGGTTCCTTGAGGTAGCTTCTTGGTCAGCCTTTAAGCTGCTGATTTTTTCATCAAACGCTGTCAAGGAAGAACGTATGGATTCAACAGGTTGATTGGGCGGTAAACCTGCTTGCTCCAATTTGATAAGGCATTGTCTCACTTGACTGTCAAATGAGTTTTGGCGCTGATGCAGATTGCCCAATAATGTTTTTTTGTCTTGGAGCTTTTGTGTTAACGACGCCAAGAGTACTAGTCATGTTTCTAATGTCTGCTTGCAACCTTGCTTCTTTTCGCTTAAGCTTCTTCAATAGCTTGCTTTTTCTCCTCCAGTTTCTTCAGTTTTGAATCCGCTTCATCCAGTGCTTTCTTTGCAACCATCAACTTCTGAGTTGAATTTTCAAGTTCCATTTCTAAAAGCGCGTATTCTTCACTTGCTCTATTGTATTCGTTGCTGAGTTTTTCAAGCCAGTGACATCTGGGTCTTTCTCGTAAACCCTCTTCTCTGTCTCATAATCCCGCTGGTACTGCGCAATATTGCTCCATGCAACCTCGTAATCTGACAAACCGAACAGTTCATCCAACGTCTCTGCCTATCACGTGGCGCAGCATCCAGGAGCTCTTTGAGGTGTTCCTGCCTAAACCAGACTATTTCTCGGTAGAGGTCCTTGTCTAAACCTGTGATAGCTTTAAACTGCTCAGCGATAGCATCGGTTTTCATGCTCGCGACAAGCTTCTCATCCTCAAACAGCTTAAGCTCCTCAAAATTCTGCAGTGATACTTTTACCCTTTCGTTTTAAGCCGCGGGTAAGCTTGTAAGTGCTTCCGTTCTGCGTAAACTGAACAGTAACCCTTCCAGAGTCTGCGCCTTCACGTAGCAAGTACTCAAAGCTTCTGCCAATTGAGTCACCGAACAACGCAAAATCAACCGCGTACAGCACGCTGGATTTTCCGCAGCCTAAGCCACCCACAAGACAGTTAAAACCACGTGTGAAAGGCACAGTGGATTTAACGTGGCTGCGAATGTTTTCCAGCTGGACGATTTCTATTTTCATTTTGTCAGCTCCTCAATGGCTTGCTTGACTTTTTCTTCTTGTTTTCTTGGTGAGCGGCTCGATGAGGCTTAGTGCTGAATGAGCGACTTTGTCAGCTTCTTCCCGACTGTAACGTTCTGAAAATATCTCCACAAAATACTCAAACGCTTTCGTCTTCAAATCTTTAAATTCGCTTTCAAAAATTGACCGTGCGATTTCATCTGAAACAGCGCTTTCTTTTAGCAGAACGATTGGGTGAACAAGCAGCGCTTTCTCGCCGGCGCTTCTGATTTTGCCTACATCGATTTCTGCTCGGCTTGCCTCGGCTGGTAACGTGCCTTTTAAAACTGGAATTATAACTGCGCCTTCAGTCATCGTTCTCTTTTACGTTTGAACTGCTAACTCGGTGATTTTTGCAGATGACATCCCTGAAAAGTCTTGCTCAAAAATGATGAATTTTCGAGGAGATGTTAAGCTCAAAGTTCTGATGATATTTCGCACTTCTCGTTTACTGTGACCTTGAAGGAAGCCTTTTTGATACTTGGCTTCTCGATAATCCGCTGTTTCAGTGCAGCCGCTGTAAGCAAGAATGCCTCCTTTAAACTTGCCTTGATACTGTTCATGCACATGACCTGCAGCATAATAATTAAAGCCGCCTGGCAATTGGTCAGGCGAAAGTTCAGCTTCAATGTACGGTGGTTTAACACTTGGCAAATCCACAGCGCCATGGAAAACAAAAATGTTGCATACGTTGCCCTTCGGTGCTGGAGGATTTTCCGCCATGAACTTTGGCAGTGCCTCTTCAGTCTTGTGTTTGTTGTGAAAGTTTGGTATGCCGTAAACGTAGCAGGAGTCTGGTTTGCGCCAGCATGCACCTCTGTGCCTTGGTAAATGATGGATTAATCCGGCGCTATCAAGCGGATAAAGGATTGTGCCTGTTACAGTGTTTGGGGCGGAATCATGTGAGCCGTCAACGGTTAAGACTGTTATGTCTGCATCTTTGAGGCGCTTGAAACTTCGTATAGTATTTTCCAGGGTAACGTTTGAAGGTCTTGGCTGATGGAACAGGTCGCCTGCAATAATCATGAAGTCAGGGTTCAACTCAATTGTTTTGTCCACCAGTTCTTTGAATGCGTTATCGAAGTCTTGCCTTCTAGCTTCTAATCCATACTGTGCGTAACCTAAATGCAAATCTGCAGCATGGACAAAGCTGAACGCCTTCAATCGGTCTGACTCCCTTTCTCTTCCCTTATGCTCCTGATAGTGGTTGCCTGTTTTTAATGTTTATCTTGAATGGAGCTTAGGCGTTTTCTTGTCTTTTAAGGGGAAAAATATAAAACACTTCTTGTGTTTTAGTGTGGAAAGGCGCTTTAAATTAGATGAAATGCCAAGTATGCATGCAAGAAACTCTTCTTCCGTTTCGCTGTCCATATTGCGGCGGACAGTTTTGTAGTGCTCACCGATTGCCCGAGAACCATGCATGCCCAAGAATAGATTTTGCTCGATCACAAAGGCAAGAGGCAAGTGATGACGTCCTCAATCCAATGGGTCTTACAATTACTCGTACGTTTTTGGTCAGCAACCATTCAAACGTAAACACCGGGTCAATTTCAGCCAAAAAGAGCTCAAACATTTAACTGTTGCCGCGGTTGCTTGTCATAGGCATTGGCTTCTCCATAGGATTATACGGACTTTTTATCTGTGTGGACTTTGGATATTATGGCTGTTTTTGCAGTTATAATGACAGCTTCTTTCCTAGTTCACGAAATAGCACATAAAATAGTTGCCCAGCAAAAAGGGTATGTGGGCAGAATTTCGCTTAACAACTTGGGGTTCAGTCTTGACACTTGTTTCGGTGTTTTTGCCTTTCAAAATGATTTCGCCAGGTGCGATGATGATTGGAGGTTCAATCCATAGCGGTGAGAGATATTTTGAAGATTTCCATTGCTGGACCAATCACCAACATCATTTTCTCAAGTGCGCTTCTTGGATTAGCATTTGCTCTACCATCAAGCGTGTTTGTCCGCATGCTTTTTTTTGCTGCTTACATCAACTCTTTCATGGCAGTCTTTAATCTGATTCCCTTCGGAATTTTGGATGGATACAAGATTTTCAGTTTTAACAAGAAACTTTGGGCTTTGGTTTTCATACCAAGCGCTATTTTTACCGTGGTCACCTACTGGATAATATTTATGTAAAAATGTTTATGTTCCTATTTCAAACGCTAAAAATTGGCTCACCGCATAGTCGAACAACGCCTTACAAACATTTTTCTTTGATGCCAACCTATTCACAGTTCCATTCTACATAGTTTTCCCCACTGGGTGCTTTCAAAGAAGGCAGGATTTAACGAATTTGATGGCTAATCTATAAAGTTTTACCAAAAGAAGATTATGCTAAAAAGCTTCTTAGTTTAGATAAGTTCGATTGTGACGTGAACTTCTTCAGGCACACGGATACGCATGATTCTTCTCATGACACGCTCTTCTGAGTCTATGTCAATTAAGCGTTTATGGATGCGCATCTCCCACTTATCCCATGTTGCTGTTCCTTCGCCTGATGGCGCTTTTAGAACTGGGACTCTGAGTCTTTTTGTTGGCAGTGGTACTGGACCGTTGATTTTCACACCTGTTTTCTGAGCGATGCTTCTAAGTTCTCCGCATACCTCTTCCAGTTTGCCGTAATCTGTACTTGTGAGGCGTATTCGAGCTTTTCTTACCATTTTGGTCCATCAATCCATTATTTTTCTGTTTAATATATGTTGGTGACACCTTAGACACTTAAGCGGAACATAAAAACCTATCGACATCAAAAACCATCTGCTATTGAAGACTATAATCCCGCCACATAGATTCTTAAAGCCAGAATTGGCAGAACAACAATCAAACCGAACAGCACAGCGGTCAACGTCATCACCCTCAGCGCGCGGTTGATGTGTTCGGCTGTTATGCCGTGGTCGTCGCCTAAAATGTAGCAGCTTTGTTTCTCCAGTTGTGTGTCCAATGCTCCTGCCATTGCGGAGATTGTCCAGCCTGCGTTGACACTGGTAGTTTTTCCCTTGTCTCGCATTATAATGCGCCGTGATTCACGCCAGTTTTCCCTCAAAAGAAAAGCAGCTGCAACCATCAAATAAGCGGTTAACCGTGCAGGAATATAGTTGACTATAGTGTCTAGGTTTGCGCTAAACCAACCTATATTCTTGTTTTCCACGTTTTTGTAGCCAACCATAGAATCCAACGTGTTAACCGCTCGGTAGGCAAAGGCGCCTGGCACCCCGAAGATAGCAAAAAAGAAAAACGGTGCTGTAATGCCATCTGTAGTGCTTTCAGCTATGGATTCCACGGCGGCTGAAATGATTTGTCTTTCATTTAGTGTGTTTGGATCTCGTCTAACAATGAAGGGTAACCATTTGCGTGCTTCAGCTAAATCGTTCTTCTTCAACGCTTCTGCGATGGGTTTGGTGTAGTAGCCCATACCCTTCACCGCAAATGTAGCCTTAAACAACACTGCGCCGACGATGATGTACGCTGATTGGCCGAAGACGCCAAAGGATTGCCTGAGCCAAAAAAGCAGCAAAAACACGGGCAGCGCAACAACCAACACTGTGACGATGACTAATAGGACTCCGTTTGCTTTTTCAGTCATGGGATTGGGGCTTTTTGCTTTGAGTTTAAGATAGGTTATGATTTTGCCTATGCCGACGGTTGGGTGAATCCGGTCAGGGTATTCGCCGAAGATTATATCAATAAGGAAAGCTAACAGGAAAATCAGAGCAGAATCGATAAACCAAGAGAAATCGAAAGTAAACATAACTGCTAATCAAACCCAATCATGCTAGTTCTTCACTGCCTGCTGCAAAGCTTTAATCAGCTGCTCATTCTCAGCTTGAGTTTTAACCGCTACGCGGATATAGAACTCGTCAAGCCCCTGGAAGGAAGTGCAATCCCGAATCAAAATACTCTGTCTCAATAACTTGTCGGTGAGTTCAGGTGCTGTTAGACCTGACTTGCGAATGTCAATAAAGAAAAAGTTAGCGTCAGGCGGATAAACCTTGAAGCCTTCTATGTCGCATAATTGAGTTAAAAGTTTGTTTTTCTCTTTTTTGATAAGTTCCCTCGTTACTCTCAAATGCTCCTCATCACCCAGCGCAGCTACAGCAGCAGCCTGCGCCAAACAATTAACATTCCAAGGAATCTTCGCACAAAATAGCAAATCAATGATTCGTTCTGAGGCTATGCCGTAACCAATCCGCAAACCAGTTAACCCATAAATTTTCGTAAAAGACCTCAAAATAAACAAGTTGGGATAATCCTTGATCTTGCTAATCATAGAGAGAGCTTTTTCGTTTTCCACAAACTCCAAAAAATCCTCATCCAAAAAAACAAGCGTATTCTGCCCTAAAGCTTTCTCAATTATTTCAGTTAAGGTTTCTGTTGGAATTAGTATGCTTGTGGGGTTATTTGGGTTGCATAAGAAAACAATTTTGGCGTCCCCTATTTCCCTTTCAAAAGCAGTTGCGTCAATGTTGAAGTTATTATTGAGCTTGACGAATTTGGTCACTTCGCCAGTTTTTCTAACAGCACTCTCGTATTCTCCAAAAGTTGGCGCTGGAATGAGTGCTGTGTCGCCTTTCCGCATAAAAGTGTCAGCGAACAAGTACATAAGTTCCGTCGAGCCATTTCCGACAATAACGTTATTTTTAGTTAATCCAGCGAAGTGGCTGGCAATCGACTGTCGTAGCGCTACAGAGTTTGAGTCTGGGTACGCTGGGATTTCTTTGAAGCTATTTTTTGCTGCTTCCAAAGCTCGCTTTGATGGACCTAAGGGGTTGACACTTGAGCTGAAGTCTAAAATTTCTTCTCGCTTAAGCCCACTTTTGCCAGCTGCATCTAGAACCTCGCCGCCGTGCACGCATGGTTTGAGTTTCTTTATCCTGTCTTTGGCTAGGTTTTCAATGGGCTTCATTTTTGGCTTCATTCCTTCAGCGATGGAGGCTGAAATGCTTAGGTTTCTTTTTAACGTAAATGATATAAATGTTTGGTTGAATGTTCCGTGCACAGATTGTGTTTAGAAAAAACTCGTTTTGGTCTTAATTGCAAAAGGGTTTTGAGAAAGAACACGATAAATAATTACTCAGCTGGAAGGAAATACAGATGAGCGATAAAATTGACGTGCATAAAGTTAAAGAATTAAAGGAAATGTTGCAAAATAGAGAACCAAACGAGCCCGTTGACAAGATTCTTACGGTATTTTGTGAACGACATTCAATCTCGTTGGCAACATGCCGCGTTTTTTATAAACAAATGGTTGAAAAAGGCGAAGTAAAAGAACAATGAATAAACGTTTAGTTGCCATAGCCACTGTCCTATTGACCATGCTGTTTTTATTTTGCCTGATTCAAAAAGTAGAGTCTTCAGCAATACCTTCAGTGCAATGGAGCCGCACCTTCGGTGGAGCGAAAACTGAACGGGCTTACAGTTTAATACAAACCGCTGACGGAGGCTACGCTTTAGCAGGCAGTACCAACACCTTTGGCGCAGGCCAATCCGATTTTTGGCTGATTAAAACAGATTCGTTGGGGAATATGCCATGGAACAAAACGTTTGGTGGACCAAACGATGATGTTGCAGGCGCATTAATACAGGCAGATGACGGGGGATATCTAATTGCCGGTTTAACGGCGTCTTTTGGCGCTGGAGGCTTTGATTTTTGGCTTGTTAAAACAGATTCCTTTGGGAACATGCAGTGGAATAAAACATATGGCGGAGCGAAAGACGACTTCGCGACTTCCGTCATTAAGACAAGCGGAGGCGATTATGCAGTAGCAGGCTGGACAAATTCTTTTGGCGCTGGCGGCGAAGACCTTTGGCTGTTAAAAACCGATTCGTCTGGAAATATGATTTGGAACCAAACATATGGCGGGCCATTCAACGATGAAGCTCATGCCTTAACAGAAACGAATGATGGCGGTTATGCCATTGCAGGCGACACAGCTTTCCAATCCGGTAATGAAGATTCTTGGCTGGTTAAAACGGATTCAAGGGGAAATATGCAGTGGAACCAAACTTACGGTGGACCACAAATAGATACAGCATTATCTATAGTCGGCATGAATGATGGAAGCTATGTTTTAGCTGGTTACACTTCATCTTTTGGCGCTGGATTAAATGATGTCTGGTTAATTAAAACAGACGCATCAGGTACCTTGCAGTGGAACAAAACATATGGCGAATCTTATGATGATCAGGCGTATGCTATGGTGCATTCCAGCGGTGGCGGCTTTGCTTTGGCAGGACAAATAAGAACATCAGCAAACGGGACCACCAATTATTGGGTGCTTGCGACTGATTCTTCAGGAAATATGAAGTGGAATAAAACAAACGACGGCTCCTTGGATAATTCTGCTTACGCGTTGGTTCAGGCAGAAGATGGCGGATTTGCTTTGGCGGGTTTTGCCAACACGCAGGGAAATGCTGAAGATGTACTGCTGGTTAAAATAAATGGAAACGGTGGTACTGCCGAATTGCCATTACTTCCAGTTATATCCTCGATAATAGTGATATTGGTTATATTGTTAGTAGTGATTCTCTATTTTGCCAGAAAAAGCAAGGTACCACTTAAAACCAGACAATCACCTTTAAGTTTAGACGATTGAACGTAAATGCGAGGGAAACTTAGTTGAAGGAACTTGTCTTTGTAGGGTTAGGATTAAACGATGAAAAAGGCATCAGCATAAAAGGTTTGGAACAAACTCAAAGCGCCGATTCCGTTTTCATTGAACTCTACACCAGCCTCATGCCCAACTTTAGCCTGCAGCGTTTTGAAGCTTCATGCGGCAAAAAAGCGCAAATTGTTTTAAGGAGAGAACTTGAAGAAGAAAACGGCGCCGTCATCCTTGAAGCCGCAAAAAAAGGCAAGGCAGTGTTTCTGGTACCCGGCGACCCATTCATCGCCACCACACATATTACCTTACGTATTGACGCGGAAAAACAAGGCATACGCACGCACATCGTTCATGGTGCATCAATAATTTCAGCCATCGTGAGCTTGTCTGGACTGCATAATTACAAATTTGGAAAAACTGTTACTGTTCCATTCCCCGAAAACTTCTCGGAAACCCCCTACAAAGTAATCGCACAAAACAAAACACTTGGTTTGCATACGCTTTGTCTTTTAGATTTGAAGGCAGCTGAAAACCAGTTTTTAGGTATCAACCAAGCTCTCAAAATGCTCCTTGAAGTTGAAGAGAAAAACAATAAAGGAGTATTTACGCCAACCACCGTTGCGCTGGGCATTGCAAGAGCAGGAAGCGATAATCCCACTTTGAAAGCAGATTTCATTGAAAAATTAACGAATTTTGACTTTGGGACGCCGCCTTACAGCTTGATTTTTCCAGGTGCCCTTCATTTTATGGAGATTGAGGCTTTGATTGCCTTTGCCGGTGCACCCGTTGAATTTAGGAGGCTTGCAAAATGAGATTGGAAGCGCTAACAAAGAAGTATATTGGTTCAGCTGAAAAGGTGCTCAAAGAACTGCAGCAAACAAAGGGATCTATCACGGTAGCAGAACAAGATGTGGCTGAAGTATTGAATTGGGCAGCTGATTATCTGGAGGATGCAAAGTATTATAAGGCTCAAGGGAACCTTGAAACCAGCTTAACCTCAGTAGCTTACTGTGAAGGGCTCTTGGATACTCTACGATTATTGGGCGCAGTGAAATTTGAATGGCCAACAAATCAGGAAAGAAAAAAGTTGTCTTAGCATCAGGCGTGTTTGACCTTCTTCATTTGGGGCACGTCAAGTTTTTGGAGGAAGCTAAGAAGGCAGGCGGAGAAAACGCGGAGCTGGTGGTTATTGTTGCAAGAGATACTACCGTTGAGAAAACTAAAGGAAAAAAACCCATAATGTCTGAGGATCAACGTCGCGCATTGGTTGAATCGTTGAAGGTGGTTGATAAGGCACTGCTTGGTTTTGAGAATCTTGACATTGGCGAAGTTATTGCTGAAGTTAAGCCCGACGTGATTGCTTTAGGATACGACCAGGATGACATGGTAAAAGAAGTGCGTAGTTACTTGGATAATAAGAAACTAAATACCATGGTTGTTAGAATTGATAAGTTTGGAGAGAATACTTTAGATAGTTCATCAAAGATAAAACAAAAAATAATTGATAAATCCGCCTCTTAAACTGGTCGTATAGTATGCCTAACTGTATTAAGTATAAGCCCACGTACATTCTCATCGCCATAAACGTTGCAGCGTATATTTACACCTCAATCGCTTGGCGGAAATGCTCTAGTCACAAGCGCCGTTCCTGTTATCATGTGGGGGCAAGTCAACGCGCTGGTTTTTCAAGGGGCGTACTGGCAGCTTTTAACATCAATGTTTGTCCATGCAAGCTTAGCACATATTATTGGAAACATGCTTTTCCTATTCATCTTTGGCTTACGAGGAGAAGAAATGTTTTCGCTGCCCGAGTATCTTGGTATTTACTTGGTCGGTGGCTTGGCTGGAAATTTGTTGTCGTTAGCTTTTGGTCCCGACTTTGTTTCCGTTGGAGCTTCAGGTGCCATATTTGCTCTGTTTGGCGCAATAGTGATCTATTCTCGTCGTTCTGTTAGGCAATCAATTCTTGGAGCACTCGTCTATGCCTTCTTTTTGTTTTTCATAAGTTCAGGAGAAGGCGTGAATATTCTTGCACACCTAGGCGGTTTAGGCTTTGGCTTAATAGTTGGGTTTTGGCTGGCTAAAACACGAAAACCAAGCGAGGACCTTACGACTAAGCGTTCTTATTCTCCTTCTATGCCGTTTTAGGGTGCAATGTAAATTTCTACTTTTACTTTGTTGCCGTCTTTGAGATCTAACTGTTTTCTAAGACATACTGGTGCAATAATTTCCAGCACTGACACATCATAGTGGCTGCGCAAAGCAGTTACCAAGGCGCCCTTAACTTTGTTATCAACCACAACGGGATAGCATTTTACTAACCCAAAAGTTCGATCTTCATTTTTGAAACCTGGAATTTCCACCGCTGGGTATGACTCTATTTCCATCCTCGTTTTAATGTCATAATCACTTGACAACTTGAGGTTTAAGGTGCCTGGGTAAGGCTCAAACCCCAATTTTTCAGTAAACTGTTTACGATAAGGCTCTTTAGAAATGTAATATGCGCCTTCCCCCAAACCTGTGAAAGCAGTTCCTTCCAAAGTTACTGATGGCGGATAAGATTTTTCAACCAGAAACTTCAAGCTGGAATAAAGCTTCTGCAACTCAACTGTTCCAGCCTCTTCAATTCTAATCAAGCTGCCCTCTGGCGTAATGTTTCGCTGAATCCAACCTTTACGCTCAAGCTCAATTAGGTAGCGTGAGGCGGTCTGCTGGGAAATCCCAAGTTTGCCAGCCAAGTATTCGGTTGAGATTTTAGCGGTTCGCTTGTATGCGCCCATCTCTGCGAGTTTAAGTAGCATGTAAAGGTGCTGCCAATCGTGTTTTTCGCTCAAAGCGTAGTTACTCCAATAGAGTAGAAAGTAAGCGATGTGAATATTTAAGCGGCTCGAAAATCTTACGGTGAAGTTCCAGACAGATAAATCGAAAACAGCTAAATCTTTGGGATTCAATAATTCTATTGAACTTATTTTGCTAAATCCTGTGGACGGAAATCAACTGCATGAGCGTTTTTGACGAAATGGGTAAGTACTGGGCAGAGATTGCTGACCAAAACCAAACTGAGCGACAAATCCAATTCTTACAAAAAATGCTGAAAGAGAATGGGCGGGTTTTGGACCTTGCCTGCGGAACTGGAAGGCACCTGATTCCCCTAAGCAAAGAAGGCTATGCTGTAGTTGGCTTAGATATTTCGCCTAATCTCTTGAGAATAGCGAAGAACCGTTGGCGGGAGGCGCAACTTGTCAGGGCAGACTTACGGTTTTTGCCCTTTAAGCCAGATGCGTTTTCTGCAGCAATAAGCATGGACACGAGTTTAGGCTATTTACCCTCCGAGCAAGAGGACCAGCAAAGTCTCCGCGAACTGCGGGCGGTAGTACACAGGGATGGCGTTTTGATAGTTGATGTTTTTAACTGTAAACGACTAATCAAAAGATACCAAGCCAACGGCGAACCTAAACTGGCGTGAGTACGCGAGCTTTTTCCTGCTGCAAGAACGCATGGTAACGACGGATGGCAGCAGACTCCATGATTTGTGGACTGTTCGTGACAAGGTGGATGGGCAAATTAGGGTTTTTGACCATGTTGCCCGCCTCTACACTCTCGGCAGTTTGCAGGGCATAGTGGAGAATGCTGGTTTCAGCGTCAAGTCGGTTTACGGCGATTATGAAGGGCAAACCTTCAGCTCTGAATCAAGCAGGCTCATCTTTATCGCCAAAGCCTCCTAAAACGATTTTCTGTAAAGTCTAAAATAACTCAAAGTCGCCGAGACAACACCGAGTGCCAATAATAAGGCCTTTGTCGTCAACGCTGCTGGAAAAGGCTTTGGTTGTTGCTCAGCGGCTTGTTTTAATTGGTTTAACTGCTAGAACACGGTAAAGCTTGTTTGGGAGGTGCCCACATTTCCAGCCTTGTCCTGCGCATAAACTATCAGGTTGTGGTTTCCAACAGACAGGTCTGTCAATGTTGAGTTATCTGTAATGGTTATGTTATCTTACCCATCTAATCCGTAGGTTGCCCGCGAATGTCTTCGTTAACCTTGAAACGCAATTGAATCTGTGGAATGTTATAGGTGATGTTTTTTATAGTCAGGTCTGTTATGACTGGAGGCGCTGAGTAGTCGGTTTTGCCGCTCGTATCAATCATAGACTGGGCAGTGCAGTGTGGCCTCCGTCATAGACAGTTACGCGTGGAGCGGTTTCTGCGTTAACCTTGTTTACGCTCGCATAATCAGCACTCAACATAAGGACAATAAATAGACATGTTAGCAGTTTTTCTATTGCTTTAATTTCCATCAGTGTCCACTGTTTATGATTTGTTTGTGGTGGGATATTACACTCCTCAAGGAACAGACTGTTCCCCAAAAAGAACAGGCCCGAACCAATTTTGCACGCTCTCTCAAGGATTCGTTTTTCAGTGGCTGCACGTAAAAGTTATAAGAGTCAAAGAAAGACATTGAAGATTAAACATCAACAGTGACCGACTTTATGAACGCTTGGAAACTTCGAATTTCTATGGCTGCAACACTAGCCATAATCTTTGGTTTATCAACATTAATTTTTGCAGTTATCTTGACGGTAGCTGGAATAGGTTTTAGCCTTTTAACCATAGGTGTCCTGGTCGTGGGACTCAACATAGCTCAGTGGCTTCTGGCACCTTATCTTATAGGCTTAATTTACAAAGTTCGAGAACTTAAACAAAATGAAAAACCAGAACTCCATCAGGTAGTTAGTGATCTGAGCAAAAAAAGTGGAATAGCCATACCGAAACTTATGCTATCGCAGATTCCGCTTCCAAACGCTTTTGCTTACGGCTCACCGTTATCAGGAACACGTGTTGCCGTTACTCAGGGGCTTCTAGATTCTCTCGACAGAGGGGAAGTTGAAGCTGTGCTTGGGCATGAACTTGGTCACATAAAGCACCGTGATGTTCAAGTCATGATGGTAGCATCTTTCCTGCCTGCTTTGTTCTATTATATTGGTTACTCGATGATGCTTTCGGGCGTTTTCGGCGGAGGCGACAAGAAAAACAGTGGAGGCAGCAACGCACTAATAGGCATCGGCTTTATGGCTTTCTCATGGATACTGACTTTTTTTACCCTGTATCTGAGCCGACTGCGCGAGTATTATGCTGATAGACACAGCGTTTCAGTAGTTGACAACGGAGCGGAAAAACTTTCCACAGGTCTAGTAACAATAGTTCAAGAAAGTAAACGAAGTGCAAAACCAAATCAAAACCAACAAAAAGGCAACAGCTCATTTAGAGCATTATTTATCGCTGACCCAGATCGAGCAAACGCTGATGCGGCAGATTTGCACACTGCAAATATTCGAAGCAAACAAGATTTGCTAAGAGAAACACTAGCGAAACAGCCAAGTGGAACTGACAAATTCGTAGAAATCTTATCAACTCACCCCAACATTATCAAACGATTGCGTGCTCTTCAAGAACTTGGCCAAAACCAATTAAGTCAGCCTAATTAGAAACTATCCGCGTTAGTTAAGAAGGGATTAACCCTTTTTTCTTCACCCATAATAGACGTGGGTCCATGCCCGGGGTAAATTAACAAATTATTATGTAAACGCATCAACTTTTTCAAAGACAACTGCATGTCTCTATTTGAACCCCCGGGAAAATCTGTTCTCCCAATTCCTTCAGCAAATAAAGTGTCACCAGTGAAAACAAGTCGTTCTCCGAGAAGGCAAACGCTGCCACGCGTGTGGCCAGGTGTATGAACGACTTTAAGCGATTCATTGCCGAACTTAATTAAGCTGTCTTCCTCCAGAAGGACATTGGCAGGATAACTATTTCTTTCAAGGTCTTCAAGAGCAGAGGCATCAAGCCTATGGATGTAAATTGGCACCTTGTACTTTGCTTGAAATGTAGCATCACCATTTATGTGGTCTTGATGTCCATGAGTATTGACGATTAGCTTTACTTTTAGAGATCCTTCAGATATGTAATCAAATATTTGTTGCGCTTCAGTGGATGAGTCTAATCCCGGGTCAATTATGATAGCCTCTTTAGATTGCTGAGCGCTAACTACGTAACAATTCGTTGACAACATACCCACAATAAACATCTCAATCAGCATAAACATCAACATCGAATATTACCAAGTGAGACGAATTTAACTATTTGTTTGCCAACTAATTAGGACACAACAAGAATAAGCAGTTATCTTTTCATTAACTCTCAATATAAAGTAATGTTTTTGAAAAGATTGGAGTAATTAAGAATATGAATCCTGCTAAGCGTCGATATCTTGTTGGAAGCCGGTTAGCCTAATGATACTTCCACATTTTCCGCAAGATACTACTAGTTCAGCAAGTTCATCATTGACAACTTTAGTGTCTAAAATTTGATAATTCTCCTCTGTCTCATCTTCAGGAGATATTGCGCAAACCGCATTTGGGGCATGAGAAAGAACCATCATCTTCAATAGCAAGTGCTTTCACTGTGTATTCCGCTCCTTTTTTCTGTAGCTTTTTCATCATCATTTCTTTTTTCACCTTTTTTTATTTTCCTAAATTTTATTCATTGATTTTCTTAATTAACGGTTATGAATTACTAGTCAGTAAATAGGATTTATTTAAAAACTTCACCCAAAAAGGTGATGAAGTAATATTGATTTTTTTCATTTTTGATTGCCTCAGGTTGTTTCTTTCTCAAAGTTTTCGGGTGAGATGTAGTCTCCATATTTCTCTCTTGAATCTAGCAATCGTTGACGCTGCAGATACAGTATGCCAAATAATTCTAGTGGTGTATCAGTGACGTTTTCTTGGTAGAAGCGTTGGACTCGTTCAATTTTTGCTAGGTTTTCCGGGACTCGAATGGTGAATTGTTTAACGTAGTCTTCTTTGGCGTAGTTTTTACCCAGAACTTGTTTGAATAACCGTCGTAAATCTTCGTATTTTGGTATGTATCCCGTTGGAGTTTTCAAAGCCTCAACTTCGTTGTGGACTCTTTGCTCCATCCATTTTATCCAAACATGCTTATCCTGAGTGCCGTTCACGTATTTGCCGTTGTCCAATTCCTTTAAGAAATAGTTAACGCCGAAAATGATTGGTTGCTTTTTGAGTTTGCGTCCAAAATCTAGGTTGTTGTGAACGTTTTTGCCCAGTGGTATCGATATGAAGTCTTGTATGCTCATCATGTTAATTTCTGGAACACCCTCCTTACCTACGGTTGCGAAAGTAGTTTCGGTTTCAAGTGAAGCGCCGTAAGCGATGATGCCGTGCTCCCAGCTGAAGCTTTGTTGCACAGGCACGTAGGCTTTGGTGTCTCGTCCCCCATACATTATGCCGCCTAATTCAACACCCATGGGGTTGTGCAGTTCTGCATCACAGTTTTCTAGTGCTTTGAGTGCTAGTGTGTAACGGGCGTTTTTGTTGGCGGGGGGAATATCATTGCCATTCTCGTCTTTTTTGCCTTCGTACCATGTTCCAGTGTAGTTGCATCCTTCTCTTGGCAGTTCTTGCCCCATGCCAAGCCAGTATGGTTTTCCATCTTTGACGAGTACATTAGAGAAAATGATTTCGCCAGGGTTAGTTAGTAACTTGTAAATTAAAGCGTCATCCTTAGAGTTTACATCTTGTATTATGCCGAATATGCCTGATTCCACGTTGACCGCCCGAGCAGCAGAATCAATGTCTCGTATGTAAGCAATGTCATCGCCAAGAATTGTTTCTCCAGGCAGCATAGCTGTTGAGGTTTTTCCACAAGCGCTTGGAAAAGCTCCAGCAAAGTAAGTCTTGCGTCCGCTAGGGCCAAAGACACCCATTAGCAGCATGTGTTCGGCTAACCATCCTTCGCTGCTTGCTTTTCGAATGGCTAAGCGGAAGGCGAGTTTTTTGAAGCCCACAGAGTTTCCAGCGTATTGAGTGTTAACGCTGTAAATTTTGTTATCCATTTGGTCAATGTAAATGCGTTTTTTGTCATGTTCTACGCTTGTCATGTCACCATCTAGTTTTCCGGCTGAGTGAATAACGCGTAGGAAATCACTTTTTGGTCCTGCTTTCAGAAATTGTTCGTATCCGGAGCGGTAGAGGAGACTTTCGGAGTGAGCAACATACCATGAATCTGTGCATTGCACACCGAGAATTGTAAAGATTGAATCTTTTGGACCTAGAGAGATTAAACGAACAATCATTGTTTTTCCCTGCATAGAGTCCCGCATTAAGCCTCTAACTTCAGCTAAACCTTCTTGGCGGTCTATTTGGTTGAGGGCTTTACTTAGGAAAACTCCTTTAGGCACGAGATATTTGGTGGCTTGTCGGTCTCGTCCTTGGTCATATTCGCCATCAAAATGAACAGTGTGCCCCTGCAGGGTTAAGATAGCTTGCTCTTCACCTGACGCAATTGCTTGTTTTTTGACATGAGCAATATCTTCGACAGAGTCGCTGCAGATAAAAATTTCTTTAGGTTGGCAAAGGTCGCTTTCTTTAGCTATGAACTCATGCAAGTTAGGGTTATCTATTGCACTAAGTTTTTTGAAGTCTGATGCGCTAAGTTTTGGCTCAAGCGCCTCAAGGTACGGATTCATTATGCCCATATTTTTATCGCTTTCCTTGCTGTCATTTGCGTAAGTAAATTAAAAACTTTGTGCAAGAAAAATAAAAGTTGAGGATTGTAACACTCAACCGCCAGTTTCTTTACACATTATTAGAGTTCATTTACAATACCAGGTACTCTTGGGAACGGTTGACATTCACCAATATGTTTGACGCCTGCAATCCAGCCTACTAAACGTTCCATGCCTATGCCTCCGCCAGCAGTGGGTTTTAACCTGCCTTCCTTTGCCATTTTCAGCACTAGTGCATAGTTCTCTTTCTTAACTTGGTCGCGTTCAATTTTCTTTGAGATTTTGCTATATTCCCATTCGCGCTTCGCTCCTGACAGTACTTCGCCGAATTGCGGCAAGAATAGGTCATAGTTGTCCCATTTGCCTGATTTGAAGTCTTCATAATCATAGAATTCTCTAGGAATGTTCGTCACCCAAACAGGTTCGGTTATATCTTTTGATAAGCCGAATTCCCAGTCAGTTGCACCGTATTTAGATTCTAATTCAACGCGGTCGTAGACTTTGAATGGCGATTTAGGTGATTTAAGATGTCACACAACGACATAGAGTAGTTAATTCTCCTTTCATTTCACGCTTCAAATCTTTAACCAATATGCAGAGAGCATCTTCAACTAAGGTCATGATGTCTTTTGAGGTGGCATCTCTGGCTTCAAAGTCAAGTTGAGTAAACTCATAGATGTGCTTGCCTGTTTTCGCACGTTCGGCTTTCTCGATGCGTATGTTAGGTGAGAGGATGAAAAGTTTCGGATAAGCGGTGGAGGAAGCAACAAGCTTATGGATAATCATGCTAGCGGTTGTGCGAACTGGTTTACCGTAAATGTCAACTTCAATCCTTTTGTCTATGGATGCGCCTGGATCTGGCCAGAGCGGGTCGGTGCTTTGGCTTAGAGCTACTGGAAGCAGCCATTGAAAGCCATTATTTACAAATGTGGATGTGAGGCTTTTTAGCGTATAAGTCATAATTTTGCCAATGCAAGCTTTTCTTTCAAGCTCACTTGGTGAGAGTTGATCTAATGTTTTTGGAATTTCAATGATTTCTTGTTTCAATTTGGTTCACTTATGTTGATTTAATGGAAACTACACTATGCAAACGAGATAATAAGTTTATTATAGTAAAACGTAGATAAATTACAAAAAATACATGTTTTTATACTTAAAACGTGTAATATTTACATATGAGCTCAAAACTAGATGAAAAAGACCTAGCTATACTTCAACTAATACAAGAAAACAGCAAGCTCACAGCCAAACAAATCGCAAAAAAAATCAGCTCACCCATAACCACAGTTTTCGCAAAAACAAAGCGCATGGAAGAACTCGGCGTGATAAAACAGTACCGTGCAATTTTGGCTCCTGAAAAGTTGAATTTAGGTACTGCAGCCTTCATCTTAGCATCCGTTTCCTATAGAACGAAAAACGATGATATCCCTGTTTCTCAAAGAGATGTGGCAGAGGAAATTGCGCGACTCCCAGAAGTCCAAGAAGTCTACATAATTACTGGTGATTGGGATTTACTTGTGAAGCTTCGAGCTGAGAATGTTGACGCAGTGGGCAAATTTGTGGTGGATAAGTTGCGATTAATCAAAGGTTTAGAGAAGTCGCTGACATGTATGGTTTTTGAAACTGTAAAGGAAACAACTAGTTTGGGGCAATCGATTAAAAGATTTGAGAAGAAACTAGTTTAGGGCTTTGTTTCGATAGAGCGTGAGTAATAAAGAAGCGGCAAGGATAGAAGTACTGTGTTTTTTCCTTTAGGCGTTAAAGCATACTCCACTCGCAGTGGTGGGCCAGCATCTACCTTTCTTGTAATGTAACGATATTTCTGGAGCATTTTGAGCTTGTCTGAAAGAGTTCTTGAGTTAACAGTTAAGATTCGTTTGATTTCGCCAAAACCTATTGCATTTTTTAGCAATAATGTGTAGAGTATTTCAAGGTTCCACTTCTGAAACAAGAGATTAAAGCTCTCTTGAAGGCTGTCAAGTTCTGCTTTAAGTTCGGAGGGTGCTATTTTTTGGGTTTCGATAATTTGGGTCAATGTTATCTCTACACCTTTCAGCACTTGTTCCATGCGCGCTTCAACAATTCGTCGAAATTCAGCGCTTAGGGTTAATGGGGCGCTCATCTAGCTTACACTCGGTGTAGATGAGCTCACTTCACACTTTATAAGCATTTACTTATACAACAAGGTATACAAAATACATCAGTCAGGAGAAGATAACACTTGGAAAAATTTGACGCCATAGTTGTAGGCGCGGGAACAGCAGGATGCTTAGCAGCAAAAACCATCGCTGAATCAGGACTAAAAGTCTGCATCGTAGAAAAGAAAAAACGTGAGGAGATAGGAGAAAAAATCTGCGGCGACGCTCTTGGAGAGCACCACCTCAAGTTCCTCGGGCTAGAGAAACCAACAGGAGGCGAGTTGGAAGCAAAAATCGACGGCATAAAAATTTACTCCCCTGATGAAAACACTATTTTCACCATCGCAGACAAAGACTTCGTAGGCTACTTGCTTAACAGGCGGCTGTTTGGGCAATGGTTGCTTAAAAAAGCCACAGACAAAGGCGCTCTCCTGCAAGACTGCATGAATTTTCGTTCACCAATAATCGAAAAAGGCGCAGTGACAGGCGTAACAGCCAAAAACATGAAAACAGGCAAGACACTTGAGCTTCGCAGCAAAGTTGTCGTTGACGCTACGGGCTATTTCGGCATGGTACGCAAACAACTTCCCGCTGAGATGGGTATAGACCGAGAAATAGCAAACGAAGACGTTGAAGCATGCTACAGAGAAATCCGCCAACTCAAACAAGAAACAGAAAACACCCGCTTCTGCGAAATCTACCTCAACCAAAAAGCTTCACCGGGCGGTTACATATGGATTTTCCCGAAAGGTGGCGCCAGAGTCAACGTTGGCATAGGCACATGCATGCGCGAAAATTATCCAAATCCCAAAACACAACTCTACGAAACAGCCTTTAAGAAACCTATCTTTAGTGACTCTTTGGTTCTAAATGCTGGTTCATGGTTTGATCCTGTCCGAAGACCCTTAGACAACATGGTTTCAAACGGTATCGTATTGGTCGGCGACGCCGCTTCGTTGGTTAACCCAATTCACGGCGGCGGCATCGGGCCTTCAATGCTAAGCGGTTACCTAGCAGGACAGCAAATCGTTGAAGCTTTGGGCAAAGGTGAACCAACCAAAGAGGATCTATGGGGCTACAACAAGAAATACATCGACACGTATGGTAAGAAACAAGGAACCTTAGATATTTTCAAAATGTTCCTCCTGTCCTGTAGAGACGAAGACCTTAATTATGGCATGAACGAGAAACTCTTGACTGAAGATGACGTGCTTAAAGCTGGTATGGGAGACGACTTCCACTTGAACATCACGGAAACCGCCAAACGGGTCTTTCGAGGCATACGGCGCATAGGATTCCTCAACAAGCTTCGTTTGACCGTGACTATGATGCGAGAACTTAGTGCACACTACAATGCTTACCCTACCTTGCCAAAAAATTTTGAGCCATGGCGCCTTCAAACCGTAAAGTTGATTGAGGACGCTAGAGGAAAACTCGTAAAATAAGTGAGAGCGGTTTTTTCCTCCATTACTTTTTTGTTTTTACACTTTTTTATTGTCAGGACCTGTTGGTAAAGACTTAAATTTGAATTGTCTTATGCATATTTACAGGTGAAAAAATGGCTTACTGTTCGAATTGCGGTGCAAGAATCGAAGATAACGCTTTTTTTTGCCCAAATTGCGGCACTAAAACAGATAAAGGTAAAGCTGCAAAAGCGGTTTATCCGGTTGATGAGTTGCGGGATGCTTTTTATCAAGTAGGAATCGAGCTTGAACGCGCATTCAATATTGCAGCACACGAGACACATTCAGCTATCCAGCGGGCACGAGAAAACATTCAACAAAAAACGACACAGCAACAAAATATCACTTGCCCCAAATGCTCAACAAAGAACCCGTATGGCTCGATTTTCTGTCATAACTGCGGCACGAGGCTAGCTCCTGTTGAAGAGTCAAAAGGTAGCGCATAGAAATGGGCGCTAAGACACTTGTAGCCTACGAAACGAAGGGCGGGGCCACAGAAGAGTCGGCTAAAAAAATTGCTGATGTTTTGAGTTCTAAGTTCCAGTTGGACACTGATTTAATTGATCTCTCAGAGCAAAAAGTCAGCACTCTATCCGAATACAGCAATGTGGTCGTTGGAGCTGGCGTAAGGGCTGGCAGAGTATACAGCAAAGCGTTAAAGTTTCTTGAAAACGATTTTACTGGCAAGAAGGTGGCTTTTTTCGTTTCCTGCGGTCAAGGAGGAGACCCTGAGAAGTGCGAAGCGGCGAAAGTGAGATTTGCAGTAGAAACCTTAGCACGTTATCCTAATATTAACGCTGTAGCTTGGGCAGCTTTTGGCGGACACATGAAAATCCTTGGGAGAAAAATTTTTGACAATCTCGACTTAGCTAAGGTAGAGGATTGGGCAGAAGAACTTGGGAAAAAATTCACCCAATAAACAAGAATGCACCAAGGCTAATGCTTTGCTTTGTCCGACTTGTTGTGTTGAATACGTTGAAGTTGAGTTTGTCTGCGAGATTGAAGGCTGTATTTTGCCTAAAGTCAAGGCGCTTAGGTGCCCGTCGTGTGAAGAAGAAGTGTTTACAGCGGAACAACAGGAAGTTGTCAGCAAACGAATCAGCTACTGTACAAAAAGTACTTGACTGTCCCTGATCACAATTACCGTGATTTCTTTTTTTGTTTTGTGAATCCTGAATTTTTGTGCTTTGTTTTTTAATTCAAAGTACCGAGGTCCAAATATTTCAAAAATCACTAAACTGTTAAATGCTATTCAAGATGAAACATATTTTGAAAAGTTTAATGAGAAGACTTTCTAAGCTTAGTGTTTAGCGAAATTTCCTATCCTAAATAATTTAAGGTAAAAAGCTGTTCTATCTTTTAAATAGGCTACACTCTTCCAAAATCGGGGGAGTGATTGCTTGGATCGAGATTGGGAAAAGCTTAGAAAATGGATCATAAAACGAAAGCTGGAAGGTAGATCGGTTACTGACATCTGCTCCGAAGCTCAAATTGACAGGAAGATGTTTTTCCGCTGGTGGAACCGGTACCAAACCCAGGGTTGGAAGGGTCTAGAAGAGAAACCTAAAGGTCGTCCAACTGGTTCTGAACCAGACGATTTCATCAAAGATAAAGTAATCAAACTACGCAAGCGCTATGAATGGGGACCTAAGAAAATCGCCGGTTGCCTTAAACTTAAAGGCTGCTCGATAGACCACAACCAAGTTTACCGCATCATCCGTGAAGCTGGCCTAAACCATCCTATAACTTCGCCTAGAAAGACCTGGGGAACTAAGCGTTTCCAAAGAGAGCACAGTAACAGCCTTTGGCAAGCTGATTTCAAGCTGTGCAATGATGACTACTGGATGATCAGTTACCAAGATGACCATTCACGGTTTATCACTGGATCAGTTAAGATTTGGAGTCCAACCGGAGAGAACGCAATGTTGCTTCTTGAATAGAGCTGTGAAGAGGTATGGGTACTCCTGAGCAGATTCTTACGGATCAGGGAACACAGTTTACGCCTGCAAGAGGGGAAATCTCTGCGTTTGATAGACATTGCATTGAGCTGGGTATTGAGCATATTATGGCAAGTGTTCGTAGACCTACCACCTGTGGCAAAATTGAAGCTTTCCATAAAGCATACCAGACGGAATCACACCTGTTCAATGAGCACTGGAGTTTCATCCGCTACTACAACTACACAAGGCCTCATGAAGGAATAAATTATTTAACTCCAGCAGAAATATACCTCAAAGACAAAGTGTAGCCCATTTTATAGATAGAACATTTAAGGTAAAAAGCAAAAACGGTTATTAACAAGGAAACAAGATACGCATACGCAGAGTTATTGAAAACAAAAAACTGAGATGGCGTACTTGGGCGGAAGATATATGAAAAACTTTACAAAAATTTCGTTTATTCTGCTGACTGCGTTGATATTAGTTTCAACACTAAGCGTATTAGTTGGGTCAGCAAAAGCAGCTGGAAATCTAAGTTGCCAAGCATCCATCTCAAGCAGCAATCCTGGTGTTACAGAAGCTGCCTCATACAAATTCATAATTAACAACACGGGTGCAGCCACAATAGGCGACTTAAACATAACAGTTCCATCAGGCTATACGAACATCAAGAATCTTGCTATAACCCAACAGCCAGCTTCACAAGCATGGACAATTAACACGTTAGACAATTACGTTCTTCTTTATGGATCTAGTGAAGGATTAAGCACTGGACAGAGCCTTTCATTCAGTCTTGATGCGCAAAACCCACGTATAGCGGGAAACTATAAGTGGATAATTGGAGCTAACGAAAGCACTAGTTCAGATGGACTTAATATTCCAGCATTCACGTTAGATGTTAATTATACCATTTCTATTACCACAATTATAGCTGCAATTATTATTTTTGGCATCGCAGCAAGTATTGCGTTTCTAAATACTGGATTGAACCGTTTTTTAATTAATTACTTTGTGGGTTGGGAGCAATACCGTGTTATGCAAAAAGAAATGAATGAGTATCGTAGGGAAACAATGGCTGCTATGCGAGCTAATGACAAGAAGCAAGTTGAGAAATTAAAGAAGAAGGAATCTCAAGTTAAGAATATGCAAGCAAAGATGCTAAAACCCCAAATGGTTCAGTTCGGCATATCATTCCTCTACATCTTTGTCTGGTTTTTCGTACTAACACCAGTATTCGGGATCACATCTTTGGTTTATGTGCCCGGATTTGGTGCTGTCCCGGTGATTTACTGGTACCCAATTTGCTCGTTCGGCCTAGGTTTACTTGCATCTCGTATATTGGGAATTATGCCTATCGAAAACTAATTCAGAAATTATGGTGGCGCTAATGGCTAAAAAGACAAATCTGTGCTTTTCAGACAAAAAAAACGTAATTTGTATTTCTGGAATGGCTGGAACAGGAAAAAGTACGTTGTCTAAGAAAATTGCCCATAAATATAACCTAAAGTGTTATTCAGGCGGCGATGCGCTTAAGGAACTGGCAAAGGCAGAAGGCTATGAAATGTCACATGAAGGTTGGTGGGAGAGCCCTGAAGGTTTAGGCTTTCTTAAGGAAAGATTAAGTGACCCTAAATTTGACAAGGTAGCGGATGCCAAGCTACTTGAATATGCACAGCAGGGAAATGTTCTTTTAGACAGTTGGACCATGCCGTGGTTGCTTAAGGAGGGCTTTAAAATTTGGTTGATGGCTTCAATTGAAAAGAGAGCAGCAAGAGTCGCCGTGCGTGATAGAATAAGTGTTGATGAAGCATTCAAGGTATTGGAAGAGAAAGAAGCTAGGACAAAAGCAATTTACAAGAACCTTTACGGTTTTGATTTAGGTGAGGATCTTACGCCGTTTGATTTGGTTTTGGACACCGATAATTTGAGTGCTCAAGAGGTTTTTGAGGTTCTTTGCAGAGTAATTGGTAACGTAGTTTTTCCTGCTCCTCATGCCTGATTAAATAGAACTTTCCTTCTATTGTGTAATTCCATAGGACTTATTACTCTAAATAGACACAATTAGAAACTTTTCTTTAGCAAAATGCAGCTTAATGGGCGAAAGGGGAAGCGTGAATGAAAAATTCATATTAAATTGCTTGGCTACACTGTTGTTGCTAACAGTAGGCGACATAATGCGATAGAAAGCATATACACACTTGTTGTTACAGCTTTAATAACCGCTTTTAACAATTAGACTTCTTTTTTTACCAGCCATTGTAGAACTAAAAAAACCGATCGGCGCAGGTCCACGTTTAATATATGACGCTGTGAAGCAGAATTGGATAGGAGCTTTGACAAATCCACTATTCAACATCGATGCTGAATTAGAACTTGTGTCTCTATCTACTTTGAATGCTTTCGGCTGGCTTAGTTTTCTTTCGAATTTGGAAGCTTAGTTTCTTTTAAAAAGTAAGTTGGCGTTTTTCCATTGATCTATTGCCAATGACAAATGCCCGTATGAACTTCCTTGAACAGAATAGAAAACGTAACATAGATAGCAGCATTGGGTACATTCATGGTAGACTTTGCGTAGATCTTTGAATTCATTGCTGTCCCATTGTTTGGGCAAATCAAATACTGAACCTGCGAAGTTGTGGCTGTGACATCCTGCAACTCTGCCTAAATGGTCTATGACTAAAAAGTTATTTAGTGCTTGGCATTTCCATGTTCTCTTATCTTCTTCATAAAGGCTTTTTATCGTTTTTAGAAGTTTGTTGGTCATTAAGATTTTTTTATTCTTCTTTTTCATTTCTATGAGCGAATCGCATAGTTTAACCATGGCTTGTTTATCTGTTATCATGAAATCATCATTTTGTTTTCCAATTCTAAAGAGTTGTTTTTGGTCCTTGGAAGTGTCAAATGAGTAAAGGCAATACCAAACGGGGATTTCTTTTTCAGTGAAATAGTTTGTTAAGTCAACAATTTCATACAGGTTTTTCTGAGAAATTGTGGGCGTGACACTGACGTTTATTCCCTCTTTGTGAAGCGTTTCTACAGTTGCCATTGCTTTTCTCCAAGCGCCAGGCACAGCTTTTATTGCATCATTTTTTGCTTCGTTTAGGCTGTCTATTGAGATTGCTACGAAATCTACGTTTCTTAAGGCAATCGATTTTTTTTGCAGCCATGCTTCCATTGTCGTAAACGGTAGTTAGGAAAAGTTTTGTGGCATGATCAATAATTTCGTCGATGTCATCCCTAAGTAGCGGGTCTCCGCCTGAAAGTACAAGCTCAATTATTCCTAAATCTTTCAGGATGTTTAGTCCTTTTTTTATTTCTTCGGCTGTTAGTTCTCTCTCGTCTTGTTCTTTCCATACGTTGCAACCTGCACAGCGGTAATTGCATTTTCTTGTGAGTAACCATTGAGCGTGGTGAGGCTTGCCGGGAACCATAGAGCGTGTTGCTATAGAAGTCGCTTTCTTGATGCTTGTCGTCAAATAAGTGTCACTAGCCGTCTAAAGTTGGTATTACTATTTTTGATTAGAACTATAAAAACCATATCGGCGTTTAAGCACTATATTTTCCTGCACCCGGAGCTTCAAGGTCTTATCAGAAACTGTTTGGATGTAGAAGTTCTTCAAACAATTTAGCGGCTTAATGCAATCCATAGGTGGTCTGATACTGGTCTTGGCAGAATCTCCGCCGAGTCATCCTTATGCATCAATAAACGTTTGTTTGGGTTAAGGTTGAATTCGCCGATAACGTCAGCGTAAATGTGTTGTTGGCATAAGCTTTCAACAATTCTGTCTGCTGTCTCAGGCTGTGCGGCAATGAGCAGTGCGCCTGAACTGATTAGTTGCAATGGGTCTATTTCGTAGTAGCGGCAGATTTTGGCGGTTTCAGGTTCAATTGTTATTTTTTCTTCAAAAATACGGATGCCTAAGCCTGCGGCGTCTGCCATTTCGTGTATGCCGTTTAAGATTCCGCCTTCAGTTGGGTCATGCATGGCGTGGACTCCGCCAGCCTTGTAAGCTGTTAAGGCATCTTTTACTACGCTTATCTGGTTGTAGAATAGTTTGGCGCTGTCAAGTATGGTTGGGTTAAAAACCTTTTTCAGTTGCTCTTCGCGGTCAGTTGCTAATATGGCTGTGCCTTCGATCCCTGCGCTTTTGGTTAGAATCAGTTTGTCACCACTTTTTGCTCCTGCAGCGGTGACGTATTTGCCTTTTTCTGTTAAGCCCATGACGCAGCCAACGACAATTGGGTTAGCAAGCCCTGGTGTTGATTCGCAGTGTCCACCAACAATGGCTATTCCGAGTTCTTTTGCAGCCGAGTGCATCTGGGTGCTTATTATTTCAACGATTTTGCTGTCTGCGTTCTCTGGCAAAAGCAAGCATGAAAAGAAAAACGTTGGTTCAACCCCGAAAGTAGCCACATCGTTAGCGTTTATATTGATTGCTTCCCAACCGATGCGTTCAACTGCGCCTGTGATGGGGTCCATTGAAACGATTGCGTTTTTGTTTCCAACATCAAGTACTGCGCCATCTACTCCGGCAGTTGGGCCTAAGATGATTTCGCTGCGTTCGGCTCCGAGATTTTTGAAAACTACTTCTTTGAGGATGTCTATGGGAATTTTTCCCGGAGGCAGTTTCATAACTTATCCTCTGTTAAATCGAGCTTTTAAGCTGTGGGAAAACACGCAAAACCGCATGCATAACTGGCACAGCAATTACTAAGCCAATTAGCATCTGCACAATGTTAAAGGGAACCTCTACGGCTGCCAATGCAAATGGGTAGCCTAAGGCAAGTGTTTCGTATAGGAAATAGCCTAGAACCATTTCAAAGCCGCCAATAACAACTGCTATTGTGGCGCTCAAAGTTATGCGTCGGGTTTTTTGGTTTATTTTTTTGTTTAGGAAGCCGACAAGGAAGCCTTCTATTGCTTTAATTGTAAAGGTGCCTGGGGCGAACTGGGCGGCTACAAGAATGTCAGATATTGTTGCTCCTGCACCTGCTCCTGCACCAACTACTGAACCAAAGAGTAATGCTGCAATGTAAATCAGCGTCTCCCCAAGGTTGAAGTATCCGCTTGTCGCTGGAATAGGAACCACAAACAAGAGGGTGGCAGCTGCCACAAGTGCTGCAAAGATTGCGGCTGTAGCAATTTTAAAAGCGGCAGATGGAGCAAAACCAATTAGACTTCTGTTGGGAGTTTGTTTATCACTCATTTATTTCACAGCGTTAAAGTCTCAAGAAAGTACTTTATTTGACAACACCATATAAAAGTATCATCGCTGATCCGCTTGACAATTAAGTCCCTTTTCTTATTAAGCCTCAGAAGAGGAAAATCTAAATGGGAGTTCACTACAAAATAATGGCGAATACGAGTGACAAATCATGAGTACAAGTAACGTAAGGGAAGACCCAATTAAATTGCATAAACAAGCGATTTCGCTTATGGAAAACGGCAACTATGAGGAAGCAAGAAACCTTTTTGTCAAAGCTGGCGAGCTCTACTATAAAGGACAGAACTATTTTGGTGCGGCAGAAATGTATTATAAAGCCGGTGAAGCTGATTTTGCCCTCAAAGACAATGAGAAGGCTGCGGAGCTCTTCATGAAATCCTCTGAAATATCGTTTAGTAAGGCCTTTGACAGATATGGCGTTAGCGCCTTAGAATATGCTAGGGACTGCTTCACAGCGCTTGGAAACCAAGAAAAAGTTGAAGAGCTAACTAAAAAGATTAAGGAAGTTAACCAGAAACTCAATGAAAGTTCAGGCAGCGACGAAGACCAATCGTTCTCTGTATTTTCTTAATTCCCTTCTATAGAGCTGCTAGAATTTACTTAGATTAGCGTTAAGCCCATTTTTCATTATTTTAGTCTTTGATTTTTGTAGGGTTAATTAGCAAAATAATTTTTTTTGAAATTTATTCTTTCTTGCGTTTTGGGCTGCTTTTTTGATTTTAAGCTTAAACTGCTTGCAGGTTGAGTGACAGAAAGTGAAGCAAAATGAGGAAAAGTGAAATTGAAACGAATAAAGTGAAGGTTAGTAGCTATTCCATATTTGTACATTTTTTTTGTTTGTGTTTTGTTTTGAATTGCTTTCTTAATTCAGGGCTTGCATCGTTTGCAGGTTCCTTCTAGAATTATCGCAATTTATCGTGTTTCATCGTATTTAATCGCGAAAATCATGACTAAAATAGCAATGCAGCCAGATTACCAGTAATTAATTAAATAAGCAACCGAAACCCTATTTCTTATGGTCTAAATTTCTAGGTTAAGTCATGCCTGCTTTATTCAAATCTCTCTCTGAACTTCTTGAAAAGGTCGAAGCGACTACAAAACGACTAGAAATCATAGACTTAACAGCAAATTACCTAGAAACTCTTGGTCCAGATGAGATTGAACCGGCTACAAACATGATGGTTGGTAGGGCATTCCCAAAATACAGCCAAAAATCGCTAGATGTAAGTTGGTCAACTCTGACCCACGTTTTAGAGCAAGTAAGCCAGTTTGATTGGGACTATTTCAGAGAAGCCATGGCAGGCACAGGAGACATCGGTTCAGCAACCAAGGCTGTTCTTGAACAATCAAAAGCCAAAAAGCAAACCCAACTAACACAAAACTCCTTAATAATAACCGAAGTCAGGCGAGCACTTGAAGCCATCGCTCAAAGTTCAGGCGCAGGCTCAAGAACGAAAAAAGAACGCCTTATGACAGCTCTTTTTAGCGAGGCTACCCCGGTTGAAGCCAAATACTTGGTCAAAATCTTTACGGGCGAAATGCGAACAGGGCTTCATGAAGGATTGATGGAGCAAGCTGTCGGCAAAGCTTTTGATGTGCCACTTAAGAGGGTTCAGCATGCGGGCATGGTTTTGGGCGATATAGGTGAAGTTGCGGCGGTGCTGAAAAGTCAAGGCGCGAAAGGTTTGGAGAAGGCGGGTTTTAACGTTTTTAGGCCGGTGGAATTGATGCTTGCACAGACAGCTCAAACTGTGAATGAGGCGTTGGTTGAGCATTGCGGCAAGAGTGCTTTAGAATACAAGTATGATGGTGCCAGGGTTCAAATTCACAAGCAGAAAGATAAGGTTCAGATTTTCACCCGAAGATTAAGTGACGTAACAGCGAGTCTTCCTGAAATCGTTGAAATCATCAAACGCAACGTTAAAGTGCAGTCGGCGATTTTTGAAGGCGAAGTTGTTGCGTTGGATAGTGCTGGTTTTCCGATTGCTTTTCAGCATTTAATGCGGCGCTTCAAAAGGGTTCGCGGTGTTACGGATATGGCTCAGCGGGTCCCTCTGACCCTTTACCTGTTTGATATTCTCTACCTTAACGGGGAAAGCCTAATCACGCTACCATATATTAAGCGAAGAAAAATCCTCTCAGATAACGCTGGAGAAATCAACTTAAGCAAGCAAATAGTCACCGACTTGCAAAAGGATGCGGAGGGTTTTCTTAAAGAGGCCACAGCTGCGGGCCACGAAGGGTTAATGGCAAAGAAACTTGATAGCCCCTATACGCCTGGAAGGCGAGGTAAAAAATGGTTGAAAATCAAGACAGTTCTCGAAACTCTAGATCTTGCTATCACTGCTGCTGAGTATGGTTATGGCAGACGGAAAGGTTGGCTCTCCGATTACTATTTGGCGGCGAGAGATCCAGAGACAGGTGAATTTATGGATCTTGGCAAAACATTCAAGGGCTTAACCGACGCAGAAATCGCAGAGATGACTAAACAACTAAAGGCTTCTGCAGTTGAGCAGGAAGGGCATCGTGTTGTAGTTATTCCTAAAATTGTGGTTGAGGTCACCTACAACGAGATTCAAAAGAGCCCCAAATACAAGAGCCAAATGGCACTACGGTTTGCACGAATCACCCGCATAAGGACTGATAAGACACCCCAAGACGCCGACACCATAGATAAAGTTAGAGAAATCTATGAAAGGCAGTTCAAGATAAAAGGTAAGTTTCCAGAAATATGACAATTAACTGGAGTTTTCAATTCAGAGTAACTCTTGCAAAAAACCTTTAGTTATACTTTATCATTCACACAGTTGAGCAAAGACGTTCGAACAAAATATGTACTATTCTTTAGTGGAACGCCCTTCGAGGTAAATTGCTTGAAGAGCTGGTAAACAACCAGATCCTTCATAGTTCTTTTCTCCATGCTAGAGTTGATACTTAAAGAATACAAAGTGCTAAATTTGTTTTGTTCTGATTTTGGCGAAAGATCTGAGTATTAAGGCAAATTCTTTGAAAGCCACATTTCCATCCTCCAATGTTGGGATAAAAAGCAAATATAACACTGACTAACAACACAACACTGGAGAATGATTTATTTGGATGCGGCAGAAAAAAAAGCGTTCGCCAAAGAATTCTACAGTCGCCAAATCACAATGAACGAACTCGGTGAAAAAGGGCAAGTAGCGTTTGGCTAAGTCCAGAGTAGCCGTTGTCGGTGCAGGTGGCTTAGGTGCGGTCTCTTCGCTTTATCTTGCTTTAGCGGGTGTTGGCTACATTCGCTTGATTGATCAGGACACCGTTGAGTTGCAGAATCTTCACCGCCAAATCCTCTACACTAGCGCTGATTTGCATTATCCAAAAGCTGAAATCGCCGCAAAACGTCTGCAAGAACTAAACCCGTTAATTGGGACTGAAGCTTTTTCTGAAAACGCAAACACCAGCAACGTCGATCGGCTTTTGCAAGGTGTAGATTGTGTTATTGACGGTTTAGATAACATGGTGACACGGTACCTAGTTAACCGGACCTGCGTAAAACTAAAAATTCCCTACGTTTTCGGGGCGGCCATCGGAATAGAAGGCAACCTCTCGGTGTTTGCTCCGCCTGAAACGGGTTGCTTAGCATGTTTGATGCCTAACCTCTCTGACAACGACTTGCTAACATGCAGCACTCGTGGTGTGATTGGAGCTACGCCTGGAGTGATTGGTGCTTTGCAAGCTATGGAAACCATAAAACTGTTGGCTGGAGTGGGGCAGACTTTGAAGGGCAAACTGTTGGTCTGCGACTTCAGCGACATGGACTTCACAATAATTGAAATATCTAAGAGCACTCGCTGTCCTGTTTGCCATGGCGATTTGTCTGGGGTTGTGGCCAGTGAACGACTGGTTTGGCTTTGCGGAAGAGATACGGCTAACATTAACCCGGAAAAACCGCTGCGACTGAACCTTGATGAAGTTTACCCCGTAATGAAAAAGCAGTTTACTGTTCGTTTGAAGTCACGTTTAGCCATCATGTTCAACTACAAGGAATATGAAGTTAGCCTCTTCAATGGAGGACGCATGCTCATAAAAGGCGTAACCGATGAAAAGAAGGCGTTAGCAGTTTATCGAGAAATACTAAAAAAACTTGAATCCTGCATTTAGCTCTGCGCAAAACCAAAGATGCGTGCAGCTATCTGAGCAAATTAGGTTTTAAACTACGTTGTGAATTACTAGTTTTGTTCGCTTTATGTACTCAACATAAATGTTGTTCATTTCGTTAACGAGAACCTTTTCTTCTACATGCATCCTGTAACCACTAGAGCAATCACAAAGCCTACGGCGGCGTAATTTGAAGTGATGATGCTCAAAGCCATATTTATCGAAAAAGTATGAAGCCAAATCAGACTCTTATGGTATCTGCTAACCATAGGGTTTAGAAAATCATTGATTATCGCGAGTAGTGTTAGGCGTTTGTTAATTTATATTGAAGAGGTGCGCAATAATTTATAAGAAAAAGAAAATTTTGGAAGTTTGTTGCCTTATCAGTTATGCTTTTCAGAATTA
The DNA here is from genome assembly GCA_963831865.1 of Candidatus Bathyarchaeota archaeon. Lineage (GTDB taxonomy): Archaea > Thermoproteota > Bathyarchaeia > Bathyarchaeales > Bathycorpusculaceae > Bathycorpusculum. The sequence continues at coordinate 83,738 of CAWHSP010000009.1, read as the reverse complement.
TTATGTTCGTTGCAGTTGTTTTGGGATTGAGAAATGTCCGATTGCCCTAACTTTGGAATCAAGATTGAAGCGTCAGGGCTGCCTATGCCTGTAGGTGCGTCCCAACCGCGTGTTGCTTTGTACCCTGGTAAAGTGTTGCCTGTGGGGAATGTGTTATCGCCAAGTGTTATGTCATGGAAAGCGCCATCTTTGTAATAGGTGTCTCTGTTGGCGTATAATTGAGGATTAATGAATCCGAGATTATGATGCGTATACTGACATGCAATAGCTGTCAATGCTGCCCAGAATGGTGGACCTGCGCTTGTTCCACCGCCGATGCCCATAATTGGCGCACATGGAGTGGCAGCACTCAAAAATATGGGACCCAGCCCGCCGTAGACTCCGCTGTCGAACGAAACGTCTGATGTACACCTTCCTGTGGGTTTCATCGTTGTTCCCCGTGTGTCGGTTAGAGTTATTCCTTTTTGCCAGGCTGGTAATGGGAACAATGAACTCACCGCGCCTCCCGTAGTCGCCATGTCGAAAGGTGTTGGGAATCCGTCAGCGACCATGGCTTGGTAGTCATTGCCTGCAATTTCATAGGAATATTTTATGCCTATGTGATTTTGTCCGTCCCATGACTGCGTCCCTTCCATGAACCCGTCGGAACAAGCCATGAACAGATTTGTTCCGCCTACTGCTGTGACATATGGGTCAGATGATGGGAACATAGCATTGTTAACAGGTGCACCGTTTGCTGCTCCCCAGTCTCCAGCAGAAGCAAACACGGTTATTCCTGAATTTGAAGCTGACTTGTAGATGTCATCAGCTGCGCGTACCTGCTTGAGCGCTTGGGGTCCTGTTAAACTGCACTCTGGCGTGCCCCAGCTCAAAGAAATTGTAGAACCCAAGTGGTGAGTAATGGCATAGTTCACTGCATAATCAAGAGGTTTATTGCCATCGTTTGGGGCAATCACTAATGCGATGTCTGCTTTTGGAGCTATAGCATGAACCATGTCAACGTCGAGGGTTACTTCAGTGCTCCATATAAGTTGGTTCGGATCTTTGGCGTTAAAAACTGGTTTTCCAAGCGGATAGTATATTTGCAGGTGATTTTTCACTTCAGCCATGGTTGTCCAGGGCAGGTTTGCAGCATAAGTATTCTGCCATTGTATGAAAGTTAACAGGTCTTGATAGATTGTTGGGCTACCGTATGCATCGACAATGACTACTGTTTGGCCTCTGCCGTCGTATCCCGCTGAATATAGATGATTTAAGTCGTAAGCATTACGCAACTCGAACACTGTGTTCCCCATAAATCCATCTGCATAGGCTTGCGATATAGCTATCTTCGGATTCGTTTCATATTGGTATGTTGACCCTGATGTCAATTGTAAGAAGTTATTACCGTCATAGTTTGGGGCGGTCAAGGTTGTACTAGTTTCAGCATGTGCTTGGGGAAGAGCGAAGATGCAAACTAACAAAAAAGTTAACAATAATAAACTGGCCAAACGTACTTTTCTCAAACATATCACTGGGCTTATTTATCAAAACACAGCCCTATATGCTTTATTGTTGCTCAATATAGAATATAACTGGTCTGAGAGTCAAAACAAACTCAGGAGGTCTAAATTCGTTAACCGCTCGGCGACAAAAAAATGAATAACGGAAGAAAGTCATGTAAATTAAGGTTGCTGGCCTTCAGATAATGATATGTTTAGGCTACCATCCTTTTTTATAACGTGAATTAAGAGTTGCTTGCCTCGGAAGAGTTTTAGCAAGGCATGGTATTCCCTGGGGAAAACAAGCGCGATGCGGTCGTACTCGTAGATTTTTCTGTGGTTCTTGTACCATCTTTTTGACTTATCAAACCGAAGCTTCACCAAGCAAATTCCTTCAGTATTTCAAGAGGCTCTTTTGTTTTTGTTCTCTGACTGCTTCACAGATTGATTCGGTAGTGTAGCCTTCGAAGCTAAGCAGATTTGCCGCGGAAGAGTAAAGAAGCATGAGATATTTTTTGATGTCAGGTTCCACGCCTTTCTCAATCAGCTGAGCAGCTTTAACTCGCGTTCATGCCGCTTGTCTTTAGAATGAGTGAAAAGAAACTTTACACTGTTTCCTGCGTGGACTTCTGCGCCTTCCTTAATTAATTGCTCTGCAGCGATGACCTGGCTGACGTGTTGACGGTATCGCTCTGGCTTTCTTGACATACGCTTAGTTATGATCAAGTCCTCGATTGGCACTTCGCCATCTAACAGTTTCTGGCGATACCTTTTCACAACATCCAGAGCAAATGGGATATTCTTACGTAGTTCATCGGTATTGTTTGCAGTTGCCAGCGCGTTAATCATTTCTGTTTGGGACATCAAATACAAAGCGGGGCGTATCTCTTTTTCGGATTTCTAAGCCTCGCACTTTGATTTTGCCATCTTCCATCACCCCATAATAACGGTTCAAAACACCTACTCGTGGGTGAGTTTTAGAGGGCAAGAAAACAATCCATTTGTAGCGTCCTTCAAAACTAATGGGTATTCCTGACTGCTCAGTTATTGCTTTACAAAGGTTTTCGTAGTCTTCTAGGCTGGCGCTTGGTTTTTTGAGCCAAAGCGAATCCACAATGCCATGAATAACTTCAAACCCCTGCTCTTCTGCCGTATGTGACGCATTCAGTAGGGCTTCTCTGCCAAAAGCACAAACCCCAATGTGGCCGTCGACGGTGCCGAATTTGGCGTTTTTGTAGCCAAGGTAGCCAAAGCAAGTAACCAAGATCCATTTGAGAGCTATCTGTCGATTATCGTAGACTTCTCTAAGATGTGGGTCAGAGGCTTCTTTTTTCATTTTCTTATAATAGAGACGTTTGTCGACGACGAACCTTAGGGTTTTGGGTACTATGCCTGTGCGTTTGGTGCATATGTGATAGTTTAGTTCTGGGATGCGTTTGGTCGAGTCTGGGCAGCATTTGCACAAGAACTGTTTCTGCTGATATGTTGTTGTTTGCCATGATGCTCGGGTACATGCTGCTGAAATCTACTTCGCCAACGTAATCATGTGCACCAACCCTTGGTTCGTACACGATTCCTCCGCGGTCACCAACAAGGAGATCATACGCGGATTTGAAGGCTTCAGGGATGCTTTTGTTTCTTGGAATAAGCACGTCGTCTTTTATGGCTTGGTAAAACTGCAGCGAAGACATGCTTGAGCCTATCGAGTTTCGTGCTGCAGTATGAAGTGGCACTCGGCAAGTTCTTGCAATCTCGATTAATCCATCAAGTCCTGCTTCAGATAAAATGAAGGTGTTGCTTTTGTCGACGTGGATTCTTCCATAAAGCCGAATTGGTCCAGCTCTATAAAATGTGCGACCGTAAGAGAAGAAAGTTTTACCTGAAGGTGTTTTCGAAGAAAATGGTGTACCATCTCTGCTTAAAGTAAATTTGTCAGTGACATTGTTTATGGTTGCTCGCTCTGTTAGATATGGAAAAAGATGTGAGTCGCCTCCTTTAGTTACCAGGATATCGGGGTCAAGCTCTTTGACTGTTTTAGACGAGTTGAAGAAGTTTTTCTGCTTCATCGCCTGGAGTCAATTTGTGTTTCTTTTTGCTCTTGGCTCACCTGAATTATGCCTATTGGGATCGTTGAAGTCGGCGATTTTGTTTTTCTTGGCAACTTCCACCTTCAATTTCATAACTCGCAAAGGAGGAATAGCATAATCAGTGCTGGCTACTGAGTCAAGCAAGGTGTATTGGAGACCTGTCTTTTCAACTTTAGCTTCCACGAGTGCAAGGGGAAAGATGTCATGGCTGAAAAAGTAAGCTCGGTCTCCTTTCAAATCGCAGTTGGAAACCTGATAGCGCATATAATCGCCCAACCTTAGAATAGTGTTTGTCAGAGTCATTGTTCTTCTACAGTCTTTAAGCGTAAGCTCCAGAACTTTGGTTTTCTCTGCATCTGTGGGCTGAGCATACTTGTAGACAAAACCCCATTTTGCCACATCGGTGCTGTTGTAGAGTTTTCCAATTAATGGTTCAATGTTGTCTTGTTTTGATGAAACATAAATTTTAGGCTGGAAATTGTCAGTTAAGCGTATTCTTTGTCCAGATTCGCTAATAATCCAGACCGTGATTTCGCCTTCGTTTGAAGGGTAGGCATCAAGTATCCAACCTTTAATTTTGCAGGGACTGCTAATTGAAATCACTAAATTCCTTCCCACGTTCGTAAATGACAACTTTCTCCCAAAAGTTGAGGGATAGCAAAAGGCATTTTTGAGTTTTTAAACACTAACTCCAAACGACTTTATTGAACAGGGGAGACTGCAGTGAAAGTAAACAAGATTCAGGCTTTATAACTGACGGTTCAGCAAAATAGGGTTTGTAATGTTCCTATAGCTTTTAGGAAAAATGATGTTAACCTGAAGAGGACCTGGTTCAGAATTAGCCATCACGTCAATAAAATAATAGACTCCCATGACCATTGTAACGATAACTAACATGCCTACAGTTTTGCGAGCATAGTTATCATTTACCCTCACATTTTGTTGGACTTAAAAGCCAACCGCAAAGATAGCAACTGCATCAATTCTAATGTAATTCGTAGCGGCCCCTTCTCTCTTGATTGTTAAGCTAACCACTATTTTTTAACGTATATAAAAAATTGAGCTGCCTAAAAGTGGACTCCCAATGAAGTAAATTACTCTTCATATCTTTAGGCTCAAGCGAAGAAGGTAATAAATCGCAACTATTCTTTGTATTTAGCCAAGTGGACTTGCAATGTAATCAGTCATTCGGAACTCTTAACTAAATAATCATAATTAATTGTCAATGGATAACTATGAAAAACTCTGAATGCACAATCTACATCACGTTCAACGAAAGGTGGCTACAGAAGTTCAGAAAGGAAGAAGACGGTTGGAAAGAATACAGCCGAAACGGTACAGTTCGCCCATGTACTGCAGAACAATTTATCTCCCATATCCTTCCACCTTTAGCTGGAATAAAAGGACCAAACGTCACCGTCAAAGTTGAACCTGACCATAAGACTAAAATTTAATGTATGAAAAACTCTACTTAGTTTTTAATAAGTTGCTCCTTTTGGGAAATTGTTTTGTTTGAATCAGGAAGGTTGGACTAAAACCCAAATAACGAGTGAAACATACCATATTCCCATCTTTTCCAAAGAAACTTGAAACTTTTAAAATAAACAACACATACAATATAGAAAGTGATACTGTTAACAGGCTGTCTAGACCTAAAGCATCATTCATTCTTTCGGTGGCATTAGCCTTTTTAATATACCTACTCATTATCTTTGTGAATTCATTTCTAGCCGATTATAGGATAGCAATTAGAGATGTGGCGCAGTTTTCGAGCAGTGGATCTTTGATGCCTTTGTTTCAACTTGGTTCAGAGTTAACTTGTGAAGTTGGAGTTTATCGCTTTGTTCAATGTCGAGTATAAGTGATGGATTAGCTTGATTGACTGGCGGACGATGATTTTTGTAGTTGTTGGCATCGGTTTTCTAATTCTTAAAAGGATTCACAATACTGAATGAGTCTGTCATCCTCTCAATTTCAAAATGGGTTTTAACTTGCAATAATTGGTATTTAACACTGAACCGAAATTAACCCAATCATCAGGGGTAGCATCAACCGTTGGCATTGGAGCGTTTGAACGTTGTGGCTGTTGCTATGCAGTCACAGAGTCTTAAAGGCACGAATTTACAAAAATTAGAATGGTGTTTTAAGTTGGAAAAAAACATGATGAAATATCAAGTTTTAGTCAAAACGATTTCAGGAAAAGGCGGCGAGTTCTGGGGAGCGTTCCAAAAGATGCCTACCGAGCCAATGAAAGGAGTAATAGTAGAATCTTCATGGAGCCTATTCGGATACTGGGATTTCGTCATTTTCTTCAAAGCCGATAGCAACGAAAATAGCCTGCACTTTGTTGGCGAGGTCTTGAGAGCGATACCTGGCATCGCCGAAACTAGCACTTCACCAATGACCATGCTCAAAGAACACAAAATGTAATAGACAATTGTTTTTGCTGGTTTTCTTTCCTTTCTTTCTTTCAAATCCATTTTATAAATAAGAGATATTCGATTTTAGACATACAAAGAAAGTTGTCAAACAGCACTGCCAATGGGAATTGCATTTCTCATTTAACTTAACTGAGTGTTTGCGTTTTTGGCTTGTTTTGTGTCCAACGCTTATTTCTAGAGCGGATTACATATTATAGTTCATGTTTGGCTTTATAGCGGGCGTACCCCGCAGGATTAAGAACCTTTTCTCAAAATTCAAGAAATTCTTCAGCAAACCACAGTACGAGAATTTCTGCCGAAGCGAGCTAGGCCTGATGGTAGCTGGAAACGGAGAACACGACGTTAAGAGCGTCAATGAACTCTTCATCGACAGAAAAGACCAAAGCAGCCTAAACCGATTCATAACCAACCCAAAATGGAACATCAAAGCCGTAGCCAACCAAGCCAAGAACATCCTTTTGAGCGAAGCAAACATAGACAACTCATTTGAGTACAAGATCATCGACGACACAGTATGCCGCAAGTACAGTCAAAGCACCGAGATGGTCTGCTACAATCACTCCTCAACCATGGGAACAGTACTGAGTCACGACTACGTGACATCACTCTACGTAAATAACAATGTGGCAGTTCCTGACGGCTTGAAACTGTATGGCAACCAAAAGAAATGCATAGAGAAATGAATTGAGTTTAAGACGAGGCTCCAGTTAGCATGCGACATCATAGATGAACACACTCCACTGGCGAAGAAGACAATTTGGCTGTGGGATTCCTGGTTCACCTGCCAAGAGATGGCTTCTAAGTGCAAAACTCATGGATACAGCTGGATAGGCGAAATTAAGAGCAATAGAATCGTGTTTTACGAGGAAAAAAGATACCGAATAGACGAGCTCTTCGATAAAATGCGTTCAGAGGGCGGTTTCTTTGATGTTGTAGTTAACGACGAGGTTTATTCTGCCGTTAAGGCTGATGTTTTCTTGCCTAAGATGGGCTATTTTTCAATTGTGATGAATGTTAAGGCAGGCACGGGGGATGTTCATTTTCTCTGCACCGATTTGGTGGGTTGCAGTGTTGAAGTGATTTTGGGTCATGCTTTGGAGAGGCATCGGATAGAAGACTTCTATAAGGGGGCTAAGGCTTTGGGTTTTGGGGAGTATAGGTTTAGGGCGAGCGAAGCGGCGCTTATACACGCGCACCTAGTCACTCTGGCTTATACTCTCCTTGACGTTTTGAGGCGTAGACTTCTTAGGTATTCTATCCTGAAGAGTTTGTTTTCCTTTGAGTCAATAGTTGAGTGGATACGCAGAAAAACTATGCACCTTTTCATACATAAGTTGCGGAATGACAATAAATCGACACGAAGCCTACTAAAACTCATAAACACAAACTAACATGAAAACGCAAACAGTCAGTTAAGAAAAATTGTTTAAAATCACGAGTAGCAAAATTGGTTTTTGAAATTTGCCATAAATAAAGAAAGGAGAAAAGGAAAAAAAAGTCTATTCTGGCTTCTTTTGTTTGCCGGGTCTCAGTGAGCGTACTGTTGCGCCTGCACGCCACATTTCGCTGTTACCCATCTCTGTGAGTTCGTCTGCGAGTTTTTGGCGGTAGTCTGGTGCCTTGCTTTTTTCCAATACAATGCGTGTTTCTTCGCCTGCAGCTACAAGCTCGTAGAGTGAATCAAACACTGGTTGTGTAGCTTCACGGAAACGGCTTCTCCATCGCAATGCGCCGATGCGGGCGGTTTCACTGCAGTTACAGTACATCCAGTCCATGCCGTTTTCATCGACAAGACGGATTAGGCTTTGTGTGAGTTCTTCGACGCTTTCGTTAAATGCCTCACTTGGGCTGTGTCCATGTTCACGCAAGGTTTTGTATTGGGCTTCCAGGATGCCTTCGAGTGCACCCATCAATGTACCGCGTTCCCCTGTTAGGTCACTGAAGGTTTCTTTCTCAAATGTGGTTGGAAATAAATATCCTCCGCCTATAGCGATGCCGAGCGCTTTAGCGCGTTCTTCAGCTTTACCTGTTGCGTCTTGGAAAACTGCGAAGCTGCAGTTTATGCCACTTCCGTCAACAAAGTTTCTTCGCACAGATGTTCCCGAGCCTTTTGGTGCAACAAGGATCACGTCAATGTCTTTGGGTGGGATAACGCCTGTTTGTTCCTTGTAGACGATGCTAAAGCCGTGGCTGAAGTATAATGCGTCTCCTTTTTTGAGGGTTGCTTTGATTTTTGGCCATACTGCTTTTTGTGCTGCGTCTGTGAGTAGGAACATTTTGATGGTTCCTTTCTTGGCTGCTTCTTCCATTGGGAAGAGGTTTTCGCCTGGTTTCCAACCGTCTGCAATTGCTTTGTCCCATTCTTTTTTAAATACGCCTTCTTTTTCCTGTCCTATTATTACTTTCACGCCGTTGTCTCTCATGTTAAGTGATTGGGCTTGACCTTGAATTCCATAGCCAAGTGAGACGACGACTTCGTCTTTTAGGATTTTTTGGGCTTGCGCCACTGTGAATTCTTTACGCGTGATGACATCTTCTATGATGCCACCGAAATCCAACTTTGCCATTTTATTTTTTCCTCAAGCCAGACACTTTACAAGACGCAGTAATTAAAAATTATCCCTCAACTAATCTGTTAAGGTAATTTGCAGATAGACTTTTTTCTATAGTAATTTAAACGTTCATGTGAGAACTATATTGGCAAAAATTTTGTTTAGACGATAACTTCCAGCAAAATATTTTCTAAACTAAAAAAAGGTTAGGGTTTTTTGTTCATCTCGTGGCGTATCCACCAGATGATCCCTATTGTCGCTGGAATTCCGAAGATGGCAACTATCCAAACGAGTATTGTAATCATGGAACCAACTACATAGTCCAAAGTGTAGGTTGAAATTGCAACATTCCAGTTTCCGTCAACATAGACTTTGATGGCGAATGCGATGAAAAGTAATGGCGAGATTGCTCCACCTGCTCTTGAAGCGCGTGAGCTTTTTCCAGATAGATGATATTCTTTCTTTTCTTGCTCGGCTAGCCTCTTCCACCATTGCCAACTTGCTACTGCTCCTACAATTGCCGGAATTCCGATGAATATGACTTCCCAGAAAATCAAATGCAAAATAAATGATACTATATTTCCCATTGTCCAAAGACCCAGGGTTGATGGAACTAAACCTGTTGTTTGTGCATCTTTTGTGAACCATAGAAAGACGTAGATCGAACCGATGAATATCAAAATGCCAGCTATTACAAATGTGGCAACCATTTTCCAGTGTTTTCTTATGAATTTTCCCCATTCGGAGTCTTTTTCAACTTCAATTTCCTGAGTCATTAAATCCCTCTCCTTACTAGAGTTTCAGCCTGTGGATAGTTGTTTTGGTTAATTCCTATGCTCTCGATTACTTTTCCTTGCTCCGGCTGCGTTGATGGTGGAGAATATGCATATTGTTGTGGATTGTATGATTGCTGTTGTTGAGTTTTCATTGCGAAGAATCCTATCGTAGCAAATATCCAACCAATGAATATCAATATTAAGCCGACAAGAAGGATTGACAAGATTGATCCCCACCAGAGCAAATTGCCAGCAGTAGTAAACGATGCTTCCCCTGATTTCTGAGCAAGTGTATTGAAAGTTCTTCTTAAGTGCGATGACGCAAGTATGTAGAATACGAAAGCAGCGGTAAGCCCAGCGAGGAAAGCTGCTAACCCAACTCCAAAGCCTACTGTGGGAACAAAGCCTGTTGAAAATGTAAAGCCTGTTGCAGACCCAATACCAACGGTTAATGCAGTAATGGCAACTCCAGCAGCTACCAAAGCTATAATGTAGAATTTCACACCGGTAAGTGTGTTTTTGTAGATTTCTTCATCTTGGTAGTAGTTTGAGAGTTCTTTTATTCCTCTGAGTAACAGAATTACGCCAATTATGCCTAATATCCAGCCAGCATAAGGAACAAGGCTCAGCAAAAGGAGAATTGCGCCTTCGCCAGCCAAAGTCTTGCTATATTCTAAACTTACATTCATTTTTTAGCCTCCATTTTTTTAGAAACATACTAAGTTCATGAAGGATATAGCCCTAACATTTAGAATAACAACCCAAAGAATGCACTAACATTAAGAGCGACAACTCTAAGAGTTAGAGTAATAAGCAAAAACCTCAGTTTGAACAAAATACGTGAGCTATACTAGGGATAGAGCTTTGTTTATCTTTACCTTTGAAACTTACCAAGTACGGGGTTGTCGTTGTCGAAATCACGTGGAATAAGTGCAGATATTCAGTCACCAAGAACCAAACTACTGTACCTCATCTATTCTGCACCCAATAGCCGAATTAAAGCTGCACCTGGGACAAAATCAAGTGTCAGTTCTGCAATAGGTTACAAGTCAGATGGGCATTTTCATTACGATTGGAATTACCTGATGAATGCTGGTATGATAGAGGAAAAACAGGGCTACTATATTGTGACTGATACAGGTAAGAAGGAATTTGCTTTGCAGTCAACGGCTGCCATGAGTAATACGATAATGGTTGTTATGGGGGTTGCAATGGTATTTTTCACCGTCGGACTTACACTGGGAATTTTACCAAAAGAAAGCGTAGCGTTTTTCGGAATAGCGTTAATTTCTATTGGATCCTTGTTCTTGGCTATAAGCCGAAGAAATAAGCCCAAACTCTCTCCTGAAGCGAAAGCTTTAGTAAAAGAATTAAATCGACACTAAACTAATTCATCAAACTGTAAGCTTAGTTAGTCACTCTATGATTGTCGGAGATCAAATATCCTGGCCGATTAGTTGGAAAAATCATTATTATTTAAAATAAAGTATAAGATAATATATTCGTACTTTTCTGAAAAATAGGAAAGCTTATTTATTCGGAAACATATTGGTTCGGTCAAGGTGAATAAGTGTGAGTAGTTGTATTGGTGACACTTGCAGAATTGATGCAATAATTTCGATGGATGTGAAAGGACAAGTTGTCTTACCAAAGGATTTACGTGAGAGGGCAAACTTCAAGCCAAACGACAAAATTGCTGTAGTAGCTTGTGAAAAAGACGGCGAAGTCTGCTGTATTATGATGTTAAAAGCTGAAAAACTACAAGGTGCCGTAACCAAGACTCTCGGACCACTACTCAAAGGAGTAACAAAACAGGAGAGTTAATCATGAAAGAAGAAAAAGTAAAGAAACTAGTTAGAAATCGCTACGCAAAAGTCGCTAAATCAAATGGTTCTTGCTGCGCTTCAAATGTGAGCTGCTGTTCAGCTCCAACAAACGAGCAAGTAAGCAAAATGATAGGTTATAGCGAAGAAGAAATGAATTCGGTTCCAGAAGGTGCCAATCTTGGTTTAGGCTGCGGCAATCCGACTGCCTTAGCGTCTTTGAAAGAGGGCGAAAGAGTTTTAGACCTAGGTTCAGGTGCAGGATTTGACTGCTTTTTGGCCGCCAAGAAAGTTGGAAAGCAAGGCAAAGTCATAGGCGTAGACATGACCCCTGAAATGCTTGACAAAGCTAGGACAAACGCCAAAAAAGGCAAATACACAAACGTCGAGTTCAGACTTGGAGAAATTGAAAATCTCCCAGTCGCTGACAATTCAGTCGACGTTGTAATTTCAAACTGCGTAATCAACTTGGCACCAAATAAGAAGCGAGTATTCGAAGAAGCTTTCAGAGTTCTCTCACCAAAAGGTCGATTGATGGTTTCAGACATTGTCCTCCTAAGAGAGTTACCTGAATCCATTCAAAAGAATGTTGAAGCCTACGCTGGATGCATTGCTGGAGCAGAACTAAAAGACAAATACCTTGAACTAATTCGAAAAGCTGGGTTCCAAGAAGTAAAAGTTTTAGAGGAAAAAACATACCCTCTCGAATACATAGTAAGCGAATCCACATTGAAAGAAGCAATCAAAATGGCAAGTATGACGGAAGAAGAGGTAAAGGAAGCAGCAAACATTGTGGTAAGCATGAAAGTCTCAGCAATTAGAAGCGACTAGCGAGGAATGAATTATAAAACTCTTCCTTCCACCACAAACAATATTGCTCCCCTCTCCAGTGCTCATCATAGGAACTTATGGCATCGATGGCAAGCCAAATATCATGACTGCCGCCTGGGGAGGAATCGCATCAAGCAAACCGCCATGTATCAGTATATCTCTTAGGGAAGCAACGCTTAGTTATCATAACATCCAACAGACACAGGCATTCACAGTGAATATTCCCTCTGAAAAATATTTCAAGGAGGCTGACTTTGTTGGCATGGTGTCGGGAAGAGCGTGCAACAAATTTAAGGAAACCCGCCTTAATGCGGAAAAGAGCAAACTGGTCAATGCCCCAATCGTAAAGGAATTTCCATATGCCCTTGAATGCAATCTCATCAAGCAGGTCGATCTTGGTCTTCATACAATGTTCATTGGCGAAATTGTCGGAATGGTCGCTGATAGCGAGGCTCTAAATCCGGATAAACTTCCAGACATCGAGAAGGTGCGACCAATCCTGTTTGGTTCATTCGGCAGTATGGCGTATTATAATATCGGTGATAAACTTGGCGAAGCGTTCTCCATCGGAAACCAATTACAACGGTAATAAATTAAAAACCGCGCTTTTTCCAAGCTAATGGGCTTCATCTAAAAGGAATATTACACGTCCTTAGAGAGGAGAAAGCATACATGCAAAGGCATATTTCACTGAGAATTTATGTTTAGAAAATCTCATAAAAGAAGTTGGGGAAAACAAGTTTATCGGTTAAAAAGGCGAGCATGAGCTTTGTCTCAGAAAGAACCTTCCTATTCCGAATACTTGGACATAATGGTGTAATCGTAGGGGGGTCTCTCACTTTTCTGTGGTTTCCTGTTTACGTCAATTACAGTCATCTTAACTTCGCTCCAAGAATAGGAAGCACCGCCAGCTCAGGCAACAATTTTATTTCTGACTTTGATCTTTTACTTTTCTTTGTACGTACTGTTCGATATTCTGGAAATGGCTTTTCACTGTGTTTCATCATTATGCCTCAAAGTTAAAAATATGGTTGATTGTACGGTAAAAGTACAAATGGAGATTGTTTAGTTTTGCTACGTAGAGGATGCAAATGCATAACAGTTACCGACAAAGTTCACGAAGAGATCAAAAAAGAGCTGAAGAAACCAACAGCACACTTAAAGAATATGTCGAATACTCATTTGCTAAGGATAGAGTAACTAAAAAAGGGACTTAACTACAAAATTATTCTGTCTCTTTATTCTATTCCTTTTTCAAATACCTAATTTTCACAATAAGAAGAACAACTCCAAAGTCTTAAAATATGTAATGCCTCTAATTATTAGAGAGCTATAAAATGAACAAACAAGAAGCAACTTCTTTCCTAAAGGAATTATTAGCTAAATGCAAAATGGATTCAGAATCATTTATCTTGATGGAGCCAAGTCCTAACGATGCATTATCAACCGGATACAAAGTTAGAATAAAAACAATTTTGAATAATGAATGTAGACAACAAATTAGAGAAATTACAAAGAAATATGACTTAGCAGTAATAGAAGAACAAACACAAATTATTGTCTACAAGCCTAAAACAAAACATGCGGGCAATCTAATTCTAGAATAAGCGGAATCAAAAATTCTCTTCGCCTTCGAACGCAGGCACGTTTGAAAAGGCGCAATACTCGGATTTTTAAATAGGATTTTAAGTCTGTAAAGTGACAGTTGTTTCCCTTTTCTATTGGTTGTGCAAATTATTTAAGTAACTTGTGATAAGTCTGACAAGGTGATTTGTTGGGAGTAAGTGCAATCAAGGGAATCATTACTTTTGCGTTGGGGGGCTTGCTTTTGATCTTTGCAGTTGAGTTTATTCAATTATTTTTTACAAGCGCACCTGCTAACTTTGGAGGAATGATAAACGGGTTAACTTTGGCATTTTTAGGTTTTCTATTTGTAGGAATGGGACTTTGGGCTATAATACAAGATGCAATTGGCAGCAGGACATAATGAACCCAACAAAGAACTATATCCATTCACATTCTAAGGTTCTTAGATAGCGCCTAAAAATGATAGAGGGTCACAACCAAAAGGAAGCTCAAATCCACACACATTCCAGGCAACATAACCTATACTCCCTCTTAATTCCTCATAAATTCAGAAGGCTTAAACCCTATCTAATATCCATAAGTGCATGTGCCGTTTTTCAAGTCTCTCTCAATTGCGGTTATGATTTTTTTTTAAAGAATTCAATTAAATTAACAAAATCAAGATAGTTGATCTTTCGTTTTCTAAGCCACAAAATAATTAAGTAGTCAGCCGCAACTAGCAATTAATGAACCACAACGAATTTACGCCAGAACTTGTTGCGCCATGCGGAATGAACTGCGGGATATGTAGAGCCTACTTGGCATACATCCACAGCGTACCACGGGTAAGAGGTAAAGTAACATACTGCGCAGGCTGCATTCCTCGAGGTAAAAACTGCTACATAATACGAGGCTGCCCAAAACTTAGAAAACATCAAATCCAATCTTGCAGCGAATGCGAAACAATTCCGTGTGAAAAACTTAAACACCTTGACAAACGCTACAGAGAAAGATATAGTATGAGTATGGTTGAAAACCTAAAAATGGTAAGAACCAGAGGTATGGATGAATTCCTTAAAAGCCAAACCGAAAAGTATACTTGTCCAAGTTGCGGTGACGTGGTTTGTGTGCACGACGCCAAATGCTATTCGTGTGGCTACAAAAGAAAGGCCTAAACGCTGTATTTTTTCACGATTTCTCTAATTGTATTCAGATTCCTAGTTGTGGCTTTTTCCTTAAGTTTTGACTCCAAAAACGGGTTAGGCAACGCTCCTTCTCCGCCACCGTGGGTCACACTAAAAACCTCTGTGCCTTTTGCTGAAATTACTTCTGCAGTAGATTTTGGAATCGTCATGGGCAACTCAAAAGGAAATTTTGCCGGGGCAGCCGCAAGAAAAGTCACCAAAAAGCTTCTGCCTTCTTTGCTTTGCCCTTCGAAGGGTTCGCTCTCGATTACCTCTTTAACCTTAGAGATTGATCGGATAAACACTGACACATTGTATCCTAATATGTTCAGAAGTTTGTCCTCGATTCTTGTTCTGATTTCTTCAATGTTTTCGTCGAAGGTTTCGAAAATTACATTCCCGCTTTGCTTGTAAGTGCAAACGTTTTGAAAGCCTAAAGCAGTGAAGGCTTCTTGCAGTTTCTCTTTTTTAACGACGCGTCCGCCAACGTTGATTCCTCTTAAGAAAGCTACAAAGAGAGGCATCTACTTCATCAGTTTCAGCATTATGGCCTTAGCCGAATACAGTCTGTTTTCTGCCTGCTCATAAATTACAGACTTCGTGTTTTCAATGGTTTCAGCGCTTATTTCGTACCCTCGGTGAATCGGCATATCGTGCATGATATAGGCACCAACACCCTTCAGAAGTTCAGCGTTGATTTGGTAAGGCATCATAAGTTTAATGCGGTTCTCCTTTTCTAAGGCAAACTTGGGTTCAGTAAAGAACTCCATATCAATCCACGTATCAGTGTAAACGAAATCTGCATCCTTAACCGCTTTCTTGGCATCCAAAGTTGACTGCCAAAGTCCGCTCTTCCTAGCCTCGGCCAATAGCTCATCGTCTCTTGCGGCTTCATTGAAAATCGGTGCAACGGTTGTCAGTTTGACTCCTGTTTTGGTGCAGCCCTCGATGAGAGAGTTACAAACGTTATTGTGAACGCCTATGTAAACAAGCTTAGCATCTTTCAAAGTGCCCCTTTTCTCCTTTATGGTGATTAGGTCCGCTAGTGCTTGGCTTGGATGATACTTCTCGTCGCAACCATTGATCACCGGAACCCGTGAAGCATTAGCCATTTTCGTCAAATCGCTGTCGCAAAGCAATCGAGCCATTATGCAATCAACATTACGAGACAAATACCTAATCTCATCTGAAATATCCGCCAACGTGAAGTTGGTGGTTCGCCAATCAATAAACAAGCCGTGACCGCCAAGCTGCGTAGCCGCCACCTCAAAAGCAACTCTTGTGCGCGTGGATGTTTTTTGGAAAATCAACGCAATTGATTTGTTCTCAAACGCTTTACCGAATCTTGCAGGGTTGTGTTTAATTTCGATGCCTAAATCAACCATTGCGGTAAGCTCTTGGCTGGATAATTCTTTGAAATTAATCAGATGCATTTTGCTTTGCCTTAAGTTACGCTGACTAGGCCAACAATTATAAGCTTTATGGAAAACCTTTTCACCCAACAAGGCACAAAGATGAAGTGAGTCAGCATGATTCTACTCGTAGCTTCAAACAAAGACGGAGCGAGCCTTAACATTAAGAGGCAAATCCTTTCCAGCTATCCCTTCAAGGAAACTGGAGATAGGTACCTCCAAAACCCAATCTACACCGCTGACATAAACAAAAATAAAATATCGCTTATAACTCTAAGTCACGAATCCATCAACGCGCAATCATTGCCCGAGAGCTTTCCGGAAGCAAAACTAATAGTCTTCATCTCAAGGCATAGTAGTGCAAGCGGCAAACCAACGTTATCTGTTCACACTACAGGAAACTTTGGTGAAGCAGGACTTGGGGGTTTGCCAAGAACTGTTTCGGTTTCCCCTGCAACAGCGATGCGGGATGCATTAAAAGCGTTACAACAACAAAAAGAACAAATGAAGCTTGAATACGAAGTGACATACGAGTGCACCCATCATGGCCCAAGTCTAAATGTACCAACAATGTTTGTAGAACTCGGCAGTTCCGAACCGCAATGGCAAGATTCAAGGGCTGCAGAAGCTGTTGCTCATGCGGCAATGTCAGCTATTGCCAATTTTTCAGCACCAACCAACGTTGCTGTTCTGGGTATAGGCGGGACACATTACAATCAGAAGTTTACAGCTATGGCTATGGATGAAGAAGCAGTATTCAGTCATATGATACCAAAATATGCCATCTCCACAATTGACTCTGAAATGCTATCTCAGTGCATTCAGAAAACTTTAGAGAAGGTTTCGTTAGCGCTTCTTGATTGGAAGGGAATCAGAAGCCAAGATAAGCCAAAACTCATGCTTGTTCTGCAAGATGTTAATTTACCCAGTAAGAAAGTTTAAACAACCGGGATAAAAAGCTTTAAAAGTCTTGGTAAACTTGTTTTAAAACTCCTTACAGTAATGTTTATAATTCATAAATGAAATCTTGGTGTGCGATGAATATGGGAATAAAATCTTGGCTAACACAAGCAGCAAGAACCTTAAAGTTAGCTGTAAAACCGGGTAGAGAAGAGCTCTGGCTATCAATAAAAATCAGCCTACTAGGTATAGGTGCTGTTGGTTTAATCGGTTTTATAATTAAATTGTTATCTTACGCAATTGGCGGCGCAGCACGCACCCGCATCATCTTAAAGGGAACTTGAAATTTATGGACAAGAAAGAAGAGCAAACACAAGCAAAAATTTTTGTGGTCAAAACCACAACGGGGCAAGAACGAAACGTTGCAAGGTTAATTGCTTCAAAAGTGGAAATGAACCATATCCCAATAAAATCTCTTCTTGTACCAGATACATTGAAAGGTTACGTGTTTGTTGAAGCTGATGGACCACATCTGGTCGAAGAAGCTATTACAGGTTTAAGACACGTACGTTCCAGAATCCCTGGCCTTGTAAGCTTCATTGAAATAGAACGATATATTGTCCGAAAACCAGTTATGGAAGACCTTAACGAAGATGATGTCGTAGAAATCACTGGTGGACCATTCAAAGGAATGCGAGCCAAAATCACAAGGCTCGACAAAGCAAAAGGGGAAGTTACCCTCGAACTGCTTGAGGCAACATTCACTTTGCCAATCACGGTGCATTCAGACTATGTGAAACTAGTAGAAAAAGCAAAAACATAAAATTGGTGAAATAATATGGGAGAGAAGAAAGTTGTAGAATTACTCGTAAATGGCGGACAAGCCAACGCAGGTCCACCATTAGGTCCCGCTCTAGGTCCATTAGGACTAAACGTTATGGCTGTCGTTACAAAAATTAACGAACTCACAAAAGATTACGCCGGAATGAAAGTTCCAGTAAAAATCACCGCTGACACAGAAGAAAAAACATTTGAGATCTCGGTGGGTACTCCAACAGCTTCAGCACTAATCGTTGCTGAACTCAAAATTGAGAAGGGATCAGGAACACCTAACACTGTGAAAGTGGGAGATTTGTCCATGGAGCAGATGGTGCGCATAGCAAAAATCAAAGGGCCTCAACTTTTGGCGACTAACATCAAGGATGCAACCAAAGAGTTGCTTGGAACCTGCGTTAGCTTAGGCGTCACCGTTGAAGGCAAAGACCCTAGAGAAGTACAAAAAGAAATTGATGCTGGCACTTACGAAGAGCTATTTGGTACTGACTAATGATAAGCGAATATTTTTATAATGGGTTTCTAATCCCTCATTGGCACGAGGCTTAAAAATGCCCCTAGACAACAAAACAATTTCAGAAGCAGTTAAACAGGCAAAGGCGAAGTCTGGCGAAAAAAAATTCAACCAGACCGTAGACATGATCTTAGATATTATGGAGATCGATATGAAGGCGCCAGAAGGGAAAATCCAAGAGATTGTTGAGCTTCCTCATTCAACTGGCAAACCAAACAAAGTCTGCGTTATTGCTTCTGGAGAATTTGCGTTTAAAGCACGAAACGCACAGGCTGATTACGTTATTGAACGCGGCGACTTAGATTCTTTAAATGGCAAAAAGAAGGAACTGCGCAAACTCGCCAGCGAATATGACGTTTTCATATCGGAGGCGCCGTTAATGCCACTTGTGGGCAGAATCCTTGGTCCGGTTTTGGGTCCAAGAGGAAAAATGCCTATACCTGTTCCACCTAACGCTGACATTGCAGCCCTGATTATTAAGCACCGTAAAACTGTAGTTGTTAGAATGCGTAGCCAACCAATTATTCAAGTTTCAGTTGGCACCCAACAGATGAAGGATGAAGAACTTGTCGACAATATTATGGCTGTTCTTCGTGTCTTAGAAGGAAAACTCAAGCGTGGATTGAAAAACGTAAAGTACGCTTTCATAAAAACATCTATGGGTGAACCAGTAAAAATTAAACCTTAGCGAGAAGACAAATCATGCCGTCCCAACAAGTATTAGAGGAAAAATCAAGCGAAGTAGAAGCAATAAAAGACATATTAAAAGAACACAAATCCATTGGCATCGCTAGCCTGAAAAAGGTTCGCGCTTCCCAACTTCAAGAACTCAAGAAAAGCATGGCTGGCAAAGTTTACCTCAGAGTGCTAAAGAACACGCTCATGAAAATAGCAATTGAAGAGATGAATCAAAAAGACCTAAAGAAGATTGAAGTTTATTTGGACGGATCAAACGTTTACTTGTTCACAGATCTAAACCCCTTCAAACTGGCATTACTATTAGAGAGGGGTAAAGTAAAAACAACTGCGAAATCAGGTGACATCGCAGCCATGGACGTGGTTGTTCCATCAGGAAACACAGCACAACCTCCAGGTCCATTCATCAGCCAACTGAACGCTGTAGGCTTACCAACAAGAATTGAGTCTGGCAGCGTTTGGGTTAGCAAAGACACATTGGTAGTTCGCAGGGGCGAAGTTATCAATGAACGCCTTGCAGGTGTTCTCTCAAAACTCGGCATAAAAGCAGTTGAATTGGGAATTTCAATGAGGGCAGTTTTCGACAACGGCTTAATGATTACTGGCGACCAGCTTGTAGTTGATATTGCTGCAACAAAAAGAAGCGTTGAACAAAGCAACCAAGAAGCCTTCGCACTTGCCATGGGCATATCTTATCCAACTACAGAAACAATCAAACCACTAATACAGAATGCACACCAAAAAGCTCTTGCATTAGCAGTCAGCGCAGCAATCCCAACGAAAGAAACAATCGACGCCCTAATTCGCAAAGCAAACATGGAAATGTCAAGTTTAAACGGTGCAGTTGAAAAAGTGACAACCAAAGGCAGCATAAACTTTCCATCTTTCTGATTTCATTTTCTGATGCCAATAGTTAAATTCCATATGGCTAAAGGATAAAACCAATTCTGCTTAGTTTTCTGTTTTCTTTTGATAAGGCTTAATAGTTTCTTACGTCGTGTAGATTTAAATTAATAAGTGACTTGGCATGGTTGATGTTTGGCTTCCTTACGGAAAAACCGACGTATGCGTTCGAGTTCCAGCCCGAAACCTCCTAGGAACAATCGAACCGGTAGCGCGCCAAGGGGTATCAGACGCTAAAGCAGAGGTTGAGAGAGCGTTGAAAGAACCCATAGGTTCAAAACGTTTGAGTGAAATTGCCAAACCAGAAAGCAAAGTTGCAATCGTGGTGGATGATGCAACCCGTAAAGCGCCAAGTGAAGTGATGCTTTTGCCTGTGCTAGCTGAATTGAATTTCGCAGGCGTAAAGGACGAAAATGTTACGGTTATTTTTGGATGCGGAACGCATCGGGCGGTGAAGCCTGAAGAAGCCGCAGTGCTTATTGGTGTGGAAGCGTGTAAAAGGGTTAAGACCGTCAGCCACGATTGTCGAGCACAAGATTTAGTGAATATCGGCACGACTAAGATCCATGGCAATAAGGTGTTTCTAAACCGCTTGTTCGCTGAGGCTGATGTGCGGGTACTTTTGGGCGATGTAGGTTTTCATTATTATGCCGGTTACGGCGGCGGAAGAAAAAGTGTTTTGCCTGCCGTTTGTGGCGAAGAAACAATAAAACACAACCATGCAATGCTACTTCACGCTAACGCTAGGTCAGGAAACTTGGATGATAACCCTGTGCATCAAGACATGATTGAAGCAGGAAGACTAGCCAAAGTTGACTTTATCGTAGATGTTGTTGAAAACAAAAAAGGTGAAATTGTCAAAGCATTTGCCGGCGACTTGGAACAGGCTTTCTTGGAAGCTGTGAAACTGGTCGATGAAATGTACCGAATTACAGTGGACCGCCGGGCTGACATTATTGTTGTAAGTGCTGGAGGGCATCCTGCAGATATGAACCTTTACCAAGCCTACAAAGCGCTTGATAATGCTTTGGATGCGGTTAAGCGTGGGGGAGTCATAATTCTTGTTGCTGAGTGCCCGGAAGGGCATGGCAACCAAGTGTTCTATGATTGGATGACAAGGTTGGGTGATTTGAAGAATGTGGAGCGTGAAATCAAACGCAACTTTATCATGGGTGGACACAAAGCATATTACCTCTTAAGAGCCCTACAAAACCACCAAATCATCCTAGTCTCTTCTTTGCCTGATTATTATGCAACAAGCATATTCAAGCTGAAAACTGCACGAGCCGTCAACGACGCACTAGCAGAAGCGTTAAAGATTGCAGGTTCAGCTTCAAGGGTATGGGCAATGCCTCAGGGTAGCTACACGTTGCCTATTTTCAAGGCACCCGAAGAATCAAAAAATTAACATCCCCAAATTGTTGCAGACAATAATTGGTTATTTCAATAAACGCAACGTTTAAGTTTAAACGGTGAAATGTGTTTTAAGAAGGCGAAAGAATGCAACAAACATTCAAGCTTCGCAAATTCCAGCCTGATGACTTACAAGGGGTAATGCAAATTAACCGAGTATGCTTACCTGAAAATTATACCGATTTTTTCTTTATGGATTTGCATCAAAGATACCCGGAAACCTTCATTATAGCTGAAGAAAACGGTGAAATAGCCGGTTACATCATGTGCCGCATTGAAGTAGGCTTGTCAAATTATGGTTTTGGCGGTTTAATTAGAAAAGGACATGTTGTATCAATAGCTGTTATGCCTCAGCACAGGCGAAAAGGTGTCGCTCAAGCATTAATCAATAAGGCCTCGGAAGGAATGCAGTATTACAAAGCTAAGCAATGTTTTCTAGAAGTCAGGGTAACTAATGATGCTGGTATTTCGCTCTATAAGAAGCTGGGCTTTGAAGTAACCAGAACCATAAACGGGTATTATTCTGATGGCGAAGACGCCTACGTTATGACAAAACGGCTTTAGGCTGAGCTAATTCTTCTTAATCCGAAAGTAGACCATCAAGTTTACTGAAACAGCCATCTCTAACAAGCTATAACGTATTCCAGCGAGCTTGTTGCCTATAGTTATCATCGGAACAATTATAAGCCAACTTCCATGAAGCTGATTTAATCAAGGGGAACAAAAGAAATGGCAAGAACAGCATTAATTGGGCGCAAAAAAAGAATCGCACTTATTGCTCATGACAATAAAAAAGAGGACATGTTGGAATGGGCAAAATATAACCTTGGCACCCTAAAACAGCATGAATTGTACGCTACAGGAACCACTGGCAGACTAATCGAAAACGAGTTATGTTTGAAAATCAAGATTCTAGAGAGCGGACCATTAGGCGGCGACCAACAAATTGGAGCACGTATAGCAGAGGGAGAAATAGACTTCTTAATTTTCTTCTGGGACCCACTAGCACCTTTGCCCCACGACCCGGATGTAAAAGCACTTTTGCGAATAGCTGCATTGTGGAATATTCCCATAGCATGTAACAGGGCTTCAGCTGACTTCATTATTTCTTCACCGTTAATGTGCCAAGACTACCAGCGCATTTTACCCGATTACAGCAGCTACCGGGAACGATTCATTAAACAATGAAAAGTCCGTTTGTTTTTTTTAATAGATAATCCGATTTTTATTTTTGAGCCGGCGAAGGCAAGTTGGGAAAGAACGCAACTTCTTTAATATCCTGAATACACTAGTTATTTTTTGAGGAATCAAGTTATGTCAATTCAGAAAATACCCGAAAAAAACGCTATTCTTTTCGTGTGGTTCAACCAATACGCTGGAATACTTCTAAAGACCCCCAGTAAAACTCTTGCAATTGACCCAGTAGATGTCAAAGCTAGAAGCCTTCAAAAGGTAGATGCGATTCTCATAACACACGAACACTACGACCATTTGGACCCTCGATTAATCGCTGAAATCCAAAAAGCTACAGACTGCAGAATAATCGCTGATTCTGCGTCAACCAGAAAACTCCAATACACGATACCTGCTGACAAACTGCAACAAACTAAACAGGGCGATGAAATCAAAATCGGCGAGGTCTCAATTAAAACTGAGAAATGTAATCACACGGCTCAATCACCCGTAACTTATATCATAACAAGCGAAGATGGCGTGAAAGTGTATCACACTGCAGACAGCTTGCCATTTCCAGAACTAGCACTTATGGGTCAAAAAGAAAAATTTGATGTTGTTTTTTGCACCGTTGGCATAGCACCAGGATCCTCCCCCCAAACAGGATTTGAAATCGCTCGATTAACTAAACCTCAAGTTGCAGTGCCTTACCACACGGCGTCGGCGGTTAGCCAAACTGAGTTTGCGGAGTTGTTAAAGAAAGAGTTGCCCAGAACTACATGCTTGATTCCTGAGCAAAACAAGATCTATCAAGTGTCAAAAAGGAAGTGAAAAGCTTGAAAGTAGAAAAAGTCAGTCAAGAAAAGAAAGATAAAATGGCAAACATACTATTCAAAATTGACGCAATAAAATTCGGAGTGTTCAAACTATCCAGCGGAAAAGCCAGCCCCTACTACATCGACCTAAGAGTGATCCCCAGTTTTCCAGATGCATTCAGGGAAATCTGCGACTTTTATGCTGAATACATAAACTCTCAAATTGGCGCAAAAAACTTTGACCGAATCGTAGGAGTACCAGTGACAGGAATTATTTTTGCATCTCAGGTGTCATATAACCTTAGAAAACCATTCATTTATGTTCGCAAAGGTATCCGACTACATGGAAGAGAAAGAAGAGTCGAAGGATGCTTGTCATCAGGAGACAAAGTCCTATTAATTGACGATTTAGTCACCACTGGCTTAACGCTTAAAAAAACCGCGGAAGCAGTCAGAGCTGAAGGCGGAGTTGTGACAGATGCAATAGTTTTTCTGGACAGAGAAGAAGGCGGAAAAAAGAAGCTTGAGAAAAGCGGCGTAAAACTTCAAGCAATGCTAAAGATAAGTGAGATAGCTAAAACACTATATGATAATGGCGCGATAGACGAAGAAAGTGTAAAAACAATCTTGAAACAAGTCAAAAAAGAATAATTTAGTTTATTCATAGAATATCAGAGTGGTTTCTTCAAGTAGCGTATGCAATTTTTCTACTGCCACAAAAACATCTTCTTCTTTCTTGGCTCCAGTACAAACAAGCTTTCCACTCGCAAAAAGTAAAACCACAACCTTTGGCTCTTGCATCCTGTATATTAAGCCTGGAAATTGTTCAGGTTCATACATTGCATGACCAAGCGAATAAGCCGCTTTTTCTAAGTCAATCATACCCCCAAGTCCACCGGAGGCAACGATATTTTGAATTTTGAGTTCTGGTTTGCTGATAATTATTATGCCGCCTTTCTTAAGTTCTTTAACAACTTTCATGACAGCTCGGCGAGCTTCTTTTTCTGATTTGGCGCCAGTGCAAACCATCTTTCCTGAACTAAAAATTAATGTTGCTGTTTTTGGACGTTTTAATCTAAAAACTAATCCTGGAAACTGTTCAGGACGGTATTCTACTCCCGGATAACCTTTTACAACCGCATTCAAATCAACTTTCTGGTTCAGCGTTGCAGAAGCGACCACGTTCTCGATGCTTATTGTAGCTTTGACTTTTGGCAATCAATTCCCCTCTTTCTTTAAACGCCCTTAAATATCCCTTTATCAAAGGCAGACTTTATAAATACATCTGTGGCTACGATTTTGCTTTTTCTTGTTGTGCAGTTTTCTTCTTCTCTCTGATTGCAGGAATAATAAATTCAACGACAACAAGTAGTAGAATAAGCACAATAATTAATGGTAATCCCAAAGAACTCTTCTGCATAACAAGTGCTACCCAACCAAACCAAGGCATCCGAATTATCACTTTTCCGACAACCAAGTTTTGTGAAACTCCAGCTGGATTATTATAGTCCCAGGGGTCCTTGCCTCCCGTTGGAGTTTCTGGCCATGGGTTTCCATTGCCATCCCCTTTAGTCTGATAATATATGGTGCCATTGACGTTGGTCGCTGCGATTATACGGTGTATTATAGGCGTGCCGCCAGGATCATTTGGGTCATAAAAAACAATTATATCACTGTTCGGATAGTCCGTTTTCAGGTCTTTGGGGTTCACGCCTTGAATGACTACTATATCCCCGGTATGCAAGGTATGAGCAAACGCGTGAGTTAAGCTATTCCAGCCGATACAACCTTCAACACCATAGGAAACGCACATGCTACCGCTTTCCACAACAACTACAGGGCCGTAAGACACGTTAAGCGCTATTTTCAAACCAAAGAATAAGCCAAGAACTATTGTAACAACCAAGATTATTGCAGCTATCGTTTTGAAATAGTCGTTTTCCCATAGTCTTTTTAGCCTAATCAAACTTTAGCCGCTCTGGTGAAGTGTTTCCTTCTCATTAAGAGTTCCGCTGTTTTAAAACTTACCCTTTTTTGTCAAAAGAAAAAATAAAAAGAGATAGAGATTGTCTACCAGTTAAATTCTGGTTGCGCATTTAAATTTTCTTTTTACTTAGAACTTCGCGGAATACATTACCGCATTTAAGGCATTCGTAGAGTCCTATTTCCAGTTGCATACGCTTTCCAGTTTTATCTGGACGACCTGCCATTTTCCATGACTTCTTTGGTTTTGCAACTTCGGGTCCGCATTTTGGACATTTTGCCATCCTTATTCCTCCGTATTACCTTTTTCATGCTTTGCTTAATGGAATTAAAAACTTTCCACAGTCTTCAAATAGATATTTTTCATTTGAACATGGCGGTTAAACACATTTTGTCGATTTCAGAAAAGACTGTTAAAGTAAACGGTTGAAAATAATCGAAAAAATCATGGACATTATTCAAAAACAACAACAATTAAACCAGCTAATGACCTCAGAAGTTAAATGACATAAAGAACCTGCAGTTCAATTAAATCTGCCCAACGTTTTTAATAGCAGAACTCTAGCTTAACATAGCATTAGATTAGAGGTCCACTTTATATTGGAAGCAACTTCTGAAAACGCTTTTGAAATGCTTGTGAAGCCAGTGCGTAGGCTTATTGAGAGGAAAGGCTTCTCTAAACCTACTGAACCTCAAGAAAAAACAATCCCAAAAATCCTAGACGGCAAAAGCGTTCTCTTAATTTCTCCCACAGCCACAGGCAAAACAGAAGCCGCTTTCCTGCCAGTGCTAAGCATGCTTCTTAAGGAACCCAAGACGCCTGGGATAAAAGTGCTCTATATTACACCGCTGCGTGCTTTAAACAGGGACTTGCTTGAGCGGCTTCAGTGGTGGTGCAACAGCCTGGACATACGTCTTGCTGTGAGGCATGGTGACACGGAAACAAAAGAAAGAACTCGCCAATCTCGCAGCCCTCCAGATATTCTTATAACTACTCCTGAAACATTGCAAGCTGTTCTTTCTGGCTGGATTTTGCGTCAGCATTTGCAAAGTTTACGGTGGGTAATAATTGATGAGGTACACGAGTTAGCCGACAGTAAACGCGGAAGCCAACTTTCTTTGGCGTTGGAACGAATCAGAAGTTTAATTGGTAAAGAATTCCAAATGATTGGTTTATCCGCCACAATTGGTAGCCCAGAAAAAGTTGCTCAGTTCCTGGTCGGCAACAATCGACCTGTGGAAATTGTCCGTGTTCCTGTTGCCAAAATGGTGAAGCTGCAGGTAATTTACCCTAAGCCAATTGAGGAAGACATGCGGTTAGCAGCCAAAATTTACACGCATCCTGAGGTAGCGGCTAGACTACGAATTATTCGCGATTACATGAGCAAGCGTAAATCCGTACTTCTATTCACAAACACTCGTTCCATCTCAGAAGTTTTGGCTTCTCGCTTTAAGGTTTGGGATATTGATTTTCCAATCTCAATTCATCATGGCTCGCTAGCTAAGGTTTCACGGATAGCTGCGGAAACTGGATTAAAGCGTGGGGAACTTAAGGGCTTAATCGCTACAAGCAGTCTCGAATTAGGTATTGACGTTGGAGTTATAGACCTCGTTATTCAATATATGAGTCCACGACAGGTAACCAGGCTTATTCAGCGCGTCGGACGGGCAGGACACACATACGGAGATGTTGCTGAAGGAGTAATAATCGGAATGGATTCCGATGATACCCTTGAAGCCTTAGTTATCGCTCGCCGAGCTCTTAATGAAGAGTTAGAGCCCCTTCAAATTCCAGACAAACCCTATGATGTTTTGGTTCATCAAATTGCTGGGTTAATGCTGAAAAACAAGCGGTTAGAATTTAGCGGTGTTCTAGAGTTGGCTCGCAAGGCTGCTCCCTTCGAGAACTTAACTTTGGAAGATGTCTCAAAAGCTTTCAAGTATATGCATGAGCGTTTTCCACGTTTAGCCTGGGTATCTTTTGAAGACCAAGTTGCTCTAAAGCCTCAGCGATCTAAGGCCCTTTTTGAATACTATTTTGATAATTTGTCAATGATTCCTGAGGAAAAACAGTTCCTTGTAATAGACGAGTCAACTGACACTTCTATCGGCGTTTTAGATGAAGCCTTCATGGCGGAATATGGCAAACCAGGAACCAAATTTATCATAAGAGGCAGCCCTTGGCAAATAATCCATGCCACAGAAGACAAAGTGTACGTTCGCCCAGTTGACGACCCTACAGGGTCCATTCCTAGCTGGATAGGCGAAGAAATCCCAGTGCCATTTGAGATAGCGCAGGAACTAGGCAGAAATACGTGGTTTTGTTGAAGAAAAAATTCATGATGGGATTTCACCTCAAGAAGTAAGCGCCTTGCTTTCAGAGCGTTACCCAGCTGATAAAGAGACGATTTTGCACGCGTTGGCAGAGACAGTTGAGCAAGTTAACATAGGCTTTAAAGTTCCTACAAGTAAGCTTATTGTGGTTGAAGATTGGGGCGAGTTCGTTATTTTTCACTCAAATTTTGGTTCACTAATTAATCGTGCCTTAGCCCAGTTGCTCGGAGAAGTGTTGTCTGATAAGCTTGGACGCGGCATTGTGGTGCAACATGATCCCTACCGTATCTTTGTGCAGACCATGGGTACCATGAGCGCCGAAAGGCTGGTTGAAGTTTTCAACGAAATAAAAGAGATGAGCCCACAAGCGATTAAGGACACTTTGACTAGATCAACGGTGAAGACTGGATTATTCAAGAGACGGGTAATTCAAGTTGCAAGACGTTTTGGTGCCTTAAAGAAGTGGGCTGATTTTAGTAATGTAAGCATTCAAAAACTAATTAAGAGTTTTGAGGGCACGCCGATTTATGAGGAAGGTTTAAAGGAAGTTTTCTCTAAAGACCTTGACGCTGAGGGGCTTGTTATGGTAATTAGGCGGATTCATGATGGCCATGTAGGTTTGCAGGTGATTATGACAGGGGGTGATGCGACTCCAATTGCTCGTGTGGGCATAGAGCGGGTAAGCATGAAAACAGACCTTATTCCTCCTGAGAAGATGCGTGCAGTCCTTATTGCGGCTGCTAAGGCAAGATTGCTTAATGAAATGGGCAACTTTGTTTGCACTAACTGCTGGGATTACATGGAAACTATTCGCATTAAGGATTTGCCTGATAAACCTAAGTGCCCCAGATGTGGCTCTTTTTCTCTTGGTTTGTTGAAGGTTGAAGAGGAGAAGGCTTTGCCGTTGATTGAGAAGAAGGAGCATTTGACAAAGGATGAGGAGAAGATGCAGTTACGCGCTAGGCAAACTGCTGAGTTGATTGGAAAATACGGTAAAGTGGCTGCAGTGGCGTTGAGCGCCAGACGAGTTCAAACGCAGGATATTGCTGGTGTGCTTGAAAAGGAGCCCAAGCTTTCGGACCGATTTTACGAATTGGTTATGGAGGCTGAACGCAAAGCTTTAAACACGCGGTTCTGAAATTGCTTCATTCTTTGTTAAGGATCTTCTAATGTTTCTGTTTTTCTTATCAAGGGAAAGTTAAGCCTGTCCTTGTTTGTTTACCCATGATAGACAACTTTTCAATAATAGTTAAGGCTCCGATTGAATAAAGAGGTATCCAATCATACTCATACATTAGTGAGGCTATATTTCTTTTTAGTTATCTGCACGAAAGAGAATCCTATATTGCTGTAAAAGAAAAATTGCAAATTTGTAATAGCAAGAAAAGCCACCACCCCTAAAAGAAAATGCCTTATTCTTTGTTTGTTATACCATATAATTAGTGGAAGGGCGAGAACGAAAGCACGAGGGTCAAACACACTTATCGCAAGGAAAGCCGCTGAAAGCCATGGTCTTTTAGAGCATCCAAATATAGGGCACCTATTAGAAAAACAGTTTGGATTACACGATCGTTTGCTAAGCATATACCCAATAGTAACTTGCCTAAAAAGTCTGAGGATTAAAACTGCGGAATCTATACTGAAGAAAGTTAAGTGCATACTGAGACAAAGGTAAACTTGGCAGAGGCTCAATTAAGACAATGATTGATGCAAATAGGATCCAAAACTGTGTTTTTGTTTTTTACTATTTTGTAAACGAAGAAAGCTGAAAGTAAAATTGAAGCAAACTGGACAATGTCAAATATGTTAAGCGCATACTGTTAGCTCAGAGTAAGAAATGGGGCGAAAAGAATCAAGAAGGACAGCGTATACTTGAATGTTCGGGTTATTCCAATAATCTGGTAATTGCCAGGTTGACTGCCTGCAAAGTAGATTGTGGTTGGACTATGAAATAATCGACACTCCGCAATATAGTATGCAGAAAAATCTCGTGCCATAGTCGGGGATTCTGGAGTGAATGTGGTTGGATATGCCAAGAACAAAGTACTGTCGTTCAATACGGCGGCTAAGGTTATTACCAAAGTGAGTATTATTTTCTTATGTTTAAGAAGCACTTGTTTCGTTTTCTCTTTTATCAAAATTGACTAAAATAGCTTATTTGCCTTTTGAGAGACCGACCTTAGATATTTCCAAGACCTTGGTAAAAGAAATTTGTGATTTATCAGTTTATAGCCAGTAATTGGTTGGGCCGCTAATTACAGCAACTTTTTAAGTACAGAAGGGTTATTTTGCTTATCTGCTTAATGTGGCCGTAGGAGACTTTAGAGAGTGGAAATTAGTCGAAAGAATTTACGGAATGAAGTTCTCGAACGTATCAAATACGTTAAAACTTGTGTCATGGCTAGAGAGCTTTGCTTACTTGTTCGCACTAACCGAGCCGTCTTAGAACCAAAGGATGTGCATGAAGTATGCCAGTACATTTCGCGTTTATGCAAAGAAGAAGGGTGCAGTGAGCCAAGTGAACTCTGTACGAAAGCGGCTAACGCCGTTGACTCGGAGGACGAAGAGAAATACCTTGATTTATGCGCTCAAAGCTGTCTCAAATGTGGCGAAGCCAGAAGACCTGTTCCTAAGAAAGACGCTTATGTGGCATAACAAGTATGAACGCATTAGATTGCAACTCAGGTGAAGATTGAATGTTTATTGCTCCTTTTGTTCCAAGTCCAAACACAGTTGTAGAATACATGCTAAAACTTGCAGGCTTGAAAGCTGGCGAAGTCCTTTTTGATATGGGTTCCGGAGACGGTCGAACAGTTGTTATGGCCGCCAAAACATTTGGCGCCCGAGGAGTTGGCATCGAACTCAGAGATGATTTGGCTAAAAAAGCCCTTGGAACTATTCATGAGAACGGTTTGGACGATAGGGTAACAATTATGAATAGCGACATGTTCAACGTTAGCTTAACTTCAGCTGACGTTGTTTACTTGTATTTGACGACCAGCGCAAATGAAAAAATTAGGCCTAAACTTGATAGCGACCTCAAAAAGGGTGCACGAGTGGTTTCACATGACTACGAAATTATTGGGTGGCGTCCGGAAAAGGTGGAGAATTTCTGTGAGAACCCCCAGTTAGGCTATCCTTCTCACACAATCTACCTCTATCGGAAGCCTTAGCTTATCGATTGTTTTTTGGAAAAAGGTTTTTAGCTACATATCTTTCTGACTTGCAAAGAGTGTCCTCTATAAATGCAATTCGTTCCATGGCAAAACATAGCTGACTGGCATTGCAGAGCGTGCGGTTACTGTTGCAAACTCTACAACGTAGTCATAAACTTCAAGGAATGGTTAAACATCGCAAAGTCCTTCGGCGTAGAAATCACCGTGACAGGTTTAGACCGTTTCTTCATTAAACGCGCCAGCGACGACGATCATGCGCATTCCTCTGCAACGATGCAAAAAATTACAGCTGCGGACTGCAAAACGCGAAACCTGAAGCATGCAAAATCTGGCCCTTCAAAGTACTCTCCGAACCTAAATACGGCGAACCCAACCAAGCAGCATATGACTACGGCGGAGTGCGACTGTACATTTATGGAGACAACATGTGCAGCGGTTTGCGGTATGGCTCTCCAACATGGGATTTCCGTTACACAAAAATAAAAGAATTCGCAGAACTAGCATTGGGAGTTAGGCAGATTCAGTACAAAACTACGAGACCGGTCGAGCTTAGGCCACATCATCAATGGGGCAGACAACTATTCCCATAAAGAGAGTTCTTGAATTCTAGATTAGCCCTTGGATCGTGTAATTTCTTGGATTAGGTTATTAAGAGAGTTTTAGACTCTTAACCAACAAAACTATCTAATTAACAATCGAGGTTGCTGTTATATGTCCAAGGCTAAAGTTGGCGTTTCAATGCTTTACTGCCTAGGCGAGCCATTCAATAGGATGGTTAAACGTTTAGACACCATGAATACACGTTACATAGAGATTTTAGATGACGGCACACATGAACTTGACAAAAAACGGGTAGAAACCCTCAAAGAAGTAGCCAAATCTTTCAGCTTAGAGTACACCGTACATGGACCTTTTGCCGACATTAATATTGCTTCTCCATCCAAAGCTATGCTGGATGCGTCCATGAAACGGCTCAAACAATCCATGGCATTTGCGAACCAGCTGGACGCTAAACTTTGGGTTTTTCATCCCGGAGCAAAAACAGGTATCGGCCAATTCTACCCTAATGGCGACTGGAAACAAAACAACAAAAGCATCCAAGAACTCTCCAAAACAGCCGAACAATACGGCTTAAACATTGCTTTAGAGAACCTGCCAGCAAAATACTATTTCTTCATGAGTAAAACGGAAGATTTCACAAGATTTTATCGTGAAACCAACTTTCCCGTCGGCATAGTTTTGGATTTGGGGCACGCGAATTTAGAAGGGCAAATTGAGCCTTTCTTTAAGCTTTTAGCCGACAAAATCACACATATCCACGCTAGCGACAACGACGGTGTCGAAGACCAGCACCTTGGTGTTGGCCAAGGCAAGATTGACTACGAATGGCTTGCGGGAACTTTGGATAGACTGAGTTATAACAAATCAGTTATTGTCGAATCAATAACTAATGTTACACAAAGTATACAGAAACTTAAGCAACTTCTTGCATAGTTATGTTTCTCTGAGCGTTAATTCAAGCTGCAAAAAATCCTGCCCCAAAAGAGTGTTTGGGAACACTTTTTTCGCCTGTTCTAAAAGCAAACTGGCATCAGGGTACCTTGCGCTGATATGTGTCAAAACCAACTGCTTAGCCCCTGCTGCCTTCGCCTCTTGTGCTGCCTGGCTTGGCGTAGAATGACCATCCAGAGTCGCCTTCTCAGACAGTGAATCGTCAAATGTGCTTTCGTGAATAACCAAATCAGCATTTACCGCAAACTCTGCAAATCCGTCAAACGGCCTAGTATCGCCTGTGTAAACAATTTTTCTTCCAGCCCGCGGCGGTCCCATTATATCGCTTGGCTTAATCACTCTGCTGTCATCCAACTTGATTTCTTCGCCTCTTTGTAGCTTAGACCACAATTCGCCAAGTGGAACTTTGAGTGCTATGGCTTTTTTGGGATAAAACTTGCCTGGACGCGGCTTTTCTATAAATGCGTAAGCGTAGCTTTCCACTGCATGGCTAGACTTGACGGCAGTCACCATGTATTCGTCTTCATTGAGTAATGTACCTTCAGTTAAAATTTCGTTAATTTCGACTGGAAATGTTAAACCAAAGTTTAATGTTTCTTTGGTGCAAACAAGAAAATCTTTAATGCCTGGAGGGCCAAAGATAGTGACTGCTTCTTTGCGATCCATAAGCGCCATCGTCTGCAAAACGCCTGGCAGACCCAACACGTGATCCCCATGCAAATGAGTAATGAATACTCTTAGTTTTTTGTGAAAGCTGACTTTCGCCTGCATCATTTGGCGCTGAGTATTTTCGCCACAATCAAACATCCACTGCTCCTTTGTACACTGAATAACCACCGATGGCAAGCTCCTCTTCAATGTAGGAACGCTGCCACTTGTTCCCAAAAACACCACACAAATACTCATGCTATTCATTCACCTTTTCAAGCACCGCTATTTCCCTTGTTAGACTTCTATGAATAAAATTGAAATGGGACTCCACATGCCTATCGCCTAACGCCTCACCTAAAGCTTTAATCCGCAATGTTTTAGGCGAAGCAATACACAAAAAACCCCTCATATAGGCCAAACAATTATAGTTAAAGCTGGAGAGATGAAAACTCATGAGTATAGAAGAGAATCGGAAACATTTAAAGTATGGTTTCATCGAGAGCACGATTATCGACGACTGAGGTAAAAACTTTGAATCAGTGATGGCTTGTCTCTCGACATTAAACAGTCGACAACCAAATATTGCGATGTCTCTTTTTCAATTTTGCAGTTGGGCAAAGTTGGACCCTGACTAACTACTTGCCTTGAAACCTGATTATAATAATTTAGAGGCCGAGCGTCTGCTGGATTGTTTATCTACCGGCCAAAGTTGTATTTCCGGAGAAAAGAAAGTGGCATATAACTCAATGCGTGAGGGGCTTCTTTAGGAAGGTTAGCGGTGAAGAGGTTCCCTATTCTAAGCCATTGATTGAGCAGCTTCGAGCAAAGGTATAAAGAATCACTTCAAGACCTTGAGTTCTTAAACCAATCCACTCGTGTATTAGATGAGAAGAAACTTGGAACAAGATTCTCTTAGACTTCGCAAAACTCCAAGGTTATGAACCAGAGAAAATAAAGGAACTAGGAGATGCGTTAGCAAGAGCTAAAGACCCAGATGAAGCCCATAACAGAGTTTAGACGCTTAAGCGATGACGAAAATCCTCAGATCACCTCGCTGAAAATAAGAGTGCTAACGGGAAATATAGAGTAGTTAAAGGCGATTGTGAACTTGTTAAGCGATTAGACGAGGTTGGAGCTTAATTCAAAGCCTGAGCAAGATAAGTACTTGCTAAAAATATAGCTGTTATGCTCCTACCATATCGTACAAAGACAGTAGCATAAGTATAAGCTTTTATCAATAGTTCAAGGCGACAAAATTAGTATCCCCCCGCACAATCCCTCTCTCCTTAAGAATTCAGAAGAAAGCTATAGGTACACTAAAATAATCAATTACTAATCTGTAAACAAAGGTTGAATTATCTTGAGAAATAAAGGAAACAAGTTCTACCAAAACACTCACGGAGTTATTTTTCGAACAAAGACAAATACTAAACAGCAAAAGAGGAAGATCGCGCTAATAAAAAAAACGCGAAACCTTAGAGCTAAATTGAATCCGCTTTCTCAGCCACACAAAAATCGTTTTTAGCCAGCCAAATGCTATTTAATTAATTGCTAATTTAGCCAATTTCGGTCAAGTGGGAGCTTTAGAATCTGTCGTATGTTACCAATGGTCCCAAACATCAAATTAGAACCTTTAGATTTCACTATTCTTATATGCTGAATGCTAAAACATAGCAATCGTGGTCTTGTTTTGTGTTGTATTAGGAGGCTTACTCTCTAATATGCTGCTGTGGTTGATGTCTTGAAATCCAGAATTTTCAGGGTCAGAGGCTATTGCGGTTGAGGAATTGAAATAAAGTTGAAATTTGAGGGATATAAACTACGGATTTTGATGTTGCAAAGCGGTGGGACCAAGCTGACAATTTTAGCGCGCAAAGCGTAGTCGGCAGCTACACCCTTTCCGATGTCAAGTTAGAGAAGCACTTCAAAGGTTCCCTCCCGATTGAAAACAATAGTTGGCAAGTCGGCGTTATTGTTGGTCGTAGCGGTTCCGGCAAAACAAGTATAGCCAAACAGCTTTTCCAAGAAGCCTACATCAAAGGATTTGGATACAAGAGCAAGAGTGTGCTTAAGATTTTCCTTAAGAGATTGAAACTGGAGAAATAACAAGAACGCTTTGCATTGTTGGTTTTGCTTCTCCGCCTGACTGGCTTAAAATCTACGATAGCTTCAGCCAAGGGGAAAAAATGCGTGTTGACATTGTCCGAGCATTATGTTTGGATAAGCCGACGGTTATTGTTTTTGATTAGTTCCCTGCGCGCTCCTCTATCATCACGTCATTGTACAGTTTGTAAGTGGAAGGTTCTATGAATTCTCTGGCCGAATTTAGAGTTTATGTAAAAATTTCGTCGGATATTAACTTCTTTGTTATAGCACTTTGACAGTTTCATCAGGAGCTTTTTCACGTTTTAGATATGCATTTACGGTAAGTGCGTTGTTAATGTTTCTAGACATAACGATGGTTATTAATTCCCACCGATCTAAACCATATTTGTTTAACAATTCTTCTGAATTAAGAGTTTCATCTTCGTGAATTAAATCTATTATTTTATATTCCCATTGTTTGTTGGGCAAATAAATCACCGTATAGTTTAGACAGATTGTTTTAGATTTAAGATTTTTGGATATAAATTTAAGATGGATCTAAAAACGACCGCTTGACTTCTGATATTATGATCGAGGTATGAAAAATATGGCTGGATTTCGCAAAGATAAAAATGGTTACCCAAAATGGAACGACAGTAATAGACTATTGCATCGAGATATAGCGATGAACATGGTCGGAGTCATATTCCTTCCAATAGACCTGTGCACCACATGGATGGAAACAAGAGTAATTTCGAAAGAAACAATTTGCGCGTTATGAATAGAAGTGAACACGCATCGCTCCAAGCGAGAAAAGAACAATATTAGTAAAATAAAGAGCAATCATGCTTCCTCTATTAATCCAAGATAAGAAAATGAAATGAGGAAAGGAAACTCTTCCAAGGTTTCTTTGTAAATCAACTTGTCTTGATGTCTCGGACTCGTTGCTAATACTTGTTTCTTACAGTAATAGTCTCATACTTCCATGTTGGTTGCGAAATCCAAGTCGAACAGATAACTCTTCTTTCTCTTTATTGTAAACTGGGATTCCCCTCCTTTGAGCTTCAGCAGCTAAAGCATCAATCTGTCTTCTTATGTACAGCTATTTTTGATCTGCACAAGACGCAAAAGCCAAAGTTAACTGTCTAACGAGTTAACGTCTCTGATGCTAACTTGTTCAAATCTCATAAAGGCTTCAGGAAATCTATCAGGAACTAAAACTAATCAACCTCCTAAAAATAGAAAACCCTCTCTTCTGTAAACCAGTATCATAAAAAACTCTTTCAACAATACAATCATCAGAAGGAAAAGGGAACAGAACAAGACCACAATACACTAACAATTCTTTGAACAGGTCTAACTTTCTTATTGCTTACTCGCAAGGTAGCCTTGCCTCTCTGGAAAGTCTACCAAAGAAAATTCCAATTAATATGCTTTGTATCCAATAAAATCTTTAAATAAGTAGTAAAATCAACTTTGGCAAAACACCAACCACGAAATTTTCACAATCTGAAACAGTAAAAATATCAGGCGAAAAATACTTTTGCTAAATAAAACGTAATGAATCTTCATTCTGTTGAAGAGTACAATTATCCAAATCGAGCAGGGCGTTAACATGTTTTTAGGTGTTGCACCAAGTAATAACTTTCTTTTCTGTTTCTACCTTGTTTTTTAAAGCTTTCGTCACAGCCATTTTCGACAAAAGTAAATTTACTACCATTCATCTCTTTTGCTTATTGATTCTTTCTTAAGGTCTTCATCTATTTCGTTATAAATGCTTTTTGCGTTCGATGAAACAACTGTTAACCCAGCACCAGCAATACTCTTAACTATGGGAATCTTAACTATTCTCGATTTCCTGGTTTGAGGAACATATTGAACGATAATTTCTTTGGCGGTGAAGTTTAGCTTTTCTCCAGAGGACCATGGCTCATACAGTTCGACCCTAATCATGTATTCTCTTGCAACCATCCTTTTCATGTCTAAAATTAGTGGATACTCAAAACTGTCGTTTAGTAATTGACTTTGAGGGATAATTAGTATTATAGATTTGAGTAGCTGCTCTTGAAAATAAAGATCAAGTTTTATTTTTGAAAACAATGCCTTCGAAGGTTTTAAGCTAAATTCAACTTTGAGGGTTAATTCGTCTTCTTTGATTATTTCGGTGATACGGTTAATTATTATTTCTTTTGTTTGCTTGATTGGCTCTTTTACCTTTTTGATGTTGAATTGAAAAGAGAGGTCTTCTAGTGTTGACTGCTTTTTCTGCTTAACGTCTGCCTTCATTATCTCTCTTTTCTGTTGATTCTTAGTAAAGCTGCTCATCGTTATTCAATTAGTCAGTTTTAACTTAATAGTATTTTAGGCGATGTTTAACAGAATCCTCTGTCCAATCTTTGCAAAGCAAACTAAACTCATTAAAACGCAACTATCACAGGGTTTCAAATGCATAACTAGTTTCAATCAATTCTGTCAAATTCTGTTCGCCCTCACCAAGAGACCCGCCGACGACGAAAAACGGATAAATCTAAAGAAAATAAAGAGGGTTTTTTTGTTTTTTCTGCAGATCAGATTTTCTGCTTGCTGATTACTGTCCTGAAGGTTTTGCCACAGCACTCGCTCAAGCCGATAGTAAGTTCCATTCTCTTTCCTGCTTTATCAGGCCTGCCAGCCATTTTCCAAGTTTTTTTAGGAGCTACTTCTTTTCCACATTTGGGACATTTTGCCATAAATTCGCCTCCTTGATTGTGATTATAGAATTGTTGACTCTAACAACGGATAAGACTTTGCTAAAGAAGCGTTTAGAAAAATGAAACAAACCAGAACATGAAATCCCTATCTTAATCAATTCTTAACGGCTAACAGCTAATTCATGTATTGGTAAACAACCGAATGCAAGCAAGTGCCAAGTTTTTTACGCTAACAAATATATGTTATCTCACCATCTGCTTGAAAATAGGATGCTATCGCTTTGAAGCCTGAAGAGGAAGTTCACAAAAAGATGGATGAGTTGTTTAAGAAGGCTTGTTTGCAAAAATACGATGAAGCAACCTTTAGTGGGGGTCAAATGGATTTCTGTCGAAAACAAAAACGGTTCGGTGGATTGACAAAATCCTAGACGATAAAGAAAAACCCAGCGACGATGGGTTTTTATCTTCTCGGCATGGAGAAATCTCCCGCAAAATCTTTTTTTTTCCTTAAAATTGGAAGAAAGATATAGGTATACTCAAATAAATTATTCTTCTGCTCCCGAGTAGCAATTTCGGGTGTGTGTTATGTGAGAGTGGACAAATTCTTGTTCTGCAAGTGTTTTTTGTATAAGGTCTTGGATGGCAGAGTTCATATTTCCCTTAAAGTATGGTTTCACAATTCTCTCGTTAAACTCGGTGAACAAAGAGGCTGGAACGTTATGAACTGTTAAGTCCACGAGGACCCCATTTTCCATCATTGAGTTTGCTGTTCTTTTTTTCATATGTGACCAATATTTCTATAACAGTGAGATCTTAAATAGTTTATTGAGTATTACGATTTATTAAAGATATTGAGTGGAACAAACCATGGAACTTGATGTTCCAATAAAAGGTAGAAGATCCATTAGGATGCGATTACTTCGAAGCTTGTAAAGGAAGCGTCTCCATTGCGAGCACTTAAAAGAGTTACTCAGATTATTTTCATAGTTCTTCTTTTTTTCAAAACCAATCTAAAACATTCCCAATTAGGTTCTCTCTCTTCAAAATGTTGAATGTACATTGCCCCCAACAGTAAGAAACAGCCTTATATTGACAACCTTTACAAGCCAAACCGGTGAATTTAGGTACAGACTCTTATTTTGATTGGACGCGAACAAAAATCTTTTTCGGTTCACTTTGATTGACAGGCACACAATCTTTTTGGTACTTCTACCGATATTGGCATTTTTCATAAACTGAAGGAATTAAAAAATAGATTGAGGACAAGGTTGATTTCCTCATTCACGAATACTTAATTCAAATTCGCCTAGGATAGTCTCAACTTTAGTGTATTCACAAAAGGCACTTTTCCGCAGTTTTTTCATTGTCGGCTATGGCCTTACCGTTTACGTTCTCCTTTGAATAAATGTTTTTTGAATCCGCTAACATGTGCTAGGTAAGACGGACTAATGAACTAGTCAAAGATTGAATTTCATTCATTGTGGTTAGTTAGGATTTTTCTTTTTCTGAGGCAATTTTCGCATCAATGTGCGGCTTATTATCAAATCATTCTTTGCGAAAAATCCTCTGAGTTATTAGAAATTCAAATACTGAATTATCGGAAAGAGATGCTTATGGCAATACTACCGAGTAATTCAAATCAATGTTGCAGGCATTTACGGTCTTTATGCCACATACTCGTTGGATTGTCTAAGTCAACGAACTCTGACACATTTCCCAGATTACATAGATTTTTAGTTGACTATCAAAGACTGGTTTTCTTTTTGATGCGTTGCTTTCGTCGAGATTAGCGAAGATGTTTGCATTTGGATTTTGTTGTCGTTTGTTATATTTTTGCAGATGAGGTTAAGTGAGCTTTCGGTAAAGTTTAAGACATTTTTTCCTGCGTTTGTGAGCTTGTACATTTTTCGCGGCCTTTCTGAATCCATGTTCCAGGTGCTTTCTGTGTAACCTTTTTTCTCCAGCAGTCCTAGTAGTGGGTATATGGTGCTGGCTCCGAAGTTGACGCCGAAGCCTTTTCGGATTTTGATGATTAACTGGTATCCATGCATAGATTCATGGTCTAGATATTGAAGAATAATCATGTCTAAGAGGCCTTTGGTGAGTTTCTTGTGGGCTTCTTTTTGGCTGGTATTGTTCACTTTAAGTTTTTCTCCTGTTGGTGTGTTGTACAGATGTACAATGTGTCTGTTTAAGACACATTTATTATGTCTTCATAGTACAAAAACCGCCACATAAACCCTCGTACATAACGCAAGCATATCAAAATAACTGAGAGACCCTAATTGTCGAACACAAATACATGTCAATACATTAAATATGCCTTAAAAATCATTACATTTCGCTTAAAGGGAACTGTACAGCAGGTAAACACAAAACCCGCAGACTACATCAAACCTCGGAAACTACTGAATCATTTTGCCAGGTGTACTTCTGCAGGAGACCCGATCAGATCATATGACAAACAGAACATACGGACTCTTGATTTTTCGAAGCCAACATCCACGTTAGAGTTGTTTTATTTTTTTTCTTTTTTTTCTTTAATGGGAGTTCGGTTCATTCTCAAAATAGAAATCATCAGGGATATGAAAACTGCAGCCATTATGGCACCTGCAATGCTTCTTTCCAGGGAACTTTGGGCTTTGTAAAACCAAAGTGCAAAAAGAATTTCAGCCACTAAAAGCATTACGGCAAGGAGTGAGTATGGTCCAGATATTTTGGCTGGATTAATTTCCTTTGTTTTGAAAATGATTTTTGCCAAATTGATATCGCCTTAAAAGAAACAGCGGCAAGGGTTGCTTATTACGTTAATTGAGGGTGGGAATGCGGTTTTGTCTGAGGCAAAATTTTTCGGCATGCAGAAATTCCAAGGGTAAAATTTTCTCGGAGACCCTATTTATGCAAAATTCGAGTTTTCATGGATTGGGAGGTGTGTCTGATTGGTTTTGTGCTGTGTTTTTGGCAGGGTAATTCGTCGTGCCAAAACACTTTATCGGATACATTTCCCTCGGTTCTCTTTGAAAAATTGAGAGTTGAGTTTATTGCGGCGGGCGATTTCTTACTCAGATGAGTCTAATTGCCAAGGAAACAAAGATTGTTATCCTTCAGATTGTGACATGTTTATGTTTCCATCCCTTTTTTGTAACGTGTATGGACAGGGTCTTATCTCGGAAGGGTTGTAACAAATTGTTGTGTTCTCTTGGGAAAACGAGCGTGATCCGACCGTACTCTTAGATTTTTTTTCGTCCTTGTACCCTTTTTATGACTTATCATACGAAGCTTCACAATGCACATTCCCCAATGTCACTGCAGGCTCTATTGTAGTTTTCTTTTGGCTTTGTCTACGTCTTCTTTGATTTTAACTTCAACTTTTTCAGCTTCGCCATTAATTATTTGACAAGAGTTGCCAGTAACTTTGCCAGCGCCTACGCGATCTTGCCTTATTCCTTTTTGAGTTTACCTTTAACTTCATCTTTGCTCATGAAATTTCACTATAACCATAATGCCTCTGAGATTTTTATTAAGTATGTGAGACTGCTGTCAGGACCTAACAAACAACGTGCCATTGCTTTAAAGAGACCCTACTTTTTTCGTGGGTTGGGTTGGATTAAAATACCGAACAGCTGATGTTAACCTTTTTCTAGATTTTTACAAAAAGAAAAAAAGAAAGATTGTAGTTTGTTTTCTGCTTATGTCATCTTTACTTTCGTCGCATTAGGATTAGTACGCCAACTATGAGCACTACGATGATTATTGCGATGCCCATGCCTACGATGGTCATTGTGTAATCTATTGTTTGGGCAGCTTGTGTGGGGGTTGCTATTGGTGTTGGTGCTGATCCCACTGAGAGTCCGGTTTCTGCCCACGAACTGCCGTATGAGTCACTGCCTGCGAACGTAGCTGTGATCTTGTATAGTCCTTCAGCTGCT
The DNA here is from genome assembly GCA_963831865.1 of Candidatus Bathyarchaeota archaeon. Taxonomy (GTDB): domain Archaea; phylum Thermoproteota; class Bathyarchaeia; order Bathyarchaeales; family Bathycorpusculaceae; genus Bathycorpusculum. The sequence goes on along the minus strand of CAWHSP010000009.1, from coordinate 41,977 downwards.
GGTTTCCATTCAATTTGGTAGCTACCACTTGTGTCGCTTGTTGCGGTTCCGATGCTGATCGGGTTGCCGTTCGAGTCGATGGCGTAGAGTGCTACTGGAACACCAGTTACTGTAATGTTGTGGTAGTATCCGTCGGCTGGCATTTGCATGTGTTTGTAGTCCATCCATGTATCCATTGCATTATCTGCGATACATGGGGTTCCTGGCTGAGCAGGAGACATGTCCATAACAGTTCCTTGTATGATGACTTTACTGTCTTTTGCCACTTCGGTCTGCGGTGCCGTCACTGTTGTTTGGCTTGGGCCTTTGCCCATAACATACATGAATCCGTCATAACTGCTGGATGATACCATGTAACCGTCTGCTGCTGGTCCTGGACCCATTAATGTGCCGCTTATTTTCCACATGAATTCGCCTGTCGTCACGTTGAGGCAGATTAGTCCCCAGCCTCGGGTCGCTGGTGAGGATGGTGAATGTTCAGAGTTGGATATGTAGGCTTTTCCATCGGCAATTCTGATGTTCTGGACTGAATAGCTATCTATAGTTCCGTTGGCGGAGTTGTACGGGGATTCGAATGGAACTGCTGGGTCAACGTAGTGCCATACTATTGCGCCGTTGGTTTCATTAAGTGCCCAAATGCCAGTGTAGCCAGTGCCAATGACTAGGTCTCGGTATGCTGCTTCATCGTACATCCAGAATTCGCCCCAAGGATCGTCGTTCATTTTAGTTTCCCATAGTATATTACCAGTATATTCGTCGCGGGCTTGCCAGTATCCACGTTCCATTTCAGCAACGTAGATTCCGTGTCTGCACCATGCGTTGGTTGGTCTGTAAGCTGATTCCATCAAGGTTACAGGGGTGGATACGTTCCACAAAGATTTCCCAGTTACTAAGCTAACAGCTTCATAACTTGATCCGTAAAAGCCTCCGTAGATGAACCTGTTTTGATTAATAGTGATGCCTGTGTCAGGGTCGTATGCGCCCAGTGCTCCGTAGGATCCGATTTCATAAAGTGTTCTGTAGCTGTTCGGTATGGTAACGGTTAAGTTGCTTACAATCCTTGTGGTGAAGTTGGTTGAGGTGCCTTGTGTTGTCCAGTTTACCAGAAAACCTGTTGTAGACTTGGTGAGTGTAATGTTGCCGTTTGTGACTTGATTGTTTTGGAATGATAGGTAGCTTAAGTAATAGCCATCTCTGTAGAGAAATTCAGCCGTGCCTATGTTTGGAATTGAAATGTTCGCTGTTATAGCGCCGGTGTACGGATTGATCTTGTATAATCTCATGCTGTTTCCACTGCCACTCACAGTTAAAAGTTCTGCTGTGACACCTGATGCTTCTCCTGTGCCTTTCCAGTAAGCAATGTGATTGGGGGTGATGCCGCCGTCATTAGTGGGTATGTCGTAGTATATTTGTCCTGTGCGTAAGTCATAGCATTCTGCCACTGATGCGGGTATTTGGCGGTAGGTTCCGTTGATTAATTGACTTGTCATTTTGGTTGTGGTCTGGTAGCATCTTCCCATGAAGATTACGCTTGGTGTTCCTGCGCTGCCTGAAATTGAGTATTGCCCTGCTTCGCCTCCAATTATGCCTGCTAAAGCTCCTTGTCTCTTCCATAGTATGTGTGGGGTGTTTGGTGCTGTGATGAAGGGACCATAGTATTCGTCGCTCCATGCTTCTGCACCTCCTATGAATTCGCTAAATGGGTAGTTTCCCGAGATCGCTGCCCATTCTCTGTTATTTGGCTCAATTGGACGACTCCAATAGTCAGTTGGAAGCGGTGATTGCCAAGATGCAACCAAGTCATTTTGTACAGTTACGATTACGGTGTTGGAAGTGGCGGGTGTGCAGTAATCAGAAGGGTTAAAAATCGCGCTTGAAAAAGCGCCGGTGCGAGTGGTAGAGTATTGTCCGTCACTATAGTATCCTGCTGGGAACCACTCGCCTGCGAAGTTGAATACGAAACTCCATTGACCAATTGCGTCAGGCGTGTAGGTGAACCAGCTTGTTCCGTCTGCAACATAAGAATGGAGATTAATGTCTTCCGTAGTGCCATCAGGGTGTGTTATTGTCACTTTGTATCCTGTCATGTATTTGCCCTCACCTGACGGGAAAGTAATCCACATGTTAACCAACAGTTCTTGACCGAGTCCGATTTTGCCGGGTGAAACGCTCAGGAAAGCCAAGTCACTAATTGTAAAGTCAGCAGTCTGACCGGCGGGCACAGTGGTTGGTCCTTCATACCCATTTACGTCGCCACCGTGCGCAGGTCCTTCTTGAGCTTTGACTAGCTGGTTTGGAATTGCTAATACCGCAAGAGATGCCATCAATAGAATTAAAATGATTGTTGATGTTGATTTTAAATTTGTCGAGTATTTAATTTTCATTTTTCTTTTCCTTCATTTTTTTGAAAAAAATGCTCGTCTAAAAGCATCTTTTTCTCTTAGAGAGTTATGTTGCAATTGCTAATAAATTGAATTGGAAAGTGGCCACTGAGAACACCAATGCAGGATTATTAGTTACTTAGAAAAAAGCTGAAACTATGTAAAGTAAGGCTACTATCGAGTTTACAAGCATCAGCAGAATTAGCCATAAGGTTAACAATGAGCCAGCCGTTTCAGCGGGTTCTCAGACACAATATCTACAGCTACATGCATATTTCTATAAAGTTTTCTAGTCCTTAAAATCAAGGTTCGGGGCAAAGAACTTTGCCATATCTTCATAGTTGGCCATTATTGAACACCATTTTTTTGCCAAAGCTTTTATGCTTTATTAGCTGAATAATAAACGGTTAAGGGTACACTCTCCTTAAACCTCAAGCAATTATAAACAATACAAGAAACCTTAATCATGGCCCATCTAAATTGGATGAGCCATCACCATTCTATTGCGATGTCCAATCTTTTCGTTTGTTTTAAGATGTTCACCGTTCGTCTCTCTTACTTATTGATTCTTGTTTTTGGTCTTGTTCTATTTCTCGGTAAATGTTTTTTTGACAGAAGACGAAACAACTGTCAAATTAGTACTGGTAACACTCTTCAAGATTGTGATTTTCACTAATCTTACTTCTCTGGTTTGAGGTACATATTGAACAAGAACTTCTTTGGTGACTCTTCTCAATTTTACCGCAAACGGAGCCTTCCAAAGTATTGAGCTGAAGTTAGCCAGAATCCGAAAAAGTCAGTACAAGAAATTTTCGAGCAGATTTTAAACAGAGACAATATTTCAAAAGGCGGCATCTAAACATGCTGAAGGCTTTAGTTATAACTCCAAACGAGAAGACGGCTGATTTTGGTTCTTTGTTAGCTATTGCTATGGCTGAATCTTGCAGGCTTGAACAAGTGTAAAAAATCCTCTTGTAAGGGCAATAGTTTTTTGTCGCTGAGCTGAGCGTCCACCTTGTGTTGCGAGGTTTTGATGAGGGGAAATCGGTTCGCGGAAACTCCGTTATCGAGAAAACCAGTAGCCAGAAAGTGAGGTACCGTGGGTGAAAAAGGTGATGTTGGTTGGTGCGTGATTGTTTGTCCGGGCAGATGCAAGAAACGTTGGATCGTTTAGGTATTCCATTGACTGTTGTGTGGACGCCAAATCCGAATATGCCTGTTCATTGCGAAATTAAATCTAACGTTATTTATGTTTACAATGAGCAGCAGGATGATGCTTTGGCAACTTTTATGCATGAAGTAATCGAGTTTAAACTTAAGGATGTGACAAGGGTTTTATCGAGGTTTGATTAATAGTTTGATCGATGGCTATGAGAAGCTTGCTTACGAAGAGAAAGAAGATCTCATAGAATTTATCCCAAGATTGTTAGATGCCCAAAAATTGTGAATAGCGGAAAAATGGGTTAACTCTTTTACGATTTGTCTACAATGTACACCAATATCTTTAGAATTTACCCGAAAATATGATGACATAGCCAAAATTTGTTCGCGCTTTTATAGTCGTAATGCCCACTTTCCGCTCGATTTATATCTTAATTCATACTAAGTAATCTATAGAAGGAGCTATTTTTTTGTCTCTAAAACTTTAGCTCTTTCAAATCAAAAATTGAAAAGGAAAAAAAATTATGACAAATCTGATTAAGAAAAAGGTAATTGCAGCAATCTTCTTTGTAGCTTTAATAGCACTTTCAGCAAATCTAATGACAATTTCTGTCAAAGCACAAGACGAAAACTTGCCCCATGGCGGACAAGGTGTCGGTTACGTTGGACCCACGCAAGTGCCATCAGGAGTTACTCCTAGCTTGATGGTTGATACTAATCCTTACCTTTCATTGTCACCGAACACAACAGGAGTAAACCAGTATGTTCTGGTTAACTTTTGGATTACGCCGCCACCAGCAGCACAGCGTTTTCTCGCAGGATTCACAGTGACTTTCACCAAGCCTGACGAAACCAAAGATGTAGTTGGCCCGTTCAATTCCTATATTGCAGACGGAACATGCTGGTTCAACTACGTAGTCGATCAAGTTGGCAACTGGAAATTCAAGTTCGATTTTCCAGGCGAATATTTCCCCGCTGGATACTATTTAAATGGAGCGCTTATGACAAACACATCAGGAACATCTTACCCGTCAATGTACTACAAACCCGCCTCAACCGCTGAACAACAATTCACAGTAGTATCTACCCAAGTGTTATCTTGGCCACCCGCGCAACTTCCAACCGACTACTGGACGCGCCCAATAGCTTCCCAAAACAGAGAATGGTACTCAATCGCAGGACCATACCCCTGGCCATTTACAAACTGGAACCGAGATGACTATGGACCTTACATCACAACATCAAACACTGCACACATAGTGTGGTATGAGGTACAACAGATCGACGGCATAATCGGTGGCGACACTGGACCAATCAGCTTAACCACTGCGCCAGCAACCACGTACGTAACCTACGCTGGAAGAGGCTACCAAACCAAATACGTGCCCATAAACGGTGTACCAACACAATGTGCAGTTTCATTTGATATACGCACTGGACAACAATACTACGCTATTCCTATCGCTCAAGGCGGCGTCACACCATACATAGTTGCCCATTATCTACCAGGAATAGGCACTCAAGGCGCAGCAACAGTTGGCAGCTACGAGCTTTTAGGCGGTCAAATACGCGACCAACGGGATAGGCAAATTGGCAGTATCCTGCAAAAGGTCAATCCACTTACTGGAGCCGTAAGCAACTACACAGCTATGACAGGCGTCTTCTACAACGGTCAATATGTCCTAAGCGTACAGAACATCGGCAGCACAGCCAACCCTAACTACCGCCTGATCAACTGGACCACAGCTGGAACCAACACAAACTTCACCGCCAGAATACTGAGCAACATCACCTTTCCAATAAGCGACATAGGCGCATGGAACGATTTTGACTTAGGCATCACCGTTCAGACCGCAAGCTTCACCGAAGGAGCCATCTACGGAGGCAACTTAACATGCGTCAGTTTAATAACTGGACAAATACTTTGGACTAAAGATCTTGGCATTGAAACTATGTTCAACAGCAACCGAGTTGGAAGCGTCGCATACGGAAAACTTGCCATATGCATGGAAAACCGCCACTTTATCTGCTGGGATCTCCTCACCGGTAAACAGGTTTGGTCAAGTGAACTCACAGAGTATCCTTGGGGTGACTTTTGGTCTTATGACTCGACATCTTGGAACGATCTGCTGATCGCTGGATCTTATGAAGGCGTCTACGCATTCAACTGGACCAACGGAAAAATAGTCTGGAACTACAAAGCACAATCTGTACCCTATGAAACTCCATACAATGAATATTCTTGGCATGCTTCGAGCTTTGTGGCTGACGGAAAATTCGTATCCTTTACCATGGAGCACACGCCAAGTCAACCCTTAACCAGAGGCTGGAAATTCTACGCGCTGAACGTTTCAACAGGCGAAAAAATATGGAGCCTACAAGGATCAAACACTGACGCTCGATTCTGCTCTTAGCACCAGGAGATGGTTACTTGATACTAACAGACCAATACTCTGGAACGCAATGGGTTGTCGGCAAAGGAATATCTACCACTACAGTTACAGCGCCTGACGTCGTTGTTCCGCATGGAACTGGCATAGTAATAAAGGGCACAGTTCTAGATCAATCTCTCGCTCAACCAAATACCCCATGCGTTTCCACTCAATCGATGGAGTTGCAAATGGAATACCTACACATGCAAATGCCAAAAGATGGACTTTGGCACAATGAAACCATGACTGGCGTTCAAGTAGCACTAACGGCGCTCGATTCTAACGGCAACTATGAAGACCTTGGAACAGTAACAACAGACGGATACTACGGTACTTTCAGCAAAACCTGGACTCCACCGATTGCAGGAGACTACAAGGTTATTGCTTCCTTCGCTGGAGATGACTCATACGGCAGCTCATCTGCAGCAACATCAGTCTCAGTGTCACTAGCACCTTCCGCTTCACCAACTGTAACAACAGCAACAGCTGTCGCAAGCGAAATTACGATGCCCATCCTGACTTATGTTGTAGCAGCAATAATCGTTATTGTCATAGCTATCGCAATAGTTGGCGCTCTTATTCTGAGAAGCCTAAGAAAAAGATGAACGCAACTTAATTCCAAACCAACTTCTCCTTTTTTTGGTCAATACAAATTAAACATGGAAGAATCTCTTCCACACTGAATGTGCACCAATCGTCTTAGAATGGATCCCGTATATTAGCGCGGTTTGATCTATGTCTTTTCATAAACCATTGTTTCTCGTGCAAGGGACCTATGAATAAAGACCACGTGTGACTCTATCGTTTTGAATCCACGTCCTTCAATATACTGTGCCAAATCTTTGGCCATATGGTCCACTTCTCCTTGTGGGTTCAACTTCATGGGAAGGCTATACAAATCGTACGCCCAGTCTAAATTGTTCATGCCAGCAAAAACTAATAAACCTTCAAAATACGTCTTCATTGAAAAAACAGTCATAGAAGACTGGGCGAAAAACTATGAAACTATAATAATTTATTTAAGCAAGCTTCATAATCGGCAAGGAGCAGCTTGAATGGCTCTCTATTTGTTCTGCAATATGGTAGGTGTAAACCCCAACGACTGCTACTTAATATCAGGGCAAGACAGTGCACTTTAAAACAGATTGGATCTTTGGTGACTTGCTTCGTTTCCCGTTTCTTCGACTATGGGAAGCACTGCTCTGAGTTCTCTGAAATGCTTGAGCACTGTAATGCCGCGTTAGGTGATCACTATATTTTTCTTTCTCTATTAATAATTTTCATCCCTACAATATCCACGTTTCCGCCTTGAACAACAACAATAATACCTCTGCAGCAAAAAAGACCCGCTGTTTTCCAACCGGTTATAACTCTTATTCTTTTGGAAGTGTTTTTTAGGCAGCGCGTAGGGACTTTAACATGCAAATCGACTCCAGTTTTAGTTCTACGAGTGCATCTGAAGACATTTTAACTTGTAGCTGTAGGGTCCCACAGACATGAACATAAAAGGGATGACCGCGAATATAGTTATCCATAAAGAAATTGAATTGAGACTCCTAAGCTAACTTACAAATAATAAAAACTTACAAATAATAAAAATGAGCGAAGAAAACGATACTTAGTTTCTTGATTCCGATAATTAACTCAACGTGGAAAAAGGGGGATTTAAATTTGAGAAGAAACAAACTGGAAACATGTTTAGTCATTCTTGAGACATTGGCTAGTTATGGTCCTCTAAAGATAACTCACGTAATTCAAAAGGCCAATGTTAACTGCAATGTACTGAAGAACTATTTTGATTTTCTGATTAAACAAGGTGCAGTTGAAGAGAGGTCTGTTGGGAGGAATAGAATTGTCTACGCGGTTACGGAGCGTGGCTTATTCTTGATCAAGTGCTTTAGAGGACTAAACCGCATGATTCCCACGTGGAGAATTAGAAATGAAATTCCTTCAACCAAAGCAAAGAACGAACTTATCTTACAATTAGCATAAAGAATACTAGACCTTAATCGTTAATACTTTCGGTAATCTCTCTATTGCTGATTCTTGTATCTTTTCCCAGTTTTTAAGATAGTTAATTTACTCAGAATCCGAAAGTGTACCAGTCCACACACGATATCTGTCATAGTGTCATATTGTGTAAGGCGGTTCCTAAACTCATCAGCCCACACGTGAAACTTCTTAACCCTATAATTCGTATGTTCCATAACCACTCATCTATGTTTTGAATATCTTAGCCTGTTGGTTTGGCCAAAGTTAATTAGGTAGCCAAGCAGCGTCGAGGATGGATAGAGGTGTCAGTACATTAAGAGCTTGAGCTTTAGTAATCGGTCTGTTAGAAAGAGCTTGAAAGGGTGTCCTGCGCCGATGTATCTTTTTTCTGTCTTTTCATCCAAGCCGGTTCTGCTCGTAGGCATTGTATTTCTCTTCTATTTCCGTGGTTAAAGTGTCAAATTCAGGTATTTCAAAACCTGTAAAATTCTTGAAAATTGCAGGTTTTTGGACAACACGCCGTAATTTAGCATGTAAACAGCCCAAATGGCTAATTATTGTGCCATATTCTAATAAATTCTTCGTTTTAAAGTCAGAAAACCTAATTACAGCTAAGGTCTATTATTAATTCTCGCCAGATCAGCGATAAATTTTTGGAGAAACAAACTTGTTTCTTAAAACCCAAATGAAGTATATACCTTCTTCGACGATTTGTTGTTAGCGAACTTTACAAGAAGTTGGATTTGTTAGCATAGACGCCTAACCTTTTTTTCTTATTTAAATTCCGTTTTGAAGGTTACTCTGAAAGAATCTGACCTATCTAAACAGAGGGGCGGATACTTAAAAGCTGCTTCTACTGAAAAACCTGAAGAAAACATAGAAAAATGAAAACTAAAAACAAACTTTTTGATCGGGTGTTTCGAGGTTTAGCTGAATCTTTAGTGCTTTGTATCTGTTTCTAACTGTAACTTCTGTGACTCCGGCTGCGTCTGCGATGTCTCTTTGTGTTATTTTTTCGTTATTCTGTAGACAAGCTATGTAGAGTGCGGCTGCAGCCATGCCCATTGGGTCTTTTCCTGCTGCCAACTCGTTTTCGTTTAGCCTCTCTTAGTATTGCTATTGCAGCGCCCTGTGTTTTGCCTGAAATTCCTGTTTTTTCTGCAATTTTTGAAACGTACGTCAATGGGTCAGAAATTGGCATTTGAAAATCGAGTTCTTGCAGCAGCAGTCTATAGCATCTTGCAACATCTTTTTTATCTACTAAGACTTGCGTTGGCGATTTCGCGAAGGGTTCTGGGTGATCCGCTTTTGCGGCAAGCAGCATACAGTGCCGCTGCGGCGATGGAGTTGATTGATCTTCCTCGGACTAAGGCTTTGTCTAATGCTTTGCGGTAAATTACTGCGGCTTTTTCTTTTATTGGCGGTGAAATGTAAACTTTGCTTGATAAACGTTCAAGTTCAGCCATGGCTTGTGCAAGGTTTCGGTCGCTGGATGAGTGTACTCGGCTGCGTATTTGCCATTTCCTAAGACGCCACATCTGCAGTCTTGTGGAAAGGGGCAGTTTTCTTCCGAATGCATCTCTGTCAACTTGGCTGATGGTTGTGGATAATCCTTTATCATGAATTGAATAGGATGTTGGCATGCCGACGCGGCTTCTTGAGGTTTTCTCTTCTTGGGTAAAAGCGCGCCATTCTGGGCCTTTATCTAACATCTGCTCGTACAAAACAAGACCGCAGTCACCGCAGATGGTTTCGCCTGTGTCGTAGTCGTGAACGAGATTATTGCTTGCACATTCTGGACACTTATCAGCTAAGCGATTATGAGTTTTTGCGGATTCTTTGGTTATACTTACTTGGGTTATGCTCATTTTTCCAACTCAATTTACTTGCCTATAATCGTCGCTATTAACTTTGGAATCTCCCGCAATGAAGGGTCGTCTTCAACGTGTAAAACCCGCAGTGCTAGTCCTTTAGCCAATTCTACAGCGCAAGAAAACCCTGAGCTGATAATATCCATCGATGAATCCATTTTCTTTCATGTTTTCAAGAAGGTCCATCTTCGACGCGCTTTAGAACAGATAGGGTTTTTGGTATCTTGCTTCGTTTCCCGTTTCTTCGACTATGGGAAGTACTTCTCTGAGTTCTCTGAACTGCTTGAGCACTGTAATGCCGCGTTGCGTGATCGCGTATATTTTTCTTTCTCTATTAATGATTTTCATCTCAACCAATCCCTGCTTAATCAAGCAGGCCAAGGTACTCCTCCAGCACGCTACAGTTAAGGTTAGCCTTGTACATGACGTGTGTTAGCTTCAACGGACCCCAATGAACCAAGACCTTCAGAATATCTACATACGTTTCCAGTTTAGATCTTCTCATACATTGTCTTTTTTTTGAAGCGCACTTCTATTAACAACGCTCTAATATTTCTGGCGTTAGTGCGCTTCTTCTCCATGCATCATATTAGTGATGTGGGCTTATAGGCATAATGAATTAACTCATGGAATATTATAAAATAATATGCATTATTTGATAATAATATTTAAAAATAAATATTTCAAATGCAAAACTTGGCTATTGTAAAACGACTTTCCTGTCCCTTGTTAGCAATATGACTATACTTAGTTGTGCATTGTTAAGTGATTGGTTTTGGGGCACCAGTTTTATTGTTAGCTAAAAACATGAATTTCAAATTCATAGTAAAATTCATAGCACTAATAAGTAAATTAAGCTAATCTTTATGGAGTTGAGTTTGGCAAAGTTGAAACATATTGATCTCGCGCCTTCTAAGGAAGATAAATCTGTCGTCGAAAAGACTTTCGAAGAAGAAAGTGTTGACAAAGACTTTGAGGTTAACGAGGGAAATGGGCAGAAGCGTTTGGCAAATCCCACTCACGATTCGCCACATTGTTTTCTAAAATGCTGAACGCCATAGCATACTACAAGATTATAACGGATAAGAACGGAAAACCAGCTTTATTACATTTGTCTTGAAGCAAATGATGCCTTTGAAAGAATAACTGGACTCAAAAGAGAGAACATACCTAGGCAAAAAGGCAACTGACTTGTGGCTGACAAATGGAAGTAATCTCCATAAAGTGATCGACACTTACGGACGCGTATCTCTTAGCGTAGAGTCGCTTCAATTTGAATACCAGATGGATCCGTTGAAGAAATGGTACAACATTTCTGCCTTCAGCGTTGAAAAAGGCTATTTTGTAACGATATTCGAAGACATCACAGAACGCAAACGAATGGAAGAGAAACTCCGTGCAGGGAGTAAAATACAATCGCGGTCTAATTGAGGCCAACCTTGACCCTCTTGTGATCATAGGGCAGGATGGTAAAATAACTGACGTGAATCGTGCAACAGAAAAAATAACCGGCCGACCGTACATCGAACTTATTGGCACAGATTTCGCTGACTATTTCACCCAGCCAGATAAGGCACGTTTAGGCTATGAGATAGCCCTTCAAAAGGGCTCTATTCGTGATTACGAGCTGGAAATAAAAAGTAACGACGAAATCGAGAAACCAGTTTTATATAACGCCTCGGTCTATCTCAACGACAACGGTGAAAACATCGGCGTGTTCGCCACTATACACGATATAACAGAACTCAAACATTTACAGGAGGATTTAATCAAATCAGCAAAATTCAGCGTCATAGGTCAGTTGGCTTCTACTGTGGGGCATGAACTTAGAAATCCATTAGGGGTAATTAAGAACTCTGTCTACTATCTCAATATGATTCTCAAAGATGATGCCGACGAGAAAATAGTTAAGCACCTGAAAATTTTGGACAAAAAAGTCAACTCTGCAAACAATATCATAAGCGATCTGCTTGATGTAACAAGGAAAAAAGTACCTACTCTTCAGTTAACCGACTTGAATAAAACGGTGACAAATGTACTCTCCCACCTCACGGTACCCGAGAACATAGTACTAGACATTAAGCTAGCCAAAATTCCTAAATCGCTGCTTGACGAAGAGCAAATCCAAAGAGTAATCCAAAACCTGATTATGAACTCAATTCAAGCCATGACTGAAGGCGGAAAACTTACAATTCAAACAACAAAACAAGACGAAACCTTGAAACTAATTGTAAAAGACACGGGAGTAGGTATCCCAAAGAAGAATATGGCCAATCTCTTCACACCTCTTTTCACAACTAAGGCTAAGGGAATCGGCTTAGGATTAGTCATTTGCAAGCAGTTAGTAGAAGGTCACAATGGAACCATTACGGTTAAAAGTGAAGTTGGTGAAGGATCAGAATTCATTGTTGAGTTACCTATTAAAGCAAAGAAGAAAATCACTGAACAATCAGTTTTCAGTGCTTCCACGGCTTTCAAAGAGGGTGTCAAGATTGAAGAATAAAATTAATGTCTTGGTCGTTGACGACGACGTAGATATGACAGAAACCTTGTCCGACATTCTATCAGCCATAGGGGTTCAAGTTGAAGTCGCCCACGACGGACTCCAAGCCCTCGAAAAAATCAAGACTAAAATGTTTGATATTGTTCTGATGGACATAAAAATGCCAAAAATGAATGGAGTAGAGTGCTTCAAAAAAATCAAAAAAATTCGACCCCAAACCACAGTGATGTTGATGACTGCCTACGCCGCCCAAGATCTTGTAGCAGAAGCCCTTAGGGAAGGAGTTTACGGGATCTGGTATAAACCTGTAGAAATCCAAAAAGTCGTCGAACTCGTTGAAAATACCCCAAAAAAAGGCGCTTTGCTTTTGATCATTGATGACGATCTTTCTACATGTGAAACCTTGGTTGACATTCTCCAAAATAAGGGCTACAGATTGATCCAGGTAAGTAGCGGCGAAGAAGCAAAGATAAAAATCAAGGAAAAAGATTTTGATTTAGTGTTCGTTGATGTTAAAATGCCAGTAATGAACGGTCTCGAAACTTATCTTGAATTGCGGAAAATCAGACCGCATATTAAAGCAATTATGATTACAGCTTACCGTCAAGAAGTACAGACCCTATGGTGGAAGAAGCCATTAGAAACGACCTCTACACATGTTTATACAAGCCCATCGACTTGGACAAACTGTTGAAGATTGTTGAAGAGATATTGCTGCAAAGACAAAAGCTGAAATTCAACAGATTGAGGCGAATTGAAAATCCCATGGAAGACTTGGTAGATCAAACAATATATGAGACTGTTTACACATGTATCTACATACCTTTTGATGTTAAAAAAATTCTAAAATTGCAGGAACTTGTAATGTTGGGAAATACAAAAGAGCAGATTCAGGAGAGGAATTGTTAGAATGCCAGAAAAAGTGAGCATCCTGATAGTTGATGATGACGAGGAAACGCTTGAAACCTTAAGTGATATCCTTCAGAAGAAAGGGTTCTATGCCGAAACCGCCAAAACTGGGAAAGAAGCCCTCGCAAAAGCGGAAGAACGGTTCTTTAACGTTGTTCTCTTGGACATAAAACTGCCAGACATAACAGGCATAGAAGTGCTTCAGGCTCTCACTGAAAAGCGCCGTTCCACTATGACTATAATGATGACTGGGCACGCAACAGTGCAAAACGCGGTAGATGCCAATAACTTCGGAGCCAACGCCTACCTCATGAAGCCAATAGATCAGGAAACGCTCTTCCAAGCAATAACGGAGTGCCTTAAGAAGCAAGAGATATTCAACCTTCGAATTAGTCAGGGTATGCGAAAAATCCCCGTCAGCATATCTCTCTCAAACCGCATTATACAACAAATAGACCAAGAAGCTACACGGCAGAGAAGGACAAGAAGCGAATATATAGAGCTTCACTTTGAAACTTTATTTTTTCAAAAAAACTCCACCGAAAAAAAAAGTCGATAATATAACGCCATACTCCATTTTAGGATAGAAAGAAAATACGAATAGAATTTATTTCCAACTAACCAAGCACGTTAGTCCGTTGCTAAACTATTTGGATTGACATTTTCTTGCTTAAGCTACTTATCTTTGATTGAATAAGCACTCTAGTAAGGAGAAGAATAAAGGTTCTCGCTCTATTTTGCGCAGGTTGAACTTCGAGGATGGAGAAAACGTCGTATGGGCGATCTACCATCGCGAAGATGCTGACAGGCCTCCTGAGTCGATCGGAATTTTCAAAGGCTGATAATCAAAAGAGCTGAGCAAATCCCAAGCGACAAAAAACTATATCGACGATTGTTATATAATCCAAATTTGAGGAAAGCCAGCGCTATTGAAGCGGAACAAAAAACCCATTATCCTTCGCAGTTGACAGATTATTTCTTTCCATCGTCAAAAAACAATTTAACAAAATTTTGAGCTCATTTTCGATTGCTAAAGAAGATGTGTATATTTCGAGGATTCTTTGAAATGGTTTATTTCATTTAGAGTTTTTCGTAAACCATTATTTCTCGTGTTAATGTTCTGTGAACATAGACCAAGTGAGACTCAACGCGTTTATATCCGAGATCTGCCACAAAACCCTCTATTTCCATCGATATTCGTTCAACTCGGTTTTGTTTCAATCTGTTTACCATTATCGGCAACGCTATACAAATCCGTTGTCCCACCCCCAATAAACCATAAGTTGAAGCCAAAACATCCTTCGCCAACTGCTTAGTCGTAGACTTAAGCGTGCTTGATGAGCGACCATAAGGTGGATCGGTAATCACGCAATCAACTTTGAACAAGGGGAGTCTTCGTGCGTCAGCCAAAATCAGGCCTTCGGACGCTATATTGAAGAAGCGCAGGTTTTTTCTCGTACCCATAATCATTCGCTTCTGAGCATCAACGCCCACAGCCCTGCAGCCAATATAGGTAGCTTCAATAAGCGATGTGCCCGTGCCGCAAAAAGGATCCAGCACCAACCGTTCTGCTTTGCCATGAGCCAAATTAACCATGCAACGAGCCATCTTTGACGGCATTGCAGACGGGTGAAAGAAGGGTTTTTTGCGTGGCCTACGCTCAGAGAAGGTTTTGGAGGTGATATCGGTGAGTTTTAAGCCTAGCACCAGTTTTTCATTGGTAATTATTCCTAAAAAGATTTTGTCTGGGTTCTTCAGACTCACTTTTGTGCCTTCAGTGCCGTTTAGAATTAGCTTACCCAGTTTCCCTTCAAGCACCATCGTATTCAGCGCTTCATCAGCATAGTTTTTTATTCGGTTAATTCTCACAACGAAGCTTTCGCCAGGCTGCAAGACGGCTTTGAAGTTTGTTTTGGCTGCCATCTTAGCAATTTCAGATAGGTTTGCGTTGGACACAAAAAGCTCCAAAGCACAAACTCGCGTATAAGCCGAGCGAATCTGAACCGCTTGCACGCTGCCCAACTCCGCTTCCAATCGCAAAACCTGATCATGCCTCTGGGTATTTGAATATGAGTAACCTTCAGCTTCCAGAATTGCTTTAACTTCAGCAGCAGGAAGCGACTCATTCTCGCCTGAAAGAAGGAAAAATAGTTTTGCCACTATTTTTGCGCCCTAAGTTCTTGGCTTAGCAATGGCGCTAAAGAAACCTTGCTTACACCGCCTGGTACACTGTCGGTTCCCACAATTTCTTCCACGCCTGCGTCAAGAATACGTTTTTGTGCGTCGCCAATAAGTAAGCCATGTACGCACGCGCAAAAGATATTTTTAGCACCTTGTTCGCGGAGGATCTTTGCTGCTCCAACAATAGTGCCACCTGTGCTGATTATGTCGTCAAAAATGATTACGGTTTGGTCTTTAACGTTCAAACCCTGTGCAGTTTGCTCTGTTTGTCCAGTGTAGCGGTCACGCAGTTTATCCAGATGCCCTGCATCCCCGCCTAAAATCTGCTGTGCTTGCTTGGCAATGTACATTGCACCCTTATCAGGTGACAACGCGAACGCGCCTTTGAAGCCTTTATCAACGAAATATTTTGCAAGAAGCGGAATGGCGCTCACTGTTTTGGCTGGAAACGGAAACTGTCTTAGTGCGAGTTCCGAGTGAATGTTAACAGTTAATAACTCATCGATTCCGGCTGCCATGAGCATCCGCATGATAGTTTCAACGCTTATGCCCTCGCCTGCTAGAAAAGTCTTGTCTTGACGTGCATAGGCTAAGTAAGGAACAACAGCCGTGACTTTAGTGGCTCCAGCTCGCTTTGACGCATCTGCCATAAAAGCTAATTGAAAAAGCCTCCCATCCTGAGCTGGGGGGCACGTAGTCTGCACAATAGCCACGTTCTCGCCTTTGACGTCGCCTTCCAAACGAACATATGATTCGCCATCTGGGAAAATTTTTGATGCGACAGAAATGTTTTGATAACCAGTCTGTGCTGAAACCGCTTCAGCGAGCTCCTTAGACGCTGGACCACAGATAAGCTTCAATTTCAATTGCCTCTTTCTTTAAGAATGCAAGTTGTAGTTTTAAGGCTTTATCTGCACTTTTTCTTTATCACAATAAGTTTACTATGGAAAGCTTGTTTGGGAAAGTATCGGTCTGACACAATTCTGTTAGATAAATTCGACTATGGAATTGATAGCCTCTTAATAGATCAGATGAAAAGATACTTTATCGTTTGCAAACAGTTTTAAGCATAATTCAATTTTCCATTAGAAAAGGATTGAAACTGAATGGATACTTGGCGTTTACTACCAATAGAAACCAACAACGCCTTCATGAACATGGCAATAGATGAAGCAATACTCACCGAGCGAATCGTTGGGCAAGTTCCGAACACGCTGCGTTTTTATCGTTGGCAGCCCTCCGCAGTAAGCATCGGCAAAAACCAAAACCCGGAAAAAGAAGTTTACCTTGAAGCTTGCAAACAGCTGGGCGTGGATGTTGTTAGGCGCATTAGCGGAGGCGGCACAGTTTATCATGATTTTGAAGGTGAAATCACCTACTGTGTCACCGCCAAAACAACAGATTTGGGAACCGCCGACATCACAACAGTTTACTTCAAAATTTACGAGGCAATAACCGATGCCCTTCGGCTTTTGGGTATACCCGCAGACTTCAGCGGAGGAGACGCCAAAAACTGCCCCAACCTAACGGTTAATGGCAAAAAGATCTCCGGCAGCAGCCAAACCATAAGCCGCGGTATCGTTCTGCAGCACGGTACGTTGCTACGAAGTGTTGATTTGCCAAAAATGTTCCAACTTTTAAAACTAAAAGGTGCTAGTTGCACTCAAGCAGCAGACATTGCAAATCGCAAAATCACAAGTATCCAAAACGAACTGCGACACAAAGTGATGCTTGACACAATTGTCAACGCGCTATCACAAGGATTCAAAGCCATTTTAAAGATTCAGCTTGACCCCGGAGAGCTATCGCACAGCTGAGCTGGATCTTGCCCAGAAACTTTTCAAGTACAAATACTCTACAAAAGACTGGAATTTTAACGGTGAAACCGCTTAAGCTTTTTCCTTATGCCAACGCACACCCTGCGCAGTGTCCTCAAGCACGATGCCCATTGCCTTTGAGCTGAGTTCTTATGGCGTCTGCTTCTCTCCAATTCTTGGTTTTGCGGGCTTCTTTACGCTTCTGTACTAATGCATCAATTTCAGCAGGAAAAGCTTCTTCCTCTTCCATTTTGCCAACCAAAGCCTAAAACCTCATCTATCTGCATCATTAATGCGCCAACCTGAGCTGCCTCTGCTTTACTTACTTTGTTTTCATCAAGTAAATTGTTGATTTCCCGTACAAAATCAAACAGCGACGCCAACGCTGTTCCAATGTCTAAATCATCATCCATTGAACCGCCAAAACAGGCTTCCAATTTTGCTGCAAAAACAGCTACGGTTCCTTTGCTATCTTTGCCTTGATCAACATCATGCAGGCGCCTTACAAAATTACGGAGCCTGTCCACTGCTTTCTTCGCAGATTCCAAACCTTCAAAAGTAAAATTGAATTGCTGTCGATAATGCGTAGACATGAGCAGGTAACGAATTGAAATTGGGTCATAATTCTTTGCCAGTAAGTCACGGAGAGTGTAGAAGTTGCCGAGGCGCTTAGCCATCTTTTTGCCTTCGACTAGCAAATGCTCATTATGCAGCCAATAATTGACAAATTTCTTGCCTGTTGCCGATTCGCTTTGTGCAATCTCGTTCTCATGGTGGGGAAACATGTTGTCTACTCCGCCGCAGTGTATATCGAAGGTTTCGCCAAGATACTTCATGCTCATAGCGCTGCATTCGATATGCCAGCCAGGCCTTCCCTTACCCAACTCCGTTTCCCAAAACACGTCGCCATCTTCTGACGTCCAAGCTTTCCAAAGCGCAAAATCCTGAGCCTCCTCCTTGGCATACTCGTCTTGGCTGACCCGAGCGCCTGCCTTGAGCTCGTTAGTTTTGACTTTTGAGAGTTTACCATAATTCAGGGAACTTGTTGATTGCGTAGTAGATTGAGCCGTCTTCGCCACGGTAAGCGTAGCCCTTATCCATCAGGGCTTTGATTAAAGCAACCATTTCCGCAATGTGATCTGTGGCTCGGGGATAAACGTCTGCTGGTTCAATGTTTAGGGCTTTTATGTCTTCAAAAAACGCTTGCACGTAAAAGTCGGTGAATTGCCCAAGCGGTATCTGCTGTTTTTGGCTGCCCTTAATGGTTTTGTCGTCAATGTCAGTAAGGTTCATAACGTGGTCAACTTTGTAGCCTCGGTGTATTAGCCAACGCTTAAGCAAATCCTCAAACAAAAAGGCCCTAAAATTACCAATATGCGCATAATCATAAACCGTCGGGCCGCATGTGTAAATCTTCACTTTGCCGGAATCTAACGGCTTAAAAATTTCCTTTTTGCGCGTTAATGTATTAAAAAAGCATATGCTTGATTGAGGATTTATCATTTTTCAGCCCGAAGAAAATACAATAGCCGAAATTATTTAAGTATTCCATTATGAGCCTTTGCCTAGATGATTGCTCCCTTAAGATAAGTGGATGAAGCTTCAGTAACCTTAACATTCAAAGTTTTGCCCATAATGTTATTTGTGCTTCTTACGACTATGGGCTTGTAAGCTAAGTTGCGTCCTACCCAAGATCCTTCAACCTTCCCTTTCTCATCAACCAGCACCTCGCCAACCCAGCCGACCCAACGCTTATTGCACTCTAAGGAAATCTGCTTTACTAACCCTGCAGCAATGGTGCTTCTCCGCTTAGTCTCATCTCGCTCAACCAGACCATCATTTATTTGCGCTGCTGTCGTTTTGGGTCTTGCAAAAAACTTGGAAACATTAACGACGTCAGGCTTCAACTCCTCTAAGAACTTAATTGTATTCTCAAAAGCTTCTACCGTTTCGCCTGGAAAACCAACAATGATGTCTGTCGCAAGGGTCAACTGAGGAAACTCATTTCTAAAAGTTGAAACAATGCCCTTGAAATCCTCTGAACTGTAAAATCTATGCATTCGCTTTAGTATTTCGTCATCGCCACTTTGTACTGGCAAATGCAAAAACTTGAAAACTTTTTCGCTCCTGAAAGCGTCAATCAACTTAACTTGCATATCGATCACCATATTAGGCGTCATCATGCCCACTCTAATCCTAAAGTCCCCAACTAAACCAACAAGTATCTCAAGAAGCTCCGCAAGGTTACTGCGGATGTCTCTTCCGTAACAAGCGGTGTCTTGCGAAGTAATCCAAAACTCCTTTGCTCCAGCGGCAAGATCGCTCTCCACTCGGTCTGCAATTTCTTTGATGTTGTAGCTTCTCAGGTGACCACGAGCAAAAACTACACAGCAGTAGGCGCAGGAACCCAAACAACCATAATTGACTGGAACCACACTGATGACTGGGTTAGATTTGATTCTGGGTAAGTCCAGCTTAGGTTTTGCATTCGCTCGCCAATTCAATAACTTTTTCGCCTCTCCAAACGCGAGAAACGACATCAACTATTTCTTTTCCGACTGAAGGGCCAACCGCCCCATCGAAATGCACTTCGTTTACCAACCGCTCAAAACTAATCATCGGTAAACAACCCGCTACAATGAGCTTCTTTCCTTTTGGCGTATGCTTTAAGGCGTTAATTATGCGGTTTTCTGTTGGACCTTTAACGGCGCAGGTATTGTAGATTATTACGTCAGCCGTAGCTTCTGAAGTTGTCAGCTGGAACCCACCTTGGGCAAGGCAACCTGATAAGACTTCGCTATCAGCACTATTAGCCGAACAGCCAAAGCTACGAACGAAAACCTTCAAAGAGCATGTATCACCAGTCCGTAAGAAGCTTCAACAAGAAATAAAAACATAAGGGTTCCTGGACGAGAATTGACAAAAACCTGCAACATCATCATTTAAATGCTTATAAGGTATGGCATGAACATGTTATAAGCATATTTAAGGCATGATATATAGAGGTATATCACAGAAGAACTCGTTTGTTTATTCACCCACTAATAGGGAGCCATAACTAAATGAAACTAATTACTCTGTATTTGCCTGAAACGTATATAAAAGCTTTGGACCAGCTGGTTGACGAGCGGTTCTATCCAAACCGCGCCGAAGCCATCAGAGTCGCAATTCGAGACCTTATCAGCGCTGAAGTCTGGAGGCGAAAAGGTGTTGACTAAGCATTTACATGACGACGCCCTAAAATCGCCATTAGGCATCGAAGATACAAAGGTTGAGAGGGTTTCAAAAACCATTGATCACTCCATGATAATTGGTGGATCCAATGTTATTCGGAAACCTAAAACTAAAATGAATAACAGGATGGTTAAATCTAAAATGCCGGTTAAGAAAATATGCAGACTGGAAAAAGCAACACAGCACCTCTATGACCTTGAAGATGCGCATGGCCCAGAAAAACCGTTAAACATAGACTTCGGTCTCTACCAAATGGAAGACTATTAACATCCTTTTTTCTTTTTAACTAACTTTTGTGCTTTCCCCCTCCAGAAAAGCTATTATTCTCAAAAAACCCTCTATGATCCATGAGCGTTATACTTACCCAATTAAGAGAAGAACTCAAAACTAATACAGACCCGCAAACGCAAAGAAGTTTTCAGCGTTTCTTCAAAGAACAAGTAAAGTATTATGGCGTTAAAACTGACGCTGTAGGTAAAATAGCTAAAAAATATTGGAAAGAAGTAAAAAACTTGGATAAAGAAGCAATTTTCACGCTTTGTGAAGAGCTTTACCGTTCCGATTATACAGAGGAAGCCTTTGTCGTTGCGTTTTGGCTGCCAAACTATATTGACAACCTTCAACTAAACGATTTGTCAATCTTCAAAACCTGGATTGAACGCTACATTAACAATTGGGCAAAATGCGACGGCTTGTGCAACCACACTATTGGCGACTTAATCCAGAAATACCCAAAAGCCTTAGGCGAATTGAAAAGCTGGGCTAAAAGCAAAAACCGTTGGCTTAAACGGGCTGCGGCTGTTTCGCTTATTGTTCCAGCAAAAAAAGGCTGTTTTCTGCAAGATGCTTTCGAAATAAGCGACACATTGCTAATGGACGAGGATGATATGGTTCAGAAAGGTTATGGTTGGCTGCTTAAAGAGGAGAGCCGTCTGCATCAGAAGGAAGTTTTCGACTACGTTTTTAGAAACCGCAATGTTATGCCTCGAACTGCTCTTCGGTATGCTATTGAGTTGATGCCTAAAGAACTTAAGACTCAGGCGATGAAGAAAGCTGTTAGGTTGTAATGTATCTTTTCGGCTTTACGTTTTCCAGTCAGGTCCAGTCTTTTTGCGGAATGCTATCACTTGGATGTGGCCGACAATTATTAGGATCATCCAAATTGTTGAGTAGAAAAAGTAGTAGACGAACAATTCATGTAATTTCATCTCCTTGAACCCGAGCTTTCTTGAGAGACCATAGAAAACGCCAGCAGTCAAGGCCAAAACCCGATAGAGAAATAATTACGATCTTTAGCAAATCTGCTGTACCCAGTGAAATCAAAAAAACCGGTAGCATAATGTTAAATTTTAATGAAAGAAACAATGAGAAAAACAGCAGAGAATTGTACATCCACAGACTCGGCACTAAGGCGCTTAGAAAAAAAATGGCGACTGACGGGTAAAGAAAGAATAGCCCGGGCAGAAAAACTTGAGGTTTTTTGAAAAATTTCTTGGCTAACTCACGATACCAGGTTACTAACCACAAGGCTTGACCGATTGCCCATCTTCGGCGTTGCTTAAACCATTTTCCCCATTCTGAGTAAACGACGTTTTTAACTTCTAAATCGTTGCTATAGGCGAAACTGCTGTCATCCAAGAATGCTCGTGTGGCGATGTCTATGTCTTCAGCAACGACTTTGTGAAAGCCGCCGACTTTTTCAAATGTTTCTCGCTTAATTGCAAAAGCTGCTCCGTTCACTGCGGGGCATTTATGCAGGTACTTTGACGACAGCCAGGCGCTGACATTATAGGTGAAGTATTCGTAGTATGCCATTTTAGATAAGAAGGATTTTCCTTTTACAACTTTCTTTTTTATGTCCAGCAGATCAGTGTTCTGTATTTCCATGATTATTTTTCTGAGAAAATCAGGGTCATCTGCTACTTGTACATCAGAGTCCAAGAATAGCAGCACCTTACCCGAAGACAACTTAAAGGTGCTGTTTAATGCGTTTGCTTTTCCAACTCTTTCCTTGTTAATTATGAATGTGACGTTTTCTCTTTCTAAGCATTTGATTTTCTGGATAAAATCGTCTACAGGTGTATCTACTGTTACAAAAATTTCCTTAGTTACGTTCTGTGAACTTAGCTCATTTAGTAAGGATTCTAACTGATTTGATTCTTTGTAAATAGGGATGAAGATGCTGATGTCCACTGCGAATCCTCAAATAGTCAACGTAAGTGCACTTGGTTATTTTCAAATGACTTTTTAAATTATTCTATAAAAAAAGGGATCAGATACTTGACGTATGGTAAAAAAATGCCTTTGTTAAGGATTATTCAGGTTTTTCTTTCGTGTTTTATAGGTAAATTATTATTTACCTCAGAAGATTGCTATTGGCGTTATGACTCGGGTTAAGGCTTTAAGTTTACTTTCTGGCGGTTTGGATAGCATACTTGCTACTGAGCTTGTTCTCAGGCAAGGTATTGAAGTGGTAGCCTTTAACATTAAAACTCCTTTTTGTATTCCAAAGAAAGATGGCACCAGTGAAGCCTCTCAAGCTGCGGAACAATTGAAGGTTCCCCTGAAAGTTGTGGGCGTAGAAAATGATTACCTGAAAATGCTTCGCAATCCAAAGTATGGTTACGGCAGAAACATGAACCCTTGTATTGACTGCAAAATCTTTATGATAAAGAAAGCCAAAAAATACGCCAGAGAAATTGGTGCAGATTTCCTTTTCACAGGCGAAGTTCTTGGCGAAAGACCAAAGTCCCAGCATTCTCCTGCCCTGAGGATAATCGAGAAAGACTCTGGCTTGAAAGGTAGACTTTTGAGGCCTCTGTCTGCAAAGTTGTTACTTGAAACGGCGGCTGAAAAAAAGGGCTTAATTGACCGAACTAAACTGCTTGCGATTCAGGGTAGGTCAAGAAAGCCTCAATTCCAACTTGCAGGCGAATTTGGAATCACAAGTTATCCAGCTCCAGCAGGCGGATGCCTCCTAACATGCGAAGAATATTCAAAGAAGCTCAGAGATCTTTTCGACAACAAGAAACGAATCTCCATGGCAGATATATCATTGCTGCGTGTTGGAAGGCATTTCAGATTGGGCAAAAACAAAATAGTTGTCGGGAGGAATGAGGCAGAGAACAAGTTTCTAATCTTACAAAAATCGCGAAGTGATTATTACTTTGAACTGCCCGATGTTGTTGGTCCAATTACCATTTTGCAGGGACCCAAAACAAAAGTTGCCATTGAAACTGCAGCGAAGTTAACCGCGTTTTATTCTGACGCTAAAACGAATGAGATTAAAGTCAACTTTGGCAGAGAAACCCTCGACAAATCCACTCTAGTGAGGGTTCCTGAAAAAACTGAAGTCGAAAAACTGAGAGTTGGCAGAGTGAAGTAGTCTTTTAAGAGAGTCTTTGACTTCTTTCTAGGGAGCAGCGATAGGTAAATTATATTTGCTAGTGTTTTCATTAAAGTGCCCGCAGAGGGGTCCGTGGCGCAGTACGGATAGCGCGTCAGCCTTCTAAGCTGAAAGTCATGGGTTCAAATCCCATCGGACCCGCTCTTTTGTTTTTAGGGAAGGCAACTTCAAACCTTTTCTAAACTTGTTCAATGTTAGGGTATAAGTCCCTGCAAGAATAGGCTGAAAAGCCAGGATTTCTTGAAGTCTACGTTGCTGAGAAAAGCCGAGAGACGCTATCCACAGCATACTGGAAAGCAATGAAAAACTTGGTCGCATCCACAATCCAATTACCTGGACAAAAAAAGACGGAGAAAAAACAGATTCAACAATGATTCTAGTTCCTATAATCTTCCAAGGGCTCATGTTCCCAGTTCACTTCGTAACAAGCTTCTCAACAATTTGAAGTGTGAATTACTCAGAACCCACAACTTTTTATTTTAGAATTCAAAGAACTCCATAGGTGACGCTTTGTCTTCTTCTGTTATGCCTTTTGAAGTTAGCGGGCTTCTCAATAGGATGCCAATTTTTTTAGTACCAGGGGGCCTCAGTAGCTGGATTAGCTGGAAGCCTCATGCAGAAGTATTATCCAAAGACTTCAAGGTTGTACGAGTCCAACTTTTGAATATGGCTGCTGCTGAAAAGAATCAATCTCCCCCTGAAGGGTATTCTCTTCGAATGGAAAGTGAAGCGCTCAGAAGCACTCTAGATCGACTTGACTTTGAAGAAGTGAATCTCGTAGGTTGGTCCCATGGTGGTGAAGTATCCTTGGATTTTGCTTTGAACTATCCCTATAGAATTCACACTTTGACGTTGATTGAGCCGGCCGCTTATTGGGTAGCGAGAAGCAGCAAAATCAACATAACGGGCGAAGAACGTGAGATGAATCGAGATCTTTGTCTCTTTTCATAATCCCCCTACTGAAGAAGACCTAATCGCGTTCATGAAATTTAACGGACTAGTGCCGCCGGGAGTAAACCCGAGAACCATGCTTCGCTGGGCTGATTGGAATTCATTGAAGATCGGTCTGCTAAGCATTCACACGGTTGCAGAACACACGGATAAAATAGAGCGACTGCAGGCTTTACGGAACAAATATGTTCTGCTGGTTAAAGGGAAAGATTCAGTCGGGGCAAACTCCGAAATCGTGGATGTTCTTCACAGACTTTTGCCAGATTCAAAAATGATTGTCTTGCCAGACGCACACGCATCACACATTGTAGCTCAAGACCAGTTCATCAAAGAATTGCAGCAGTTCATAGCGAATTCGTAGTCAGTCGTTAGGGGCTAATCCCGTTTCGTGGGTAAATCCGTTCCGACTCACTTTTTGCGAAGAAGGGGTTTGTTCCTTCTTGATTAGGGATTTGCCTAATATTCTAAGCGCATTCAGTAGAGTAGTAGAAACATAATAAAAACAAAAAGGATTATTTTGAAAGGGGGAAAATAAAACCGCTAAGCGATTATGCCAGTTATTTTACAGATTGAGGTGGGTCGTCGTGCCCATTTGGAGTAAGTCATGCCCAACTAAGTATTTCTAATGCGTAAACGCCAAGTAAGTGTAGCCTTATCAAACCACCTACTACAAACAAAAAACCAAGAAGCAGCAAAATACAAAAGTTCAAGAGGTCATTAAATAGAACTATTCTTCAAAGATGCCTTCTTTAATTCATCAAAGCGTTGATAACAATGGTGCTATGAATAGAAAGAAAAATAACGCTTTCTTCCCATATAAGACAGGGAAACTTTTGGAAACAGATGTTGTTTGTGGAATGAATGTCGATGAGAAAACTTCAAAATGGAAATCAGAGTACAAAAGCAAAACTTACCATTTCTGCGGACTTATATGCAAGCTAGAGTTTGATGAAGACCCTGAAAAATACATGTCAAATGCCAAGAGCATTTTGGACAAATAAACAAAAAAATCGCTTTGTTGTTGTTTACGTACAGCCACAGCCTCTTAAATAGCTTACACGTGTGATTTTGTGTCAGCAAGTCAATCTCTAAAACAAGCGATGCGTAGACTTTGGATGGACCATACTGTATACACGCGCCTCTACGTTACCTCAGCCTTTGCTGAATTGCCCGATGCTCAAGTGATTACAGGTAGATTACTCAGGAACCAAGAGGATATTGGAAATGCGAGCGTGCCATTTTACGGAAAAGAAGCCGGAAACAAATCAACAGAGTAATTAAAAGAGCACATAATGATTGCTACCGAAGTTGTCGCGGTTGCGAAGTCTGCTGATCAAAAGAAACTCGCCGAAAGTGACAATAAATGGGTCGCAAACACAGATGAAATAGCAGCATTTTTAAGTTGGGCTAATCCAAATTGGCCCAAAAAAGACGCAGCGGACCTTTTACATCTCCACTTACAGTTAATTAGAGAATTCGCCACCGCAAGATTAGCCAAAAACCATGCAGAAGACATCAAAAAACTCGACGAATACTTCACAGAAGGCATGCTCATAGCAGACACTCTCTCCGAAGGCGTACAGAATAGAAAATGAAGGCTTACCTAATAGTTGAAAAAGTGTTTAAGTAACTAGATATTGCGATTTTTGAGGCATAATAGCTTTCGTTTTTAAAAAGCTCTAACAATTTATAATTTTGCCTTTTTCTTGTGCTATGCCAAAACTATATTAAGCAAGTTGCCAGCATAAAGCTTCGTTCAAGGAGAACATGGAAAATGATTAAGTTCTTATCAACTTTTAAGAAAAGCACAGTTGCAGTCGTTTTAATTCTTTTGATGGTCTCAACAGTTCTCGCTATGCAATCCCCAGCAAATGCTCAACAAACTTCCGCTCAAAACCCAAGATTACAAGGTAGCATACCACTGCCTTCGGGTGTTACAGCCAATATCACTGTTAATACATTGATTTTCCTTAGCTTCAGACCTAACCCAGTAGGCGTGAACCAAGACGTACTCGTAAACATCTGGTTTAACCCACCAACACACTACAACAGATACCTTGCAGGCATCTCAGTTGAAATGACAAAGCCTGACGGTTCAAAACAAACTTTTGACAACATAATCACCTTCGGCGGAGATGCAACGGCATGGTTCCAATTCAATCCTGACCAAGTTGGAACATATACACTAAAAGCTATCTTTCCAGGCGGATACTTCCCAGCAGGTAATGTAGCTGGAGGATACGCACAAGCTGCTTTTGTGTGGCTTGACTCAGCTTACTACACGCCAGCATCAACTCAAGAGCAAACATTAACAGTTCAGGAAGGTCAAGTAGCATCATGGGCACCCTCAGCACTTCCAACAGACTATTGGAGTAGACCAGTTCAACCAAGTAACAGAGAGTGGTGGACAATTCTTGGTAACTACCCATACACAGGAATGATGCCTAACCCGCCAACAGACACAAATCCGTATGCAAGCAACTACCATTATACACCATACGTTCAAGCACCTAATAGTGGCACATGTTGTATGGATGAGACAAGGAGCAATTGCGGGAATGCTTGGAGGAGACGCAGGACAATTTTCCTTAACGAGTGGTGGAGGAACGCCATCTATTATATATCAAGGAAGATGTTACCAAACAGTGACGCAGGCAAGTTCGACAGGGACTACTTCACAAAGTGTATGGCAATGTTATGACCTTAGAACTGGACAGATGTATTGGCAGATTCCTTTAGCTTCAGGTCAATCAGCACCAACTAACATCCATTTCGACCAGAACCTTGGAGAAGTTCCAGGTGCAGAGGCAGCAGTAGGTGAAACGCCATATCTAGTTTCAATCACTTCGCCAACATCAAGTGCAGCAGGACGAATAATTTACTACAATCCATTTACTGGTGCAGTTGCTACTAACGTCACAGGTCCACCAACAGGTGTTACAGCAGGAACACTATATTCAGACCCCTATGTCTACAGCATACAAACAATAAACTCAACCACAGGAAACTACCGTTTAATTAAATGGGATATTACTAGAAACATGCAAACTGAAACATCAAACATGGTAACACAAGGTACAATATCAACTGACAACTTCACTGCAAGAATAATTAGCAACATAACATATCCATGGAGCAGTTTAGGAACTTGTGATTTCCAAGCAGGAATTGCAGCTACAATCCAAACTAGCGCATTATATCCAAACTTAGGTGCAATCTATGGAACCAGAATCATGGCAGCTGACTTAAACACAGGCAAGTTACTTTTCAACATCACAGATCCTGACACATGTGAAAGCTCAAGCGAACTAGTTGTTGACCACGGATTAATTGCAATGGCTATGGAAGGACGACATTGGGACTGCTTTAATGGACTAACCGGCGCAAAAGTTTGGTCGAGTGAACTAACAGGTTATCCATGGGGCGACTGGTGGGCATATAGCGTTTCGTCATATGCGGGCAACATTATAGGTTCAAGCTATGATGCAATTTATGCAATTGATTGGACAGACGGAAAAATCGCATGGCGTTTTGAAGCACCAGCAATTCCTTATGAGACACCCTACGTTGACCCTAACGGTACAAGCGTGTATCCATTCTTCTCTGGAGTCCAAATAGCTGACAACAAAGTTTTCGCATACAATACTGAACACACAGCAAGTCAACCTATGACTAGAGGTTGGAGAATTTTTGCTATTAATGCTACAAACGGTGCAGGAGTATGGAACCTAACAGGCAGTATGAGTCCTGGTCCAGTTGCTGACGGCTACTTAACAGCTTCAAACTCGTATGACGGATACATGTATGTCTTTGGTAAAGGACAAACCGCAACTACAATCACAGCACCTCAAATACAAATAACTGCAGGACAAAAAGCAATAATTTCAGGAACAGTACTTGACCAATCACCAGCACAACCAGGAACAGCATGCGTTTCAGATTCTTCAATGACACAGTGGATGGAATACCTACACATGCAGACACATACACCTTCAAACATTCAAGGAGTCTCAGTCTCAATCGATGCAGTTGACCCTAACGGAAACCCAGTACATCTTGGTGATGCAACAAGTGACATGAGCGGAACATACGCATTAACATGGGCACCAACACTTGCAGGCAACTACCAAATAACATCAACATTCATGGGCAGCAACTCATATGGAAGTTCATGGGCAGAAACTCATGCAGCAGTTGTCGAGGCACAGGCAACATCCGCACCAACAACCAGCGTAATAAACCTAGGGCAAACAACAACTGATTCACTATTAATGTACCTTGTAGCTGGAGTAATTGCAATCATAATAGCGATAGGTATAGTCGGCGTATTATTACTAAGAAAGCGACCATAAAACAAAAAACAATCAAAACCCAATATTTCCTTTTTTATTTTTTGTTGTAAAAATGGGCTGAGTAGGCTTCATGTTTTTGAATGCGAGTGTAGTTGAGTTTTTCAAAATTCTTAGGTTTGTGAAGCCTCGGCAAACCCCAATATTCCATATTCTTGTAAGACTTTTTTTATGAAAATTCTCCACTGCACATTGGGCAATCTATTGGATATTTACGTTGAATAGCTATCAACTCCTGTACGCACAGGTGGCAGAAGTAAATTTTGCATTTGGGACAATAATGAAAGGCTCCGCCAAATTCCCGGATGCTAATACTTAGCCGCAGCGAAGAATGAATAATATGCGTGATGTCGCCAAAACTAAAGTATAACCCCGACTTGACAACCTGCTCACCAAAGTCTTTGCTGTAGGCCTTCACGAGCAACTCAGGCTCAGTAGCAATAATCGCTTTCGCTTTGGCTAAGGCTTCATCAGTCCATTGCCTCATATTACCGCAACCTATGAAGAGTCCCATTTCTCTCTAAGAATTTTCTCAATGGCCCTTTGCATCAGCGCTAACTCACCAAAGGCCTTTACTTCATCGGAATATTCAAGAACATCACTGCCGATATTGTCAACACTATTTTTTAAAAACTGAATTATCTTCTCCCATTCATCTATTTTCAAAAGTGAGCCTCCCGATAATTGGGCTCAATATACGCCCAGCCCTAAAGCTGAGAAAATCTCCTCTTCAGTTCGAGAGGCGATAACTTGGCCGAATCCGTCTAGGGCAACTACGCCCTCAGAGGCGCTAAGTTTCAAGCCCTTAGAACGCGCCGTTCATACTTGGCGGTTTGCCTAAATGAATCGTGAATTCGAGTTGCCCATATTCAAGTACTTGGTAAAATTCCTTTTCGTTTGCTTGACCGCGTCCTAAAGTCACCTGAACCCAGGTATACGCAGACTCGGCTGTTCCAGCTTACTTACCGAGTTATACTTGAGGTTTACAGACCAGACGTCAAAAAGGCGTCTTTGACATGCCTGACGGATACTTTGCATGGTTCCTTTAGGTATCAGCTAATGACTGGCTTAGGCGGATTCCGCGAAAGGCGACTTTCAGTGATTTGTAAGAGAATGATTCTATTTTTCAAGAATAGTCAAAATTACGTTTTGCCCTCTAGGGGCAATTTAACTGTGAAAGTTGAACCTTTGCCCTTTTCAGACTCCACAGCAATGGCTCCGTTGTGTACTTGCACAAATTTTTGGCAAATCGCAAGTCCAATGCCCATACCCTTAATCTTTGTGGTATAGAATGGTTTGAATAATTGTGCCCTGATTTCGTCTGGAATGCCTTTTCCTGTGTCTTTGAAAGCAACTTCAACAAAACCATTAAATTCTCTGGTAGTAATCGTAAGTATCCCGTTTTGGGACATGGCATCCACCGCGTTTTCAAGGAGGTTTTGGAACACACGCTTTAATTGATTGGCATCCACTCTTAACAACGGCACATGTTTAAATTGCCGTTTGACCGCTACCCCGTCGGGTATTTTCATGTTTCGCAGGCTTTCATCGATCAAAATGTTCATGTCTACTTGACTACGCAAGGGTTCCCTGTCGGTTGTATAATCTTTTAATTCAAGAACGATGTTGTCAGCATACGCAAGACTCTCTTCAATGATGGTGAGCATTTTCTGAGCTTTGGCCATATCTGGAACAAAAGATAAAGGCTTCGCATGCTGTATTACGCCTTTAGCAAGGTAAGTTGCGTTCCGTATATATTGTAAGGGATTGGCCAAATCATGCCCCACCATTGTTGCAGCCTCACCAACAGAGGCTAATCGCTCTGCTTTGATTAGTTTTTCTTGCATTTGCTTTTGCGCAGTAATGTCGTGAACTACACAAGTAAAGCCTAAATTTTGGCTTTGTTTACCTTCAACGACAGAACCTGCGAATTCAACCATTCGAATCTCACCCGATTTTACCTTAAAAGCTACCTCAAAATCTTCAAGTTTCTTATCCTTTTTCAATGCCGCCAACGCAAACCTTCCTTGATGTTCATCACTAAAAAAATTGAACAATGATTTTCCATTCAATTCTTCAGGGGAAAAACTCGTCAATTCTGCAAACGAATTGTTAACTCGAAAAATAATGCCTTGGTTGTCGGCGAGGATAAGTGAATCGGGCATAATATCAATAATGTTTTCTGCAGCTAAAGCAGGGTTCAAACTAAACAGGTAATACTTCCATATCGCGTAACCCACAAAAACGCTCACAAACATCGTTGAAATATTGCCTAAGGGTGGAATGTCAATGTTGAAATATGGAGGAATTACCGTTGTAGCTATGTTTACAATAAAGGGGATTGCAAAACCTGCTATCACGAGTTTTATCGGGTCTTTGTTAATTTTTTCCTCTGTGCGATAATAGTATTTTATGCATACAAAGAGGGATAGAACACCAAGTATCACACCCCAAATGTTGCCAAACATATAGAAGAAGGGATTTGTTGGAACGCTGTACGTGAAGCCGAAAAATTCAGAAATTATAGGTCCCGATACTAAACCAGTGGTTAAATCGAGAATGGACAGGAAAACTGCTGGAGCATAAATCACCGCGTAGCTTGCTTTATGGCTGAGTAACCTATTTTTAGTAAAAACTAAGCTGAATTGAAATAGAAGCGCTAAGCTGAAGGGCCAAAGGAAACTTGTTTTGTTCCAGAAGTATGCTTCATTTGTATTGACTGAGTTACGCATCAAGAAATCAGTAAGTGCCCAGTAAGACGCGAAAAGAAAAGTGAGCGTAAAAAGCTTGTTTATTCTTTCTTTTCTGTTCAGTTGATAAACAAGGATCCCTATGATTAGGCATAATGCGCTTGAAAGCAGTAAGAGCCCTGTGTATATGTTCATCTATTCATTTCCCAGCTGTTTACTTTCTGGTTTTTTATATGTCTGAAGCATGCGCCAAACCAAATTAATTTCCTGTTTTTCTTTTTAGGTGTTAAGAGATTGATTCGAGTCGAAATATACACTTGTCTTTGCAGACTTGATATCCCCGTTTATGCAGTTTGAAAGTTTTCTTTTCCTCTCTTGTTTAGTTTAGGAATGGTTATTGTGAATTTGGCTCCTTTGCCCGTTTCACCCTTTTCTGTTATGGTCCAGCCGTAAACATTCATCATCTTCTTGATCAGATACAATCCAAGGCCGTTGCCTTTTCCAGTGGTAAAGCCCACATCGAAAAGCTTTGATTTATTAGCTTCAGGTATGCCAACACCGTCGTCCTCGTAGAACAGATTCAATTCATCACCCTCTTTGGTGTAGTGGAGTCGTATTTGGGTGACTCTTTCTCCATGTTTTAACGAGTTATCTAGGAAGTTATAGAAAAGTTGCTTAAGCAACGAATCAGCCACCACATCTAATCCTTTACAATCATTAACAACTTTTACAGTGCTTAAATTTGGCAAAAGCGCCTCAGCCTGACAAAAGCATTGAGCAACATTTTCCTTTGAGGGTTTTTCTGCGCCAATCTTCTCGTACAGACCGCTAAACTCAAAAATTCTATCAGATGAGGCAAGTGCAGAGTCAATGCCGTCAAGATACTTAGCCAACTCAGGCCTATTATCTAACTGCTTTTTTAACAAATACAAGTTGGATTTTGCGGCCATAAGTTTGTTGCCGACATCATGCCTAGTCAAGCCGCCCACAACCCGTAGCTTCTCACAAATTAATTCGTTGTTGTGAATGCTTTCTCGTAGTTTCTCTTCAGTTTTCTTGCGTTCTGAGGTATCTCTGAAAAAACCTACCAAACATTCTTGATTCCCAAAACGTGACACTTTGCTAGTAACATCACAATAAACCACTTTACCATCTTTTCTCAAGACTGGAATATCGGTCGCAAGAATCGCCTTTCCCTTAGTCTGCTTTGCAGAGTCGCCAGCTGCATAAGGCAAATCTTCTCTTGGATGAATATCATCCACCCCCATCAAGAGCAGTTCCTTCAACGAGTAACCTGACAACTCACACATCGCGAAATTAGCAAAAACAAAACTCTTCTTCTTAACATCAGCTACTAGAATACCCTCAGACGCGCCTTCAAAGATTGTCCTAAAACGCTCTTCCGACTCTCGCAACGCCTCTCTCTCCCTTTTCATTTCGCTCTCAACTTTTTTGCGCTCTGCAATGTTCCGGCTCACTCCCAGGAAGGCTTTGGGTTTTCCATCTCTGTTTCGAAGCACAGTAAAATTAACTTCGGTCCAAACTGTTGAGCCATTCTTACAATACTGTTCTAATTCATAATAGTTTGAAGGAACCGCTCCTGTTTCCCAAAAACGTTGCAAGTCTTCAAGAACTATTCGGGCAGAGTCAGGAGTTAAGGCTTCCACCATTGATTGCTTTAATACATCGTCTGAGGTGTAGCCACTTAGCTGCAGGACAGATGGGCTCACATATGTGAAATGGCCCTCTAAATCCATCGTCCAAATCACATCATGCACATTATCTCCTAGTAGACGATAGTGTGACTCGCTTTGAGTTATTGCCTCTTCAGCTTTCTTGGATTCGGTTATGTCTGTTAAGTTGCTCACGATTTGCTTTAATTCGCCGTTTTCCCATAACTGGGAAAAGGTGTGGTTAACCCATTTTGTTTCGCCTTGTTTGGTTAAAATTCTGTATTCTAAGGTTTCACTTAACTTGCTTGTTAATGCCGATTGAAAGACTTTCTGCACTCTTTCAAGGTCATCCGCGTGAATAATCCAAGGGATTTTTCCTACCAATTCGCTGGGCTCGTAGCCTAAGACGTTTTTGCATGATGGACTTAAGAAAAGAACTACTCCGTCCGCTTGAGTGAGCATTATGAGGTCCTTGCTGTTGGTTACCAAGTTTTTGAAGCGTTCTTCACTTTGCCTAAGCATCTCTTGCGCAATTCTTTTTTCAAAACTATTTAAAATAACGTGTTTAAGTTCGCCATAGACTGTTTCGGGGTTGCCTTGCTTGTTGATGTATCCGTCTGCGCCTAGGTTTAGTGCTTTTACGGCTACTTCCTCTCTTCCTTTACCAGTAAAAAGTATGAAGGGAATTTCGTTTTTTGATTTACGCAACTCCAATAGGAATTGGAGCCCGTCTTTTTTGGGCATCTCATAATCAGAAACTACAACATCAAAATTTCCAGCTGCCAATTTCTTGAAGGCTTCCTCCACACAACACGCATAATCAATTTCAAAGTTGCCCATATCCATTAGAATCTGCTTAGAAATCTCCAGCGATGACGGGTCGTCGTCAACATGCAAAACATGAACGGCGCTCTTTTTGTTTGACGGCGCAAAATCAGCTACTTCTACAACTATTCCATTCTGATCGAGGTGTTGTATTATCCTTACCCCAACTTAACTAGTTAACGAATTTGTAATAAGTCAGTTATGAATTTAGAATACTCAAACGCAGACTACTTCAATTAGAAACAGAATTGAAAAAGCATGCGTTTGCACACTTACAGTGAAGGTTTCTTAAAGAAAAAATTAAAAATATAGTGTTTCGTTTCTTGCCTTAGCTTTCAAATATTTTTATAAGCGTGACTCGTGATCGCTGCATTTACCCGGTTTTGAGCAGTTGAATTTTGATGAAGGCGCAATTTTTATTGCGAACTAAGCGCCCTGTGCAGTGTGATACTTCGCCTTTCTTGTGAGGCACTCCCCGTGAATAGGCTAGATAGGCTTTTGCCTATTCCACAACTCATGCCACACAGCGCAATTAGCACAGACGTAAACGCTTTAGCCATTTCTCTCTAATGATGGAAAAATTAATTAGCATTACCCAATTAAGGGCATTTGCAAAAAGAGGACGCCGGTTTTAGGATCATTTCACGAAAATATGATTAAATATAGAAAACGCAATACATAGAATTGTGGCGCACTTTGTTACTGTTGTTGACTGTTTGCAAAATCTTGTTTTAATTACTCACAGCACTTGTCTTCTATACTGTCGTAGTATCCTATTTCCATTGCTTTGGGACTTAGCACTCCTCATTTTGTGCAGTCTAGCATCCACACCAATAACATGAGCTAGTTCAACTCGCTCATTGGAGGCAAAAATATTACTTCTCGACAATCTCAACCACTAGTTTGCTCATGTTACATAGAAAAATAGGTGAAATTATCAACTTCTTTAACCCATGGTCTGCAACCCTCTTTTTCAACTCCCACGCGACGTATTCCTGCAGAGAGTGCCAGAAGCTGGTTCTACGGCGAATTTGTCGCTTGAAAATAGGGTTCCCAGCTTGTAAGTAGTCTTGCTTTTGACTAACCGCTTCTGTTTTGGATCAACCATTACCCTGAAACTAAAAACAACTTCATCATTAATTCTGTCTCTAATGAGAAAATGCAAGCTCTTTACGCAATCAAGACCTCTGACAAAATGGCAAAAATCTGGCAACGCGTCTTGATTTGTTCTGGTTTGCATTTGAAAACAGCAACGCACCATTCATTAGCAACTGGCATTTGACACCGAAAATCGGTGTCTTCAGCTTTCTATTTAAATGCATGCCGCCGCGATTATTTGAGTTTCATTGGTTGCCGCAGAACTGTTTTCAGTTTTTCCGACGCTACTCTACGAGGATCACTCAGGTATATTTCATGATGCTTGCCTGTTAACATGCCCTCGTTCTTTCTTATGAATTCATGAATATTTTGGATGGTTGGGCCTTCATTTGAAAAGGGTCCAAAATACATTATCTGAGCCGCTGAGCCCTCATGAAAGCTTTCAAACCGAATTTTTGATAGAGCCGGCTTTACTTTCTTTTTCTTCAGTTCTTCAATTGCTTTGGCAACAGATTCTTTAGTAACGTGTTCGGGCTGCATTATCATTGCGGTCCACTTCCACTTGCTTTTGTCTTCGGCGAATTTTGACATGTCATCAGCCCACCATAACCCTTCAAGAGGCATAACTGAGTAATCCACTTTATCGGTCTTCTTAATCATAAACTTGAGCGTGTAAGAGAGGCTAAATAATGCTTCTATTGCGTCCTTGTACTCTTGAGATGTGTTAGGGTCGCCTGAACCGTCTATCATTAAAAAATTCATTTGTGGAACTTCAACGATAGCAACCTCTTTTGCAGACGGATTGTATAGACTTTTGAATTCTTTCTTCAAATCAATTTTTTCCAAAAGATTCACCACTGTTTGCTCTGAATACCTTGTGATGTTCAGGGATTTATTTTTAGCGCTTACTTTTTCGCCGGATTACTTATGAACTCGCGCTGAACCTCGCTAAGTTAGCCTCCCAATTTCCTTCTCAAAACTTTCTGTTTCTTCATTTTTGTATAATTGCGAATAATTTCTCCAATAATGTCTCTCTAATAGGACGTAAGACTGGTTATCACACGTTCCATATCATCATATGTTGCATAAGTGAACGGGTAAATCCTCATTTTTACGGATTTCCACATTTCCCATAATTCATTAATCGTACGGACATATCGTTTAGGCTCGTTTTCTGGTAAACTAAAACCGGAGTCATCTCTTCTCAACTCCATATTATGTTGGTAATCTAAAAATATTAAGTTTGATCTCCAATAAAGTGAGTTAGGCTGAATTTAGTGCATGTACCTTTAGTTATTGGATTGTATTTTTAAAACACACAGCTGATACGTAGCCCGTTTGCCAACAAATTTTTCATTCCTTTTTGAAGATAATTATAATTTGGGTATGGATGATGGTTGCTGCTGAGATATGCAGTGAATTGCCCCAAACCCACAAATCAAAGCTATACAATCTACGCCAACAACCTTTCTTTCTGGGAACAGATTTTGAAGGATAGATAGCGCGATTTTGTCGTTTTCCGATTTGAATGTTGGAACCAAAACTGTTTTGTTGCCTATGTAGAAGTTTGTGTAGCTTGCAGGCAGTCTTTGTTTATTGTATTCAACTTTTCCTGGCATAGGCAATTTCACTATGTTCAGTTTTTTGCCGTCTTGATCTTTGGATTCCAAGAGTATTTCATAGTTTTTTCTGAGTACGTCCGCGTTTTCGTCTTTTCCTTCTTCGTAAGCGCAAACTACCGTGGTCGAGTTAACAAACCGGGCTAGATCGTCAACGTGACCGTCTGTATCGTCTCCAGCAATGCCCCATTTTAACCAAATGACATGAGTTACGCCCAAGTAATCTTGCAGGTACTTTTCGATTTTGGCTTTACCAAACCCAGCGTTCCTATTCTTGTTTAGTAGGCATTGCTCCGTCGTGAGCAATGTTCCTTTTCCGTTAACGTCTATTGAGCCACCTTCCAAAACAATGCCTGGCTCAAAACAGACTCAAGTGCATCTGACGGTTTATCACGTGGGGTATCTCTGCATCCTTTAACAGGTCTTCGTATTTTTGTCCCCAAGAATTAAAATTCCAATGAACCATCGCCAACTCTTCATTAGCATTTCGAACAAAAATCGGGCCGTAGTCCCTGAACCATACATCGGCGTAATCAAATACAAAGAAACGTATCCTCTTTAAGTCAATATTGCTTTTTTCAAACAGGTCTATTATTCTTTCTTTCATGGGCTCGTCTTTGACGAAAAGATTTACGTACTCGTCTTTGTGGAGCAACTTTACAATTTGGACGTATGTTTCTTCGACTTTTTCAACGCCTGATATGAATGTTGTGGGGTCATGTGGCCACGCAAGCCAAATTGCTTCGTGTCTGCACCATTCCGCAGGCATGTAGTATCCTATTTCCCGTGGTGTCTTGTTTGAACAGGCGTTTTCAATCTTCATTTTGGTACCTCAAGGCTTGTCTTTGATTAGCGGATTGTATGTATCTGGTCTCCGATTTTTAAGGAAACCCCATCCTTCCTGGATTTGCTTGTTCTTGCCTAGATTTACCTTAACGACTATCGTTTCCTCTTTAGTGTAGCTTGCTTCTCCAAGCACTTTCCCAAAAGAATCGCAAACAAAGGAGCCACCCCAAAACTGCAGCTCTCCCTCTTCGCCAACTCGGTTTACCGCAGCGACATGCACTCCGTTTGCTATGGCGTGGGCGCGCTGTATTGTTTTCCATGCGTCATGCCAATCTCCATCGGTTGAGTCAGAGCCTTTGACGGATCCGATTGCTGTAGGGTAGAAAATAATTTCGGCACCTTTCAGTGTGTTGATTCTTGCCGCTTCAGGGAACCATTGATCATAGCAAATCAGCACTCCAACCCGAGCGTACTGGGTTTTATGTACACAATATCCTTGGTCGCCGGCTTCAAAATAGTCCTTTTCATAAAAAAGTGGATCCTCCGGGATGTGCATCTTACGGTATGAGCCAAGAATCTGTCCATCTGCATCAATTACTACAGCGGAGTTGTAGTATTTTCCGTTTGCAGCCTTTTCAAACAAAGGTGCAATTATAACTATTTTTTTCCGTTTCGCTAGCTCTGAGAAAACCCTTGTTGATTCACCTGGAACAGTCTCAGCTAGCTCATGAACATCCTTTTTTTCTTCTTGAGGAAAATATTTGGTTCTGTAAAGTTCTTGAAGACACACAATTTGAGCGCCCTTTGAGGCTGCTCCTTTTATTTTTTCGACAGTTTTCTTCGTGTTTTCTACTATGTCATCTGAGACTGTAGTTTGGATAAGCCCAACGGTTACGGTTTGTGTCATTATTTTGCCTTTACCGCAATAATGTAAGACTTAGTGGTAATAACTTTTCTGCGATGAGACTAAGAAAAACAAGAAAATATGCCAAAATAAATGTATAACTCTACACTTATGTCGGTGGTCGGTTCGTAATATTTTTCGGAATGCATCTGTTCCCCAGACGCCCAATTGCCTTTTGGCGCTTCGTAAATGATTATACTGACTGTATCTTTGGGGACTCTAAATCTTCGAAAACTTTGGTGATTCCTTCGACTGTCTTCTTTTTGTTCTCGGCATTCATGCCTTCCCAAACTGTAACTTGAATTACAGGCATTTGTTTCCGCCTCAAAGACACGATTCTGTCTTGCTCTTTTATGTTTTTTCCAGAAGACTTGATTCTAAAGTGCTACTGCAATAAAATGAGAGTGGACTAGACAGCTTATTGGCCGAGAAACTGAGGATTTTGCATAACATTTTAAACATGGGTTAAACTTTGGCCGCCCTCGGGCGTGATTTGAATGGTGTCCTCAATTTTTACTCCCCCTATGGTTTTTACGGGCAGAATTGAGTGTCCGATAGCTAATGTCCAGTTTTCAGCTATCTCCAACTGCAAGTGATTGAAATAGTGGCTTGGGTGAGGCCACTCTTCAAACTCTAAGCCTACCCCATGCACGGGTCCTGGAATCCAAACGTCGCCAAAACCTTTGGAGGTGAACGCTTCTGTGAATGCCTTGGTTATTTCGCCTACTTTCCAGCCTGGCTTAATGCTGGCGACGATGTTTTGTTGGATCTGCTTGTAGGTTTCTATAAGATTTGTTTGTTTTTCTGAGGTTTGCCCACAGACAATCGTTCGAGCGCAATCTGATGAGTACATATCCACAACAGGATGCACATCAACCACAACCAAATCGCCATCTTCAATTTTGCGCCTCGACGTTCCACCATGTAGCCAAATGC
Source organism: Candidatus Bathyarchaeota archaeon (assembly GCA_963831865.1). GTDB lineage: Archaea > Thermoproteota > Bathyarchaeia > Bathyarchaeales > Bathycorpusculaceae > Bathycorpusculum. The sequence goes on along the minus strand of CAWHSP010000009.1, from coordinate 2,259 downwards.
AGTGAGTAATTGCTATAATCTCTTCGCTGTTGAGCCTCTCTGTAGGCAGCAGCTGGTTAATCGGATTAGTCCTCGGCTTGGTAGGTGGCATTCTCGCGTTAGCTAAGAAATAATTAGTTTGTTTCAAAAACTGGCTAATTAAGTCATTTTCTTATTTAATTTGTTGTTGACCGAGTTTCGGCGAAGGTTTGAACTAGGTGTTTTGGGTTGCTTTTTTAAGATTAAGCTTGAATTGTTTGCTGATTGAGTCAATTAAAGTTGATAGAAGTCAACTAACGTCAATAAAATTCTATTAGAGTCAATAAATGTCAAAGAGTTGGAAGAGTGGTTTTTGTCGCTAACTGAGAAAGCAACATTCCAAAAGGTGCTTAAGAAAATCAATTGAAATAATCTGCCTTTTCTAGATTAATTTGTCACTCTTTAAATATGGAAAGGTATCTTGGTAATCCTGCAATAATCAGAATCTAGGCGTAAATTGGATGGAAAGAAAAGATTACCTCCAAACTCCAGTCAAACACATAAAAATCGACGGGGCACAAACCGTTGACCAGCTGATTCTGCAATTCAAGAAATCAGGCGCATTGGGTGCTGGACGCTTAGCTACAGCTTGCGACATTTACGAGAAAATGCTTAAAGATAGAGATTGCACGATTTTTTTGGCGCTCTCAGGCGCAGTCGTTCCGGCAGGCATGCGCACAATCATTACTGATTTGATAAGGAAAAAGCTTGTTGATGTAATTGTCAGCACAGGTGCATGTATGGTACATGATGCCATTGAAGCTGTAGGTGGGCACCATTACATCGGAGGCTGGGCAGTAAACGACGCGGAACTTTACCGGTATCATCTTTTTCGTATTTACGATATTTTTGTACCTGAAGAAGACTATGTCCGACTAGACTTCAAACTGTCAGAAATGTACGATGACATCGCATTAGAGCGCAAAGGAGAAAGTTTAGCTTCAAACGAGTTCAGCTGGGAAATAGGAAAACGTCTCACAGACAAAAACTCAATTTTGCGAGCAGCTTATGAAGAAAATGTTCCAATTTTCTTGCCAGCGGTTCGCGACTCAGAATTTGGCTTTATCCACTGGCTCCATTCTTCCCAGGAAAAGAAGAAGCCTGTACTTTTGGTTGATGCCTTCAAAGATGTTCCAACCATCTGCAACATCTGCGCTAAATCACCCAAAAACGGTATGATAGTTATAGGCGGAGGAGTGCCACGTAATACCATCCAGTCCTCAGCGTTGGCATCTAAGAAAGGGTTAGACTACGCTGTAGTCATCACTTTGGATCGTCCTGAAACAGGAGGCTTATCAGGTTCAACTCTAGAGGAGACGGTGAGTTGGGGAAAAATGAAGGGCGAAGCAGACCATGTAATGGTGATTGGCGAAGCATTGATGGTTTTTCCATTCTTAGTTGCCTCCGTAACTGAAAGATTAGGACCAAGTTTTAGTCGCACCCCGTTTCTGAAACTTGAGAAATTCGCAGACAGAGGAAGCTAAAAAGATGAAAGGCGAAGGTGACGAAAAGTTCTGCGGTAACTGTGACAGCCACAACTCCTATCAGTACCCCACGAAAGTTTTCTGCTCCACCAGACACGCCCAAAGCCTAAACGCCATTGTAGACACGCTTTGGCATTGTGAAAGTTGGAATCGGGTCAGCCAGGACTGCTACTGCGTTCGAGAAGCAAAAAAAAGATTAATGGCGGCGAATTGGAACAGCATTAAAGTTAAATAATTACGGTGCTTTAATCGCAATGCCGCAGCCCGGTGGTGTAGTGGTCAAGCATAGGGGCCTCTGGAGTCTCTGACGAGAGTTCGAATCTCTCCCGGGCTACCATCCTCTAGCGTGTGATTTATACTTTCTAAAATGGCGAACAGGGGACTCGCCATTTCCATCTTTCTTTTTTTCTACAGTAGTCAGGAGGTTTTTTGATTGAATCAGAAAGAGAATGAAGTTACAGCCGTGGCTATGCGAATTTCTTTCGTTGGTTTGTCTTTCTCTATTTTGATGATACTTTTCGGCACCTTGAAGAGATTACGAAGAGGGCTTTGAATGATGTCGAATCGGAGGTTCTCAATTATTGAGTGAACCTCTCTACACTGAAGAGGTTGAGGCCTTTTGCAGTAAGAAGCGCTGTCAAGTCTTGATTCTCTGCGCGTGCACCAGAGCAGCCTAAAGGGAATATGATTTCGGGTGTCGCTTAATCCTGCACTTGTGAAGATGCTTGCGGCAAAGGTACTTTGTGCCTTTTGAAAG
>CAWHSP010000008.1:0-19183 GCA_963831865.1 Candidatus Bathyarchaeota archaeon | reverse complement strand
ACGAGTTTCTCCAATTACACTTTAATATCGTAAAGGAACTTGCGGGGTGTTTAAAAAAAGAGGCATTGCATTAGCTGTTCTTTTTTTTTGGATCAGTAGTTTAGATATGAGGGAGGAATTGGGATTGTATAATTGATGGGACTGTCAACAGTAGAATTCCTATGATGAAGATTAGGATAAATTTTGTTGAGAGGTTGTATTTCTTTGCGGTTTCATAGCCAAAAACGAACCAGACTGGGTAGAGTGCTACAAACATCATCGCTATCCACACTGGGAACGCTGCTTTGGTTATGCCGGTTAAGCCTTGGTCGAACATAATGAATGATCCCTTTAAATCGACAAGTCCGGGTATGATCCATCGGTACCAATCCATGTAGAGGGCTACTCCTCCAAAGATAAAGCTCGTTAAGATGGCTGATGAGAGAGCATATAGCATTAGCTTTGAAAACTTGTAGTTAGCTGAAGCAATGTAGAGAATAGCTCCAAAAAAGAGAAGACCAAAAGGATCAACAAAAAAACTCATGGAATACCTCCAAACTTATTAGAAAGGGTTTTTGTTTCAACTAAAATAATCTCCCATATGGTTATAAAATAATAATAATGTTTTTTTCATATTTCTGTTGTACTTGCTTAACAAAAAACTTTATTCCTAAAAATAGGGAAGGATTGTGGTTGAACTTATAGTGGGTTTATTTTTAATTTGCGTATTATTTTCTTTTGTGGCATTTGTGTTTCTTGCATAGTTTTTGCTTGGGTCATTTGATTGTCAGGAGGTGTTTGTTTGGGTTTATCTTCAGGAGTGATTAATTCTATTTTGATTCTTGAAGGCGTTTTGAAACTAAAGACTACGCCTTGACCAGGGTTGGCGGTGATTTTAGATGGATTAATTGTTTTTTCAGTGCATTCTACTTGAATTGTTGGTGATTGTCTTGGAGTTTTTCCTATTTGAGGGTAAATTATTTTCAGTTCGGCTTGGGTTTTTGTTAAAGTATTAGTTATTTGATAAATTCCTGGACGCAATAGTGTTGCAACAAACATGTCTTGATTTGTTAATTCGCGGTTATCAAAAGTTTTTTTGCCTTCATTTTCGGGTTTTGTAATTTCTATGTTGTATCCGCCGGCTCCGGTTGAGACAAAGAATAAAGCGTATCCTCCAGATACAAGGTTAAAGCAGCTGCATTCTATATTCTTTGATTGTTCAGAGAGGGGGAGCTTCTAGAGCCTTTAGGTCAATTTTGACGCTTGGCTGCATTGTGGGCGAATGTTCAACTATTATCTTAAATTGGCCTACTTCATTTTCGTTTCGTTTGATTTTGCCAAAATATGCGCCAGGTTCTGAAAATCTGTGGACCACAGAAGCTAACATCGTAAGCGAACCACTGTCAACGTTTGCTTGAGAAAAAATAAAACGATCAATCATATTATTCACCTCTTAATTCCCTATATCTCCCTCTATAACCATCTCATCATCGGTGATTCGAACGCCGATAAACTCTATTGGAAGTTTAACTGGAATCAATCCTGCTTGAGCTGGAAGTATCGGAAATGGATCTTCAATTTCAAGTGGAGGCACTAATGTCGTTAAGAACCCGTTCAATGCAGTTAGAAGTACATCAAAGACGCCTAAATCTGTAAGTGCATCAAGAAGCCATTCGCCTACGTCGTCAGGTATGTCGAGAGCAAAACGAATGAAGTCATCAAGAGGTCCGAAGAGAAATTTGAAAACATCTTTTGCCCAATCTGGAAATCCGCTTAGAAGACCATCAATTGCTGCATCTACAAGGTTCTCAACTAAGTCTCCCACGGTATCGGCTATATCGATAATGTCAATGTCAAATGGTAGCGTAGGTACTATGACTATTTGCCATCGGTTAGGTAAGCCTGGGCTTGTTCCATAGAAGACTTGTATGCGTGCGGTGAAAGATATCTCTGAGGTTATCAAATTGCTAAGGTCTATTGGTAAACAGAAGTCTGGGTTGTCTTTAAAGAAGCAGTAAGAGGGGATATCTAAGGCGCAGCCATCGAAGGGAATAGGAATAATGCATCCGCCTGGTGTGCAGACTTTTGGGATATCGATGCATAAGTTAAGGTTAAGAGTATCCCATTTAATGTCTAATTCAGAGATTTTTATGGTGCCGTTGCTTCTTAAGTCAACCGATCCGCCTTCCAAATGAGCTTTGACATCGTAACTAGCCGAAAAAGGACCGAAACTACCGCTATCTGCGCAATGAAGGCTAAACCCTTTTACCACTCCCGCAAAAATCTTTTCAAATGCTTTTTGAGAAATAGCAGCCTGAAGATCAAATGTTCCAGTTCTTATTCTAGATCGAGTAGTCCGAGTTATTGTTGGTCCGCCGCCTCCAGTGGGTAAACTGCAATCGATGGGCTCTATACCTATGTTTAAATCTACTTCGTCAAGATTGATGAAAGCTTTAAGTTGATTTTGTTCAATTGCTGGATTGTTTGGAACAGTAGTTGATCCAGAGACCTTAAGTTTGCCCATATTATCTGGCAAGTCAATGAAGTTAAAAGCCAGATTAGAAATTGAAGATGCTAAAGGCGGAATTATTCCCTGGTTAAGTGCTAATAGTGCATAGCATTCAATGCTGTTTTCTAAGCCTTCGGGTTTTAAGTCAACAATTTCTATGCCATCTACTGAAGGTAAGATAGTTTGATTTCCTGCTGGACCTACTATTTTGGCGCCTGCTGTAGCGAAGAGATCAAGGCAGAAGCATTCTAGCTTAGATGTGGGAACTACGACAACTTCTTTACCTGGCAAAGAGATTCCGTTTAAATCAGAATTGGGGATTCTATCGGTTACATCCACTTTAGCGGCTGACATTCTTGCGGCAGTCAAAACTGAAGTTGAAATTTTTCCTGGAAGGGGCAGTCTGCTTGTTGGGCATCCGATGCCTGCGCAAACTTGAAAGTGAATAGCAAGACGTTGAGATGCAAGTGGATTTAGCTCAGGTGGGAGAGCTATAATGTTCCCTGGGTGAAAATCAATTTCACCTTTAGTAAGTTGTACGCAATAATTTAATCCTAAATTTGTTCCGATGACTGGGAGTGGGTCAAGAACTGTGATAAGTGGGTTACCGGCTTGCAGAACTTCAGGTGCGGCATTAATTCTTTGACAAAGCAATTCAGGATTCTGAAGTAAAAAGGAAGTGCCATAGTTAAATAATGAGGGACGTTGCCGCATTACGTGCTTTACAACCCGATCTATTCCGGCATCTTGGATAGCTGCATAAAAATCTGAATTGCTAGTTAATGCCAAAAGTACAACTCCTTCTGAGATAATTTTTTACATTGAAGTTTCGGGAAAAATTAATCAAGTTCCTGTCTGAAAAATCAAGCATTATTCATAACCTCTTTTCTAAAGAGTTCTGTCTGATTACTTAAGTCATAAAAGCACTATTAAGTCAATGTTGTCACACATTATAACCAACAGGACTTCAAGTATTACCAAAAATAAAACAACGATTCATCGCTGTTTGACAAAGCCATTTTACCCTGAAAATAAAAATAAGAAATAATCAAGTTTTTTCGTCGCATAGGCATGTGTAGTCGCATTAGTTGCATTCCCAGCTTCCTTTTTTAAGTTCAAACGCTGGGGGCTTTGATTTGGAAAATATTAGAAGAAGACGCACTTAACAAAATCAAGAAACAAAAAGATTTTGAAGACCAAACTGCTAAAAAACTAACTCCACTGTATGAATCAGCAAAAAACCCAATTATTAAACTCTTTATTCACAGCTTAATTTTAGATACTATGGAAGATACTTATTGATCCTGCTCTTGCTTTTTGTCTTTAAAAGTGAATTAGAAAGATATTTTCCTGTTTTTATATCTAACAGCCAATAGCCATTTTCATCACAGGATTCAATCAAGAACTCATTTTCACCCGATAAATCATCATCCTTCAACCTTGCAAAAGTTAATCCGCTAAATTTCATCACAAACTCATTTGTTATAGGTTGTGTAAATATCGCCTCAGGAAATAATTCAGACAACTTTTCCCAACTCAAATTTCTTCCAATGCATACTTCAATTGTCTTAATCTCTGAATCAAACACTGTCTTGTCTATGAACCACTTGTCGTTTTTCATTCTAAGATTGTCAAGTGTAAAAATTTTCTCATAAGAGACTAACTTCAAGCAAATCCCAAATACTTCTAATTCCCTCTTTTCAAAATAATTAATTTTTCGGGTGATGCATCTTGAGTCTGCTTAAAGAGAGCTTCGCGCCCGCTTTAACGCTTCTATTGGTCAAACAGGATTGCTCGTATCTTAGGCATACTTACAATGGGTAATAACGCTGGAATTTTAACAGTTACAAGGATGATTTTTCGGGTTACTATAACATTATAGTAAAAATACTATAATACATGATTTTTGCAACCCAGACACACCATCGCCTAACTATGTTGCTGGATTCTCTGTGGAAATGCTTAATTTGTAAGATGTCATTAATGTAGTGCGAGGTTTTAAGTTGGACTCTGAGGTTGTAGTAACAAGAAAAGGTCAGACAACCATCCCTGTAAGGTTGCGTAAAAAGTTCAAAATTGAAGAAGGAACAAGGCTTGAAGTAGTTGAAACAGACGAGGGCATACTGTTGAAACCTAAGAAATCATTTTGGGACATGGCTGGAGCATTTTCACATATTGCAACACCTGAGGAAATGAAAAAGCAACTCGACAAACTCAGGGAAGAAGATGAATAAAGCAGTCTACGATACCCGCTTCTTCATGGAATTCTTTAATTCCAAAGATTCCGCATTATTGGAGAAAATTCGGAAAGAAAAATATAGACGTGAAAAATACGTTTCTGCCATAGTAATACATGAGCTCTACAAGCTTTCCTTAGCTAATGAAGGTAGAGAAACCGCAAAACTCAAAGTCGCTTTCCTAAAACAAGAATTCAAAATAATACCTGTCGATAACCAAATTGCAGAGATCTCCGCGGAACTGCGCCAAAGATACAAGCTCTCAATGGGCGACAGCATGATTGCAGCCACAGCATTGTCTTTAAATGCCGTTTGCTTTTCAGATGATCCTCATTTTAGCCAAATCAAGGAAATAAAAACAGTTTGGATCGAATGACAAGCAATTATTGTAGCATCTGCAAAGAACCAATAAACGAAGAAATCCATCAATACTCAACGAGCCACTTTGGCAAAGCACTATGCATTGAACACCAAAAAACAGCCACACCCAAAAAAACCTACTTCTGCAGTGAATGCAAACAAACAATAACCTATGGAGAATACAAATTTTCACTTAAGAACTTCGATAAACCTCTATGCAGAGATTGCCAACCAGAAATAGAAGAAAAACTCAGTGCTCCACCTCAAAACTTTAGGTTAAATAAGACTTCAAAAATTGAGTTTGGAAAAAGTTCTCCTTAAAAAGAAACAGGTAATGAATACTAATAACTCATGAAAATAATTTCATTACCTTACAGACCCTTTCGTTAGAATTTTTGATTTTTTGTATTTTCTAAAAACCACCTACACAATTTCCGAAATTCTGCTAAGGTAAGCATACAACTTGAGTGCAACCCGTACCCGGCAAAAGTGGCTACATAGAATCTGAGGTCAAAAGGAGCTGATTTTTCGAACTCTATGATTTCTGGATCATCAAGAATATTTAAAAGTCCTACGCTACGGGGATTGTGATTTGCTAACACAAATATTACTTCGGGATTCTTCGGATCAAGTTTGATTTTTGCGTTTGTTGTGCCCTTGTTGAATTTTAATAAGCCTAGTGTGTCAAGTTGATTAAATTGGCTAACCATAGTTTCAAGTAGTTTATTGTATTTGTGCGTGTCCTCGATAAATGTCCTTAGATTTCTCAGATGCTTAATTAGACCAGCTTTTCCTCCAAGAGCACCATCGCTGTATTTCATCTCAAACAGAGCTGGTTTGCATTTGCCGTTTTTGCGATCTTTAGTTAGCCAACGGACTGCAGCGATATCGAACCGTGCAAGTCCCGGATCTGTGACTTCGATATCTGTAATGTAATATTCACAGCTTTTTGAAATTGTGGAATTTGTGTTTTCCCTAGCTACTAACTGCTGAAATTCTCTGTTCAGCCTTACCGACGTTTGGAGAAAGTACTCGTCCATAATATTCTTTCTTTGTGCGAAGGAGTCAACCCATTTTGGGAATCGCTTTGGCTCGTAATAGCTAGCTGGTGAGTTGGGAATTTCTTTTTCCAGATAAATTGTAATTTTTATCAAAGTCTGCTCCGTACTTTTTGCTCTGCTCTGTTACTTTTAGGATGTTTCCGCCACGATAGTAAATATTGATGTAGTTTTTTCTTATTGCCAGCATTAGGGTGTTGTCTGTTTTAACTTGTTCCAGCAACTGGGTGAAGAATGCCTTCTTGACTCGTTAAGTCGTTCATGAACTCTGGAGATATTCTTCTTATTTCGGGTTCTTTTATGTTAGACATTCCACCACTCACCATCATCGTGCACTTCCACATTAGAAAAAATCTCGTTATAACGTTTTGGAAAGAAAGTATGGTTTCGACTATCAGCCGAACGCTCAAGCCAAGCGGAGATACCAGTCCTCTCATTTGACAATAGAATTATTGGAAAGATCATGTTTTATCTTTTGCGCAATAGCTTGAGCAAGCTTAACTGGCACAGCATTGCCAATCATTTTGTAACCATCAGCAACATTATTATAATAAAAGACAAAATTGTCTGGAAAAGTTTGTATTCTTGCAACTTCTCTCACAGACAGTCTTCTAAAAACAGGATTATGACCCTTAAATTTCCATAAGTCTTTTTCTACCTTCATCATTTCACAAGACGAAGGATGAAGAGGAGCATGCCTCCCGCCCGCTTGAATTGTAAAAGACGGTTCATCCCAACACCTGCGCCTATTCCTCGACATATACATTGAGGAAAAACTTCCATTCATGTACTCATGATTAGGTATCTCCAAATTTTGATTTGCTCTGTTTTTCTCTTGGGCTGCTACCGCTTTAGGAAGATCACCAATAGCGTCTTTAAATGTCAACCACTTTTTGGTTTTCTGACCATCAAGCGTCTTGTTGTCGTGTTTTGTGTGGGTAGGTGGAGGGAATGCAAATCTGATTCCTAATGATTTATCAAAGCCAACGATAATGACTCTTTTTCTCTCTTGCGGTACACCGTAGTTACAGGCGTCAAGAACTTGATATGAGACTTCATAACCAACTGATGAGAACTTTTTTATTATCTTTTTGAATTCTGGAAGATGGGTTGAAGAGACAATGCCAGGAACGTTTTCTGCTAGGAAGAATTTAGGTTTCTTGTCTTTTAGTACTCGAATATATTCATAGAATAATTTTCCTCTTTCATCTGTTGCGCCTCGCATCTCACCTGCTAGGCTCCAGCTTTGGCAAGGAGGACCACCGATTATACCATCAGCTTTAGGAATTTCGGTCGACTTTATGTCGATAAGGGAACGTCGGTCAATTGGGACAGAGTGGTTTTTCTCGAATGTTTCCCAAACAACTTTATCGTTATCATTTGCAAAAACCAGTTTGAATCCTGCTTGAATAAAACCGAGATCTAGACCACCACAACCTGAAAAAAGAGAAATTATTCTCAAGCTACCACCATACAGTCACGAGTTGAGCTTCAATAGATTTAGCAGGATTATTAGGGTTCTTCACATTAACGGCATTTGAAGTAATTTGTTTGTCATTCTCCAATGCGATTCTGTCTCTTTCTGGATAAGAACAATATTTTTCTTTAGTCAACAGAGCAGCCAGTGAAAAGTTCTTCCTTTCGTCAAAATGATAAACATAATTGAAGACTTTAAGTGGATTTTTGATTTCCCACATTCCGCGAACTCTAAAATTAGTAATGCCCAAAGGATCCATTCTGTTTATTCTACCCAACTCAATTGTTTTAGTTGTTTCCAGTCCTTCTCATTTGAAGAATTCATCAATGTTACATTTCAGCATATTTGCTTTCTTTTCATAAGTTTCTTTTTCAGCTGCATAACATAGACCGTGGACGAAGAAAATATGGTTGATTTTTCCACCTTGTGCACATCCTACAACATAGAAAATCTCTTTGCTGATCCAATTTGCACCATCAATATTTCTACAGTGCTGAGTTATTCTTGGGTCATTAGAGTAGAGCCTGTCTTTTGGTGGTGAATTGTTCAAAGCCAAAGAAGCGTTCAAAGTTTGGATTTTCTTAATCTCGTAAGCGTCTCCATTGGTGATTATGAGGTCTGGTGGATTGTTTTGGTTGCCAAGATATGAAAAAACCTTTTCGCTTTGAAGGTCTTCTTTGTTTCTTCGTTGAAGTAAATGAACCACAAATTGCATCTTTAATATAAAACTCAAGTTGTTGCCCAACAGCATTTATTCGGATTGGATAAGTTGAAAAATAGTCTTTCAAGTCGTTGTTTCTAAAATCTGCAATGCTTTTTATGGCTGTAAGCAGGTTTGGGCACATAGCAGATTATTAAATTGAAGACCTATTTAGATTTTGATGGCAATTGGTTGACTCTGTCTCTAAAGAGAAGCGTTCCAAAATAATGTCGGCAATTCACTCTAAGAACACTAAACCAGAACTTTTCTTAAGAAAGGCGCTTTGGGCGAAAGGTATGAGATATAGAGTTCAGTATGGAAAAGAGAAAATAGATATTGCTTTTCCATCGAAAAAAATTGCCGTTTTTGTAGATGGCTGTTTTTGGCATGGTTGCCCAATTCATTCTCATTTACCCAAAAGCAACGAAGAATATTGGATTCCAAAACTCAAAAAGAACATTGAACGCGACAAAGCGAAGAATGAGCGGCTTGAAGAAGAGGGGTGGAAAGTTCTTCGTTTTTGGGAACATGAATTGAATAATTGTAATGAAGTTGTAAAGAAAATAGAATACGAAATAGATTTTTCTCGATAAGTGAAATCTACTACTTCTAAAGAGATTGTTTTTGCCGATTCAATAATCTTTAGATAGAATTAAAGACTGTTCTTTAGTAAAATACTAAACACAAATTGCCTTTTTTAGAAAACCAACATCCATGTTAGCCTTCGTCCAACATAGGTAAAGTCATAAAGTTGGTTGGTTGGACTAAAATTTAATCTTTTTCCCTCTCTCTCTCTGCTTCTAACAACGACAACGACTAACAACGACTGACAACTACAAACTCCAACCGTCTCTTCTTATCACTCTCTCCCACGCATTCGTTAGCTCGCTCGTTCGTTAGTTCGTTAGCTCGCTCGCACACAGACAAACAAACAGACAACAAAGACAAACAAAATAAGAAAAGGATAGAACTGAAGTTTAAGACCTCTTTGTTCTGTGACCTCTTGCCTCTGCTAAACTTGCATTCGGATGATTCCTAATGTAGTTGATGACTCTTCTCTTGGTATGCTGTTGTTCTTGCAGTCTTGCTTTGCCACTGTTGAAAATGACTATAACTTCTTGAAAACTTCTCTCTCCCTTGACATCCTTCTGCTGTTCAGTGGCTATTCTTTTCTCTCTTGGAGTTTGGAATATAGCGCTAACCTGTTGCTGTCTCGAGCGGTAATACTCAAGTGGAATCCCTAACCTTCTCGCTTGAACAGCTAAAGCATCCATCTGTCTGCTTGTGCCTCTCCATTTTTCACCAGCCCAAGAACCGAAAGCTAAAGTTAGCTGTCTGAAAGTCTTAATTTGTCGTGTAGGAACATCTTGCTTGAATCTTCTAAAAGCCTCAGGAAATTTATCCGTACTAATCAACTCCTAAATTAAGTGTTGTACCTTTCTTTTCGCATCCAGTATAGTAGATAACTCGTCTTATCTTCCCAGTTGGAAAGGGAACAAAAAACGATTCAATAACATCGGTACAAGTTTGGAAAGGTCTGCCTTCTTTTTGGCTAAGTCTCAAAGTGGCTTCTTTTCTTTTATTTGTGTAAAAATCAAACCCATTGTCTATAATGTTCTCGCTGTCAATGAGAATTTTACGGTAAGTTGAAAAAGTAACAATGCTCCAGCACCATCCTCGATAAGTTTTGCCGTTGTTGTCTGTTGTTAGGTAAATATTGCTTAAGCCGTATTTTTGTTGAATTTTTTTAAGTGTTTTTTTAGCTTCTTCTAAAGATATACCTTCAATATCAAAAAATACATAATGGTTGTTAGTTGGTTTTCCGTTTTCGTCGTAAACTCTGCTTGTAATGCCTTCTATTTTTTGGCTTCTGCTTAACATTGCAAAGAATGTAAAACGGTTTGTTGTAACTCTGAAGTTGAACCTCTTTTTGCTTATATTAGCTAAGAAATCTATAATTCCTATTTTGGGTAAACTTGAATACACCGTCATGTCTTGTCAGTCTCCGCTTTAGCCTTGTATTGTTCTACGCATGCTTTAGAGCAGAAAGTTGTATTTTCAGGCGTAGGTTTACCGCAATTTTTACATGTGCTTGTTGTGTGCGGATGCTTCTTAGCGTATTCCATGAATGATTCAGATGATTCAGGTTCCATATTGTTAGGGGATTCAGATTTTGTCGAGTTTTGCGTTTCCATTTTTAATTTTTCTTTGGCGGTATTAAGATAATCTGCTCTTGTATCTGGACAGAAGGCCATTGCCAGCAAAGTCATAATATCGCCTTCAGTCATGCCTTTTTTCAACATTTCTACGACTGCATTGATGTTGTATTCTCTTATTGTTGAACCTGACCGTTTCTTGAATGATGTACTCATTTTTTATTTCTCCCGCAGCATCCTGCTCAGTAAAGATCCGTTCCATGTATGCCCTAAGCGACACGCCCTCGAACAACCGGCCCACCACATCGAAGACCTTATCGCTGCCCAACTCCTTGCGGATGCGCTCCAGCTTCTCGAGCAGGGTCTTGAGCACGCGGCCTTCCCGGGTTTTGCCTGCCACCAGGTTGAGGATCACCACCGGATCATGCGTCTGCTTGTAGCGATGGATGCGCCCCATGCGCTGTTCCAGACGGGCCGGGTTCCAGGGGATATCGTAATTGATCATCAGCCAGCAGAATTGCAGGTTGATGCCTTCGCCGGCCGCGTCGGTAGCAACCAGGAAGCGCGCTCCATCTTGGTTTGCTGGGCGGCGGAAGAACTCCACCTGCTCGTCGCGCTCGCTAAGGCCGGTAGCCGGATCGGGTTGGGTGCTCATCCCGCCGTGGATTTGAGCCACCTGGCCGGTGTAACCGATCCCTTCCAGGCGGCGGACCAGGAATTCCAGCGTATCACGGTGCTCGGTGAAGATGATCATCTTCTCGTTCCCGGGCTTCTGGAATTGGGGATCGCGCAAGATCTGGCGCAGGCGCTCGAACTTGGACTCCTGCCCCTGGTCATACACCTTACGCGCCAGTTCCAACAGACGACTGACTTGAATGCGTTCGGCCTCCAGGTCGGCCAGCGAGACAGCCACCAACCCGGCCAGAAGCTGCGCTTCTACGGCTTCGACTTCTTCTCCGCCGTCAACCGGATTATCTTCCTCATCAGCGGTCTTTTCGTCCAACGGATCTTGAAGACTTTCCAGCTTGCGCTGCATGGATTGCAAGGCATCCAGGCTCAATTTACCGGAGCGAATGTCGGCGATCAGTTTCTCCAGCTTCTCGAGGCGGCGCTCGAAGGAGCGCATCAGGGCATAGGTCGAGCTGGCCAGCCGGCGCTGGAAGATGCTCATCGCCAGGCGGGCGGCCGAGCGGTTGAGAATGCGGGCGCGGTTGTAATAGGTTTCGATGTAGGCGGTGGTTTCGTCGTACAGCCGCTGCTCGCTGACTACGTTCCCTGGGTCAAATCGTAACTGAGCGTATCCGAAACGCGTTTCGGGTAGATCGGGCTGCCATCGAAGCGCACCATTTCTTCTTTGGTGCGGCGGATGAAATGCCGTTTGCGCGCATCGGGCGGATAAGCGCCAAACGCGTCGAAGGTGGAGAGCAGTTCCGGTTCGAGCAGCCGCCACAGGCAGTAATAGGGGTAATCCTTGCCCATGTGGGGCGTAGCAGTGAGCAAAAGCAAATGGCGGGCGCTCCAAGAGAGCTGCCATTGGTCGTCATCCACCCGTACACCGGCCAGAGCCTCCGCCAGCTTATAACGATCGGTTTTGCGCACTGTAAAATCGGGCTGGCGGTCGGCTGAGAGCTTGTGCGCTTCATCGAAGATCACCAGGTCATAGGCAGTAACACCGGGCTCCTGCAGGCGGGAAAACATCCTTTCGCCAGCCAGGGTATCCATGCTGATAATGAGCAAATCGCTATCTGATCCGATGAAGGGATTGCCTGAACGCGCCTCACTGCCTGCCACCACCCGAAATGGCAGGCTGAATAACGTGTGCATCTCGCGTTCCCAGTTGCTCACCAGGCCGGCCGGCGGGACGATCAGCACACGTTGGATCAACCGGCGGGCCAACATCTCGCGGATGTACAGGCCAGCCATGATCGTTTTGCCTGCGCCGGCATCATCGGCCAGCAAGAAAGCGCAGGCGTGGCTGAGTCAGCATGGCATCGTAAACGGCGATACGTTGGTGGGGCAGAGGGTCAATGCGGGAGGTTTCGGTGGCAAAGGCCGGGTTGAACAGATGGCCGTAAGCCAGGCGTTCCCCTTCGGCCACCACGCGCACGATCTCGGCTGGGGTTGAGAAATCCAAAATAGGAGTGGCATCGCGATCTGAGTAATGTATTCGGCTTTGGGTTCGCTAATAGTATGCGATAGAATTCGCCTAGGGAGAAAAATCCTTGCTCAAAGCACCTACCCCCAAGACTTCAGCGCGGGCGATCTGTTTCCAGGCGAGTAGAGCAGGTTTGGTTTGGCCATTTTCCCAGCGGTTGATCGAGGCAAACGATACCCCCATCAACTCTGCCATCTGCACCTGGGTCAGGGTAAAGCGTTGGCGGAGCTGTTTGATACGTAGCGAATAATCTGATGGAACTTTATCTTTCGTTGCCATCTAATATGTCACTTTATCCCATGGCTTTAGTGTACGACGAATGACTAGGAGAGTCAAGCGATATAACAGGTGCGATATTGATTGACATACCTTCTAAATGCGAATGGAGTTCTTTGAACATAGTGCTAAAAAAGGATATGGCGTTGCTAACCCCTATATCCATCCAGGAGAATGTAAATCGCTGGTACCCGGTCGCTGCCCGCTAACACAACTCCGCGCCGTACCAGTATTCCTTTATAAGAGCCGTCGCTTTCGAACATTTCTACTCCAACCAGTACTGCTAGCGCCGGCTGGTAGAAGGGAGTATCATCTCATTCAGGGGGCGAATGCAATTCGTCTGACCGGAGAATGCCGGTTATTGATACTATCCCCCGAACTGCAGTTTGTTACTACATACGTGTTTGAATGTGCGGGGAAATTCTCGACGAGGATCTGGCCACTGCCGATCGAGAATCCTTGGAACGAGGAATGGTATAAGGATAAAGAGTGGTATAAGGATTGGTGGAAGTACCGTGAGGTGCCGCAGCAGGCGATCTTGTTTGATAGTTCAAACACTGCAGCTTCGGTGTATAGTATGAAAGTTAAATCAATTTATATGCGCTTGGCGCTATTACAAAGTGACAAATTGGAAGAGAGTGGAGTCACCCAGATGGAAGACTATGTCAATCAATCTCTTATGCGGGTCTCGCGAGCAGCAGAAATTTCCGCCAATCTTTTTCAGCTTTGCATTGAGCACGCAATAGCCGAAGACCCGTCGCTTCTTACACAAGCAGGCATTCTCCTTGGCGAGTTTGCCAATAACCTGCGATCTGCGCTCAACTATACATCGCGAACTTACATTGAACGGGAGGTTCTCAAGAAAACCACCGCCAAACGGCAGAAGTGGATGAGGAATTTGGATTTCCCTTATGCTTCCTCAAAGGAGGAGTTCGACAAAAAGCCGATTTGTAAAGCGACCAAAGACGTTCAGAGCCCCTCTACATGACCTTCCTGCAATTCCAGCCCTTTTATCATGACAACGAGTGGCTTGCGGACTTGATGACACTGAGCAACCAAGACAAACATGTTGTCATTAACTCCGTTCTATCTCCAACAGCCTCAATGTTCCTCGCTCTCCTTCCAAATGGAACGCAACTTCAATCAACCGGTATTCATGGGAGACAAACTTATAGTTTTCGATGACCAAGGTCCTGTTGCCACCGAGCCTCCCCTTCTACTATGCTCCCCTCAAAGCCATCGCAACACCAAGGAAGACCTGGTCTCTCTATCTGGTTCCGCTACTCCCGCACTTTCAGCCTCGACCTAATAAATTTCACAGCCACAACACCCTTCAAAGTTACCCGGATTCTCGCAGTTCTCAACTCGCGCTTCGGCGAGCATAATCCACTTGCTCCAGCAAAATCATGAATACTCTTCGTGCGCATTAAATCGCAAGCCGCTAGGTTCCGGTTTCAAGTCCCATCTGCACTTCACTAGATCTTCGAAATTTTTGTAGATCACAATCATTCAATAATATTGCGAGCGGATTACGCGGTTGATTTCAGCTTCAAGTCCTATTCGCAACTCACTAGACCTTCGAAGTTTATGTGGATCACAATCATTCAGATATATTGCAAGCGGATTTCCGAGGCGGATCGACTCCAGCCGGGTGAGTATTTCGAGAATATGGGCGGCGCGGAAGGGGAGACAGGCTTTTTTGTATCTGGCGGCGAGGACTTGCCATACTGCGGGGTCGAGGTGATGCTGGTGTTGGTTAAATGTGGGTTATTCAGTTTTAAGTTTCTGGATTGCCCTTTGGCTGTTTCTGAACATGCAGGTAATGTTCAGCCCAGCGGTATCGTTTGGGGTCTTGTTGGAGCAGATTTTTAGCCACCATGCGTTGGTTCTTTTCACTGCTTTGCTCGATGGCGGAACGTAGCAAGGAATCTTGTTCTTTCGGTTTGGCGCCATATATAATGGCCAGCTCGAAATGGTGTTCACCCGCTTCAGGTTTGCCAGACTGGAAATAGATAGCACCGAGCAGGTTGTGGTAATAATGGCTCTCGGGCTGCAACTTGAGAGCGCGGTTGGCACAGGCCTTAGCCTGCGGCAGGTTTTTCAGATCGCGAAAAGCGCCGCCGCGAGTGGTCAAAATTGCAGCCATGATTTGGGGTGAGTTACGCAGCTAAAGCGAGCCGGTTAGACGAATATGCTATTGTTGCTCCTTGTATTCGCCATCCACTGGGGCCATTGTATTCTAAATTCTTCATATGCTGGTAATTCCTGTTCTACACGAGAATAAGCGTGTGCAATGACATCTTCCGGAGAATTGTATTCGGACATCATTTCGGGGGTCGCATATTTTTGCAAGGCTTGCAGCGCTTGCGTATCCAAGTCTGGATACAAAAATCGCCCCGGATAGGGTTCAAATAACCTGGGATCAACTTGATATTTCTTAACTTTGGCACGCTCATAGAAAAACCGTAACACGTCTTGTTCCAACTTGGCATACGGAGGTACATCATGTTGCTTTGGCGGCAAATGAGTTATTCGTAAATCACTGACCATATACCAGGTAAATCCAGCCAGATAGGAATTGAGCATATAATCCATATCTTCACCGCGAGTAATACCCGGATCAAACCCGACTTGGGTAAACAGGTCACGATGAAAGATCATATTGCCGCCAAAGACCTGGGGGCTTGGCAATATTTTTGCTGGATTTTCAATCAACTGCTGCAAACCGGCATTCATTATCCGGCTTTTGTCGAAAAAAATATTCCCGGTTTCTTTACCTTCCACAAGATCAAGCTCGCCATTTTTATTCTCATAGGGTCCCGCTATGCCAAATATGCGGTCATCCTTTATAGCTTTTAGGGCTTGATGAACGTAGTTTGGGGCAACGACTTCGTCATCATCAAGCGCAATTACAATCTCGGCATTTGCCATGTTGGGAATCAAAAGTTGCAAGTTTCGAATCCCGGCATAGGTCATCAGATTAAATGCCCTTTCCGGCAAGTTATACTGCTCTTGAACCTTGCTTACGGTCGAATAATCGCAATTGGTTATCTGAAGCTGATCTTGGTATTTCTGTTTAATTTGATCAACCGCATCCGAAGCTAGAGGCAAAACGCTTCCATCAACGCCGCCAGCAAGAATGAGTACTCGAAAATCTCTTTCTTTTTGGTTTATCAAGCTATCCAGTAATCGTGGCAGGGTGCTTCTACCGGTTACCGGGGTTGGATGATCAAAGCCACCTGTTTTTGTTCCACTAGTCCAATATGTTGGAATTATGATCCAATTTTTTGAGTTTGATTTTCTGGTAATACTTTCCATAATTGTCAATATTCAACCTCATCTCTTTCTATAT
Organism: Candidatus Bathyarchaeota archaeon; assembly: GCA_963831865.1. Taxonomy (GTDB): domain Archaea; phylum Thermoproteota; class Bathyarchaeia; order Bathyarchaeales; family Bathycorpusculaceae; genus Bathycorpusculum. The sequence continues at coordinate 2,924 of CAWHSP010000008.1, read as the reverse complement.
GTGCCGTACAACGTTTTGCATCAGCAGCAGCGGCAAGGCAGACGTGAAGCATTTACCGATCGGAGCTGTCACGGGCTATGCGTGCCGTTAATCCGAACGCCGTAAGCCGCTATCCGCTACATGCGTTTTTAGGCGCAATCGTTGCACAGGCTTCAGGGTTTCTCATTGAGCCTCGAGGTTAACCAATCCGGGCAGATCTTTGGGGAGCGCCCCAATCGTAAAATAACCTGGCTGGAAAGAAGCGGTTAAAAATCTTCTGCTACTTTGAATAGCGGGATCAATTGGAAAATGAAATTTAATCAGCAGGTCTTTCCCACTGTGTTCAACTTCCAGGAATTGCCCCTCGCCAAACACACAGTGCGTGACCGGTATTGTGCGGAGCCTGCGCCATTTCTCAAGATCGTCACCTGCCCACATGTAAAATAATTCAGCGTTATTGAGGACCATCCATTCACCCTGGTATGTTGCGGCGTTTCAAAGCACGGACAAATGAAGATAAAATCCGTTGGCAGAGGGCAGGCAATTTCTGCATCAGGAAGCCTTTGGTAGATACACGGAAGACCCAAAGCATCCGAGCTATAGACAATACCAGGCCAATACCCGGTATAAAAAAAGGTTGTAGAGGTACTATACTGGATTAATCGAGGGAGAGCAAGGGAAGAACAGGGGAAATTCGGAGTGTGAATTGCGGATTTGGACGCAGTGAAGCTGCACAAACCCCGCCAATGCTAGGCGGGTTGCTGGCAACCGGCTGATATAAGCGAATGGTGGGGGCGGAGGAAGCCCTCACCCCTTCCCCGTTCTAGCATTGCTACGCAACACTGGCTTTGCTTTGGAACGCTGCGGGAGATGGGAATTGACAGATTGCAGGCGAACGAGTTTTTCGAGGGTGTAGGCGGCGTGGAAGGAGCGGTTGGCACGCTCGAATTTCTTGGAGAGGTCGTGCCATTCGGCGGGGTCGAGAGACGGAGATCAAGGTGACAAATGGCATTTGACTTTTGGGGGCGAATTGTACATAATCAATGCATAGGTTCTGTCCGCCATATCAATCCTTAATTCGTTGGGCGCACGAGGTCATATGGAAGAGCGAACTACCCAAGAACTAATCCTTACGCTGGACGATGACTACTTCCGATGTTATCGAAACATCCTGCAATCGTTCGATGACGGGACGATCGACGATGAAGGGAATCTTGATGCCGACTATGAGTTCCACGCCCGCCAGTTGATTAGAGCAGCCTTTGCCTACATCGAAGGGCTTACATTCTCGGTCAAGATCACTGCTGCGAACATGTGCCTCCAAAGAGGCATCGAGATCAGTCCGGCAGAGAGGTACATGGCGGCTGAAGTGGAGTACGAGCTAAATGACAAAGGCGAGGTGGTCGAGTGCCCAGCTAGAATCAGGCTTACTCAAAGTATTCGCTTCGCGTTCGCGCTGATCGAAAAGGCCCAGAATGTGACGGCACAGTTTGACGCGTCTGGACAATGGTGGTCCTGCCTTAAGCAAGCAATAAGAGTGCGCGATAGGCTAATGCACCCCCGAATGCATCAAGATCTGGACGTCTCATCTGATGAACTTCTCACCGTGATCAATGCGAAGCAAGGTTTTGATGAGATCCTCCATCGGTTCATCAGCCTGCGAGTGGAAACAAGATGAAAGGGAGGATCAACGTATGCTGAAAAAAATGAATTTGCTGGGTGCTATTGTTGCCGTCACATTTTATGTTTCGGCCATACTTGTTTTCATTTTCAGGCTTCTAGGCAAGCCTTCAATTCGGGAATTGGATTGGCTATTTTGAATTTCTCTTGGCAATCCCATGATATTTCTACTTCTGAAAGCTCCACAACTGCAACGACCCGCGTTGTACTATATCCAGATTGGTTGTATGCTGGCATGGTTAGTCGTGGAGGCGTTGTTGGATTACATTCTAAAGGTTGACTTCCGCAATGTAAGGTGGATGGTGATCAGCTATGTCGTTTTATTCTTCGCGGGTACCGGCGGGATGTTGGGTGTGGCAGCAAATGCTGGACGCGGGTGGAGCATTTCAGCAATCATCCTGTTTTTAATCATGGCCGTATTGACATTTGTGCAACGTGCCGTTACTGGCATGTAATGCAGCTAGAATTGGCATGCCGCCCTAATCGCATCTACACTGAATAGTCTCTCGTTTCAGGTCCGGGCAACCCATTCCTCCAATACCTTGCCAGATTTGCGGACAGCCTGGGCACGAAGAAAAGTTTTGTCCTAAAGCAAAAGAAATGGGCTTCAGATAAATCATGATTGCGCTATACACTTTTATCCCTCTCTACCCTGGCGAATACTGATCACTTCTTTGACGTTCTGCGGCCTGCCGTCTGAAAAGACGATCTCGATGCCTCCATACCCGTTTTCTCGTTTCAGCAGGTCGTAGCTGTATACCATTTGTGCCAGGTGCTCTGCGCCGAAGATTTCCACAAGCCGGCGCATCAACTGCTGTGGGTCTACTAACAGCTCATCAACAATGGGTGGGAGGCTCTCCCACCACGCGATTTCTCTCCCATTTACCAGAATATATGTTCTGATTATACACCAATAAGCAAACTTAAAAAATATAAGCCTTGTATAAGTAAGGCTTGATTTTCATGGAAAGTCCAGTATTCTATACTTACTCTCCCACCATTTCATTGACCGCAATTTAGTCTTACTCCTAAAGAGTATAAGAAAATCATAAAGGAAGGATGTTTGCACGCAAACATCCTTCTAAAACGAGGATTGTCGGCTTTTCTGAGAGAATGTTGGATTTGAGGCTTTAGCTCGATTCTAGCAATACATCACATCTCCCTTTTGGCTAAAGCCTCGTTTCGAGTGAAAAATCTTCACTGAATTCGTGGTCCCCTAAAGACTGTTATGGTTGTACGAATAGAGTGGATCGTAATAAAGCCTC
>CAWHSP010000007.1:0-57552 GCA_963831865.1 Candidatus Bathyarchaeota archaeon | reverse complement strand
GATCGTGTAAAAAATCAACTAACGACCGGTTGAAAGCTTGAAGAATTAACATTTCTCTTCTTGATTTTATTTTTCTCTTGCTCTTTATTTCTTAACAAGCGCACCGATTAGGGCTTCGACTCCAAGGATGTTTAGAGCTCTTCTCAAATTATAAGAACACAAAAGCAACCCAACTTCTCCACTAACCTTTCTTATTCCTTTAAGCAGCAGATATGGAGCACCAAAAGCCCTCTTTAGAGTCCCAAACGTGTGCTCAACCACCTTTTTACGCTCATCCATAACCTCTGGATTAGCCTTCAGCCTCTTTTTCATCTCATCAATAACTTCCTCATTTACCCATCGCCAAATTCTACGTCCAGTCCTATCCCTTGTACATAAAGTCATAAAATACTGGCATGAAGAGCAAATCTCCTTTGGACACTTGTATACTCGCATTTCCATCCCTTCACGAATATTTGAGCAGCGAAAGAAAAGACGCTGCCCAACTGGACAAACATAAGCATCAACCTCTTTGTCATAGCGGAACTTGTCAGCAGTGAATTCTGGCGATATCATACTGCCACCGCTGCCCGACCTTTTCACTGCAACATAAGGAGTAACCCCACTATCGACGCATTGCTTGATTTGCATAAAATCAAAATAGCCCTTATCCGAAAGGCAATCAATCTGCTCAACACCAAGTCTCTCTTTAGCGTCTATGGCTACGCCGCTGAGCTGGTTTAGATCTGAGAGCTCGTTAGTCACCAAATAGTTAACGATGAGGTGGTTTTTTGAATCCACGGCTGTTTGGAGATTATAGCATGGTTCTACTCTGCCGTGATTCATCATTTGCCGGCAATCGGGATCAGTTAAAGCAACTTCCCTCAGACCGTTCTTTTCCATATTATCGAGAATTTCTTGGCTCTTCTCTTTCTTTTCAAGAACAGCTGCTAGTTCGTCTACTTCAGCAGCCTTAGCCTCTTTAGAAACGTCAGTTTCAGCTTGTTGGTCATCAATTGTTTCCTGTTCGTCCTTTCATCCAACTCTTCAAGATAGCGTGTTACCGATTTTTCCATAACCTTTATTCTTTTTGCAAGCGCTTTTTTGGTGAAGGCTTTGTAGCTGGAGTTAACCGCCAGCAGTTTTGTGCCATCAACTGCGACTTGCTTTGGTCCATAGAGGCTGAGGCTTTTTAGGAAGGCTACAAACTCTTTGAATAAGTTGCCTATGGCTGAAGGGTTGTCTTTTCTAAAATCTGCAATCGTTTTAAAATCAGGCGCTAAACCTCTCAGGAGCCACATGGTTTCAAGGTTGGTTTTGCATTCTCTTTAGTCTTTCTGCTGGATCGGATGTGGTTTAGTCCTCCGTAGAGATAGAGTTTGCACAGGTCCTTTGGATTGTATGAGGGTCTTCCAAGCTCCTGGGGTGTTGAATGGGTAAAGCCTAACTTTTCCATGTCAAGCGTGTTGACGTAGGCATCTATGAATCTGACTGGGTTGTCTGGTTCTACGTATTCTTCTATGGTTTTTGGCAGTAGGAACGTTTGGCTTCTGGATAAGCCTTCTACATAGCTGTTTGTATCGTTGTCCATTGTCTGCTCACCTATTTTGGTCTTTGTCAGTTATGGCGATGGGTCTAGATTTTAAGGTTAACGGCAGTCTAGGCAAGTTGGAGCAGACTTTTCACATGGTCTCCTTCCTTGACTAAACTAAAACTACTCTTAGTCAAAGTTTCTTGACTTATCTTTTCACTGTCAAATATTCCTAAGATTGTTCTTTTATCAATTGTTTTCTTAGTCCTTGAGATAGGTCTAATTAGTATGTAATAAAGTATAAGAGGTAGCATTTTTTGGACCTAAGCCTTAGGTCCTATTGAATTCAAGCAGTCGATTTGAGCTTGTTGACAGAATAAAAAAAATTATGCGAAGCTGTAGGTTAGTCGCCACTCGATGGTTAGGGGTACGTTTGTGTTTATGGTGAAATGGGTGAAGTCCTTTCTTCTTCTCATTTCGAATCGCCCATCGACATAACACCCAAAAATGGTTCAGGCTCCATCTGCACAGTAGCAAAAGCAGCTAATGCGATGCTCCAAAATACGTCGTCATGGGTGCCGTTTGGGTGGGAGTAGCCAATGGCACCGTCCTTGCGTAGATCAAAATGTTCGACGTTAAGTTCGCTGCAAATGTCTCCTCGGTAGGGCCTATCCCAGTTTAGCAGAGGATAGTAGAATTTGCCACTGGTCATGCGCTGCTTAAGCAGGCTTGCCATTTCACTTTTCCTTGGCACGCTAAAGTTCACTCCTTCAGCGTTATCTATTCCCGCATTTTGCATGTCTGCAATTATGCTTGGACCTTCCCGAGTGAAATCTACCCTAATTTTTTGGAATCCACCCCATCGATCCTGCAATGTCTTAAGATAACCTATAACATTCGCATACATTGTTGGCTGCCGGAAAATCTTTAGATGCCTAAGAAATAAAGTACCGTTTAAGAGTTCTAACACTACTAGTACGCAGTAGTCTCGGGTTTGAGCTAGATCAAGCCCTACAAAGAACTCACCGTCATAGTTAGCTTCTGGATTAAACTCTTGGAGATCATAGCCGCAATTTTTACTTGTTCCAATACAGCTAACAATTAATGATTGCGCAAGCCAAGTGTCTTCGTCCTCTGCCCACTCTGCTTCCATTTCTCGCCGCCACCTAGATGGGTCATCTCCAAATTGACGACGGATTCTCTCAATCATCTGTGGACTTAAAGGACCGTTAGGTTGGAGTGCATCTTGATATGAAAAGTGGTGTTTTGCGAAATCGGAATAGTCTTTGTGATTGCACATTCTCCAAAAAAGAGAATCGGTGCTAAATGGAGTACTGCTAGTTATTAGCTTGCCGTTTGTTGTTCCTAAGGTGAATAGGATGGCATCATAGAGGTCTTCGTCTCCAGGGGTGAAGTTTGTTTCGTCCCACCATATCCTGTGAAATGTGTTGCCCCTGATTGTATCTGGGTTGTTTGGAAAAGCCTCAATAACCGAGCCGTTTTCAAAGCTTAAGCGAGTTCGTTGGATGTGGCAGCTTCCAGTTGGAAGATTGCGGCAAAAGCCGGCTACACGTCGAAGATTAAGCTTGGTTTGACGAAAGCTTGGACCAACAAAAGCAATGTTTAGGTCTTCGTATTGGTAGGCGTCTTTTAGCATTAAGCCTCCGATAAAGGTGCTTTTACCCGTTTGCCTTGGCCATCTTACCGCCAAAAACTGATTATCTAAATATAGTTTTCAAGCGCAAGCTGATAGGTATAGGGCTTTAATCGGCAGACTTCACTAAAAAATTTGGTTGCATCACCTTTTGCAGCGTCGACTGCCGCAGTCCTAGCTGCTATATATTCCCTAAAATCTGCATGTAGACCTTGCCTTAGAGATTCTATTTCGTTGGCGTTAAAGCATCTGCGCCTATGTGCACTATCTCTTATTGGTTTCTGCCGCAAGCTGGCGCCTCAACTCCAAAACTTCAGTCTCTAAATCACGATACCTAACGTAGTCTGCAAAGAGCTTTTGGTAATCTTTTACGCCTTGGATGATTGTTTTGAGGCGTGAAATTTCAGACTTACAAAGGCCAGGCTGCTCTAACGCTACTAAAGCGGCATTTAAAACCCTAAGCTTATCCTCAACGCTAGGCAGTGGGTCAGTAATATTTATTTTTAAATCTACCGTTACCGCTTCATTGGTTTCAATAGCATTAACAGGACGTGAATTTACAATCGCTATATTGACAGGAGCTGGATAGATAACTGGCGCAGGAGAAAATGATGATGAAGATGATGATGCAATTGCAAAAATTTTTGGCCCTTCATCATCTACTCTTAAACCTAAACTGTAAATTTTGCATGCGACAGAAACCCGAGTTTTCCCCATGGCCTGAGAAATCGTTTTAATTCCTTTTCCATCCTCGATTAAATTACGAAGTTGCCGTTCTTCATCAATCGACCAAGGCTTGCCCCTCAAAAGAAAAACCTCCTAAGCTGGTTGAAGTGCTTCAATCGTACCCCTGACCAAGTTATAGCATTTCTTAATATGTACGATATATTTTTAAAACTTGCGCAAAACTACCAACTCCATCTTACACAATAAACACTTTAACTGTGGGTTAGCGAAATTTTCTTAACAAAAATGCCTAAGCCACAACACAAGTTTGGCATCAAAAATAGAGAGTAAGTGCTAGCTTTTCTTTTCTCTAATTTCGCTTTGTTGCTTTAGAAACGCCATAGTATTTGCCGGCAAATCTCTTTCAACCATAAAGTTTGGACCAACCCAACTGTTAGCACCAACCTTTACACCCGGCATAAACAGCGACTTAATACCAGTTTTTACGTTATCGCCAAGTATAACGCCAAGCTTACGTCTGCCAGTGTTCACTACCTTATCTTTTACAATCATCTTGATTTGTCCATCATCAAGCCTAAGGTTAGCCGTTATAGTGCCTGCACCTAAATTGCATTTTTCTCCAAAAACGCTGTCACCAACATACGAGAGGTGTCCAACATGCGTTCCATCCATGATAAGACTGTTTTTAATTTCACAGGCGTTGCCGACTCGGACTTTTTTGCCAAGGCTTGTTCCCGGGCGGATAAAACAGTTTGGTCCAATATCTGCTTCTTCGTCTATGAAGACTGGTCCTTCTATGTAGGCTCCTGATCGAATGCGTGCGGATTTAGCTACAAAAACTGGACCGATAAAGTGCGCTCCTTCTTCTACGTTTCCTAAAATCTTATAGTCAATTCGTTTAAGAGCCCAATTGTTGGCGTCAAGCAAATCCCAAGGTCTACCCACGTCAAACCAGTCATCTTTTAACAGCTCAGAAACCAAAACAGTTTTGCCTTCTTGAGCAAGAAATGTAACAGCATCAGTGAGTTCCCATTCTCCCCGTGCAGAAGCTTTAGTTTGCCTTAATTTATCAAACACTTCTCGGCTGAAAACATAAATTCCTGCGTTTGCCAAGTTTGAAGGAGCTTTTCCAACTGCAGGCTTCTCTACTATACACTTAACTCGTTTCTGCCCATCCATCTCAATTATGCCATAATTCTCAGGCTTATCTACTTGCACTACACCCATAACTGCTGCAGTTTTATCATGCTTATACAACTGCAATACATTCTTAACAGTGTCTGGACCAAAAAGTAAGTCTCCGTAAATTAAAACAAAATCTTCGTCAACAAACGGTTCTGCCACCATTGCGGCGTTTCCTGTGCCGAGTACGGCTTTCTGCTCGATATATGTAATTTTTAATCCGAGTTTTTCGCCGTCTCCAAAATACGTTTTGATTAAGTCGCCCATGTAGTGGGTAACAATAATTACTTCTGTAATTCCGGCATTTTTTACGGCTTCTAAACAAAACTGTAAGATTGGTTTTCCCGCAATTTTGATTAGGTGCTTTGGGCGAGAAGCGGTTATCGGCATCAGTCTTACGCCTTCACCTGCAGCTAACAGTACGGCTTTCATCTTAGTTCCCAACCTTAACTTGCTCCTGTATTAGTGCTGTTGCCTCTTGGGTTATATCGTTTGCCACTGAATCGGATTCGCCTTCAACGGTTAATCGAATAAGAGGCTCAGTTCCAGAGGCCCTAACTAATAACCAACCATTGCTTAAGGCTAATCTAACCCCGTCAACCGTTGAGAAATCAGTGTAATTGGCAAAAGCCTCTTTTAAGACAACACCCATTTTTTCAACTATAGCATATTTCTGTTTATTATTGCATGGAATGTTTTCTCTTCGGGTAATATACTCAGGAACCTCTGAAATGAACTCGCTTAAACTTTCATTTCGTTGTTCTAAAGCTTTGAGCATTAATGCAGCGGAAAGAGGTCCGTCAGGGCAAAAATGGAGTTTGGGATGCACCCAAGCTCCGCATGGTTCTCCACCGAAAATCCCGTTGACCTTTTTGATAGCTTCTGAAATGTAGATATCGCCCACTTTTGTACGGACAACTTTGCCACTATGTCTTTGAGCCATTGTTTCAACGCACATGGATGCTTCCACGTTTGTAACGATAGTTCCGCCATCGTTCTGTTCAAGGGCAAACGCGCCATACGCAGCTAAGGAACGATCAAAATTAACAAAAACGCCTTCTTCATCAACAAAAGCCACTCGGTCAGCATCACCATCAAACGCTACGCCCAAATCTGCGCCAAGAGCTTTTACTGTGTTTGCTAAATCTCGGAGTGATTCAGCGTTTGGCTCTGATTTTCTCGCTGGAAAATATCCATCTGGTTGAGAATTTAATGCGGTGACTTTGCAGCTCATGCCTTTTAACATTGCAGGTGCAACTTGGAAAGCGGCGCCACATCCTGGGTCAGCTATAACCCGCCATTTTTTCTGTAGATGAACAGCTTTGAACGCCATATCCATGTAAAGTTGACTTGCATCCAGAGGAACGATTTTTCCTAAACTTCTCCAATCTGCCATAGCAAAGGTGTTTTGTTTCACGTTTTTTTCAACGGCTTCTTGGTCGACGTCTACGTAAGATAGGCTGTCTGAGCGGAAAACTTTGATGCCGTTATACTGTGGAGGATTATGTGAAGCAGTGAGCATAAAGCCAGCATCTGCACCTAAAACTTTAGTAGCATAAGCCAAAGCAGGAGTTGGAATGATACCAGCAGATAAAACCGTGGTGCCACTTGCAAGCAAACCCGAAACTAACGCATCCTCAATCATGCCGCCTGAAACCCTTGTATCACGGGCAACAACTGCTTTTTTGGCCTTCGCGTATGCAGCTACCGCCAAACCTACTTTGCAAGCGAGTTGGGGAGTTAACTCAACGTTTGCTAATCCTCTAACGCCTGAACTTCCAAACAATTTAGCCATTATCCAACCCTGCCATCCAAACGCTCTCCACCAAGCTATGGAAGAGATGCTTAATAATTATTGCATAGGTCCAAAAGGACTTTTAGAATTTTGCGATAAAATCTTAAAGCAAAAAACGTTCGTTCCTTTAAAAGAACACTTAGTCAAACTTCCTTGACTAAGCCTAGTCAAGAAACCTTTACTGTAAGCCTTTTATTCGAAATCAGTTTTCAAGAATGAACGTAAATCGAAAATTGACAATTAATTCGCGGAAGAATGGGATATATGGAAAATCAGAAACTAAAACTCAAAGAACATCCATTGTTGATTATTGTTATAAGTATTTGTTTGATAGTTTCAATTCTTTCACCTTTGGTGAGTTATTCTTCCTTCGAAAATATTTTGACTTCTAAAAATCAATCTTACAATTTGAATATCTCATTGGCACAAGAAGAAAATGAAAACCTAAAACGAGAAATTTCGAATTTAACGCAGCAATTAGGAATTTCAGAAAACCCATTGATGAGTAAACCATTTCTTGTCACAAAACTAGGATGGTATTTGCATAATAGCTCAGACCCAAAAGTCAACATGGCTAACATGTTCACAATATATGGCAATATCCTTAACGTTGGAGCAACCGATGCACAAAATTGCAGTCTAATTATAAAGTTTTATAATAATGAAAAATTGCTTCAAACTTCAGATATTCCTATTGGTATTATTTCTCATTGGTCTGACAAAGATCTGGCACTTCGAAACATTCCTTGCAGCGTAGCAAATTCCGTATCAAGAATAGAAATCGACTTGTCAGGAGATAATATTCAGTAAAAAATACGCGTAGATGACCTAAATCAAATAGAACCATAACGAGAAAACGTGTTTAAATGCGCTAAACAATATTGAATCGGTGTTTTAGTGGAAAAATCAACTGTTGCAATTGTCAAAGGCGAGCGAGGACATGAACCAGTCTTTCGTGCACTTGATCTAATTGACTATAAATCTTGTTTGGCCGACTTCGAACGAGTACTAATTAAGGTAAATTTCATTGCTGTTAAAACATGGGATACAGGCGCAACAACCGATCCCATAGTAGTTGAAGCCATCATCAAAAAGCTTGCCCACCTGTCCGTTGAAATAAAAGTTGTTGAATCTGATGCAACGATGACCAACGCAAGTAGAGCTTATGAAGAGACAGGCATGAAAGAAATGTGCGAACGCAACGGAGTTGAATTTGTAAATTTGCGCTACGTTAAAGACACTGTGAAAATTCCCATTCCAAATGGATTAACCCTCACCAGCATAACCGTACCCCGAATAGTCAAAGAATCCGCCATAATCAGCGCCGCCAAACTCAAAACACATGTGGCAACAAAAGTTACCTTAGGCATGAAAAACATGTTCGGGTTACTTCCTGACAAGTACAAATTCAAATATCATGTTAACGGCATCAGCAAAGTTATTGTTGACATCAACAGCGTTATTCGCCCTGCCTTAACAGTAATTGATGGATTCGTAGGCATGGAAGGCAAAGGCCCCACAGATGGCACCCCAGTAAAAGCTGAATTGATTTTTGCCGGCAAAGACGTGGTTGCAACAGATGCAACTGCCGCCAGAGTCATGGGATTTGATCCGAAAGAGATTTCTCACATTAGAACTGCACATGAGAAAGGGTTAGGAAACATCGATAACATTGAAGTGCTTGGTGCAAGTATTAATGAGGTAAAACAAAATTTTAAAAGAAGTTAGGAACGTTGAATTGTTGTTAACGTTTGCCATAACGTTTTTGACCGCATTCAGGACAAAAATAGCGTTTGTACCGTCTTAAGCCCTGAGGCAAAAACATCTTTCCGCAATAGCAACATTTGATAGCGCTATTCTCTTTTGGCTCAAGCAACCTAAGGCGCCGTTCCAACTCAACTTTTACGTCCCCTTCAGATTCTCTCTTCAAAGAATCCTTAAGTAGCAACTGTGCCTGCTCCAAGCTCTTGTCCCCAAAAAGTTTAACAAAAGTGCTTCCTTCACCAATTTTCGCTGGAAGCATGCAAACGAAATTTGAAGGGTAACTTGACTTTTCAGAATTTACAACCGCAAAGCGGTAAGTATTCTGCATAAAATTATTTTCTCCATTCTTAAATTTCAATAATCTAAGAGCCAAAATATTACTCCTCGAGGACATAACAAAAAGGGAAAACCATCCTAATAACAGTACCTACTTAAAAAGAGAAAAAATTATGAGGCCAGATTAAACAGAACAAGAAGGTTCAAATAAATGAATAAATTCAAGCTCTGAAACGTTTAATAGGTAATCAAAATTCTAAAATTTTATTTTAGAACTTATTTTTTAACCTTTGTTTTGCCCTTATTCAGCAAGAATCTCGAGAGCATGATCTTTGTTGGAAAGGTTTATGTTGATGGCTGGCTTATGCAGTGGAATTGCTGGCGGATAATCACTGTCCGTTGGGATGTGGTCCCCACGTGGGACTGAACCGTAAGCATAAGAAACACAAATAGGAGGAAAAAAAATGGCATACAAATACATAGCTGAAGAATGGGCTGACCGCGAAAAATCTTTCGTTGAAGACCTAAACAGACAACGTTTAGTGCAATGGCGCAAACAGCCAGTTACTCTACGAATCGAGCACCCAACACGTTTGGATAAAGCTCGCAAACTCGGCTTCAAAGCTAAACAAGGCTTCATAGTCGTGAGAACAAGAGTACGAAGAGGCGGACTACGCAAACTTCGTCCACGCTCTGGAAGACGACCAAAACGAATGGGTGTCGCCAAATTCAAACCGGGAAAAAGCATACGATTAATTGCTGAAGAACGTTCCGCAAAGCATTTTCCAAACATGGAAGTTCTCAACAGCTACTGGGTTGGAGAAGACGGACGCCACAAATGGTTTGAAGTCATCCTTGTAGATCCCAAATGCCCAAGCATAAAATCTGACAAAGACATCGGTTGGATAGCTGAAAAGCAACATACAAGCAGAGTTTTCCGAAGCATGACCAGCGCAGGCAAAAACGTAAGAGGATTACATCACAGAGGCAAAGGCTCAGAAAAAGCTCGACCAAGTCATCAGAGAGGTGCAAGATTCCCAAACAAGCAAAGGAAGTAAAATAACATGCACCATATCAAAGCAACAATAACCAAGCATAACGGCAAAACAAAACAAAGCAGAGGATTTAGCCCAAATGAGCTTAAAGAAGCAGGCTTAACAAAGCAAGATGCAAAAAAAATCGGCATACCAATTGACATTAAACGTAAAACCACGCATGAAGCAAACGTTGCCACGCTGAAAGCACACACACCGAAAGCAGTAGCAGAAAGCTAAACCCAAAACTAAAAAACCAATAAATTCCCTTTTTAAATATTTTTTTAATCTTTGTCTTAGAAAAAATAGAACATATTCTATTTGAAACCATAAAACTAAAAGGCTTCAACCTTGTAAATACCCCAGTAAAAGCAAAATAGTCAAGGAAAAAACATACATGTCTTCTAAACCGTCAATAGCCTACATAAATATCCGTGTATTCGCACACGCAACAGAAGATCCTGAAAAAGTTCAAACTGCTATCCGTAACATGTTGCCTCATGAGATTGCAGATACCTTAGTCTTCGAGAGTTCCAATCTTGCTGGACACTATGGTAACTCCATTGTTCTTTTCACCGCTACTTTAACAGACAAGAAATTGCTGCCAAATGTCTTAGAAAAAATCGGGGTCGGATTGAGTTCACTCGATAAAGAGGCATTATGTACAGATTTGAAATTGCATTTGGAAAAAAGTAATTTGTATTTGCGTTTTGATAAGCAATCCGCTTATTTGGGTAATATAAAGTTCACACAAAATGATCCTATTCATTTTAAAATTCATTTTAAGCATAAGTCAGCTGCTGAAATTGAGGGTTTGTGCAGAACTGCTGGGCTCCTTCCATGAAAAGGTTTTTTTGCGATTTGCACTTGCGGGTTAACCCTAAAGATCCTAAAGCCGTGGATGAGGTATTTAGGAAGGCAGAAAAGCTTGGCTATAGCACTGTTTCTATTCCATTTACTCAAAAATTTAACGTTGAAGAATTAGCCAAACTTAATGCTCAAGCAAAAGATGCCGGAGTTGATTTTGTCTCAAGAGCAGACTACCATCCTGACACAGAAAATGATTTGACACGCTTCTTAAGGAAATTTCGACGCAGTTTTGAGTTAATCTGTATAGCATGCGACAATAAAGAGGTAGCAAGACAAGCAGCGAAGGACCGCCGAGTTGACCTGCTAAACTTTCCAAGCATGGATTTCCGCAAACGGTTTTTTGACCACGCTGAAGCTGAGCTTGCTTGCGGATGTCTAGCTGCTTTGGAAGTGGATATTAAACCTTTGATGATTTTGGAGGGGCCACCTCGAGTCAGGTTACTTATGAGCCTGCGCAGAGAAGTCGCAATCGCCAAAGAATTCCACGTCCCGATTGTATTATCCAGCGGAATTAGCGAAGTGCAGTTTATGAGAAAACCACGCGATTTAGCGAGCCTTGGTTTCCTGATTGGAATGGATGAGGCTTCAGCTCTCGAAGCAGTTTCTTCTTCACCATGGTCGATAGTTGAACGCAATCGTGAAAAACTCAGCGCTCGCTTTGTCGCTCCAGGAATCAGCATCGTCAAGGAGGGCAAAGCTTGAAACGGCTTAAACGTCGATACCTAATGGTTCAAGTTGAAGGAGAAACCATTCCCTATGAGCGAGAGTTTATTGATGCTATATGGGCAACTATTGCGAAGCTTTACGGCGATGTCGGAGCAAGTTCGTCTGGATTGTCTTTAATTAGTTTTGATGCTAATCGAGGTATAGGGGTTTTGCGGGTTTGGTTGTCCGCGGTTCCTGTTGTTAAGGCGTCCATAGCAACAGTCACAAACATCGCAGGCAAAGCGGCAACAGTACATGTTCTAGTTGTTTCAGGCACGATAAAATCATTATGGAATAGAGAAAAAAGCTTTTGACACTTTTATAAGTAAAGTTTTTAAGTAATTTTGACAACTCATTTCATAATTAAGTCTTGTTCTTTCATGGACAATCTTACAAAAGTACTACAGTAATGTTTATCAATTACAGTTTAGCGTAACTTAGCATTACATAAATGCTCAGGGAGAAAGCAAAAAGAGAGCAGTGCAAAAAAATGGAGCTAAAAGATTTCTACTTTAAACTTCCAAAATTAAAAACGGAACCCATCATTGACGATACCACCCTTAGAGATGGCATTCAAATGCCTGGGTTGGCTGCCGCGCCAAAAGACGCTGCTAAAATAGCCCAGTTCCTTGCCGAAATAGGAGTGGAACGAATAGAGCTTTTCCACTATCAAGAACCAGACAAAAAAGCGGCCAAACTCATCAAAGACATTAAACTCAACTTGCGCGTTGCAGGCTGGTGCAGAGCAGTTAAAGAAGACATAGACAGCGCAGTAGCATGTGGGTTCAAAGAAGTTGGCATATCACATCCCGTCTCCGATCTCCATTTCAAAGCCAAATGGCCAGAAAAAACAAAAGAGCAAATCATTGCAAACATGGTTGAAGTAGTAGAATATGCAGCTAAAA
This sequence comes from Candidatus Bathyarchaeota archaeon, assembly GCA_963831865.1. Classification (GTDB taxonomy): domain Archaea; phylum Thermoproteota; class Bathyarchaeia; order Bathyarchaeales; family Bathycorpusculaceae; genus Bathycorpusculum. The sequence continues at coordinate 45,170 of CAWHSP010000007.1, read as the reverse complement.
CTTGTGGCTTACGTACTTTCGTCCATGGAGAAGATAGCACACGAGCAGATTGGGACTTTGAGAAAAAATTCATCAATTCAGCTGCACAAGCAGGAGCAGAATGCTACCGTGTCTGCGATACTGTAGGCATTGGCTTATCAGACCCGAATGCACCCTTACCAAACGGCATCCCCGCCAAAGTAATTGCCATCAAAAAAGAAACAAAAATAGCAGCCATAGAAATCCATGCCCACGACGACTTTGGAAACGCCGTAGAAAACACAATGGCGGCGATTCGAGCGGCTTCAGGAGTATGGGATAAAGTTTACGCCAGCACAACTTACCTTGGCATTGGTGAACGGGCAGGAAACGCAGAAACCGAAAAGGTTCTCCTAAATCTGTACTTACATTACGGCATTCAAAAATATGAAGGCAAAACCCAGAAGATGAAAGCAACAGCGGATTATATTGGCAAAGCTACAGGATACATCGTACCACCCAACAAAGCAATCGTTGGTGACTATGGATTTGCACATGAATCAGGCATTCACACACACGGCGTTTTGAGTGATCCCTGGACTTACGAACCTTACCCACCAGAACTTGTCGGCAATGAACGACGACTAACAATTGGCAAACAATCTGGAAAAGGAATAATCAAACACAAAATAGCGGAACTTGCTGGAAACGAACCAGACGAAGCAACCGTTGCTACCGTCGTTGATAGAGTAAAAGACATTTATGCAAACGGCAGGCGAGCATCATTAAAAGACGAAGAATTCAGAAAGATCCTGAGAATACTAAAAATCCTTCCAGAAACAAACGGAAAATGTCTATAATTTTTTTTCTTTTACAAATTTTTTTAGCGAAATTACTTATTCTTTCTACTGACCATAAAAGTTTTTTACGCAAAAAGAAATTATTGCAATAAAAGAAAAGAGTTTAGGCTGGCGTGCATTTCTGCAGAAGCTTAGCCCAACGTTCATCTGTGTATTTTTGCATTTCATCAACAACATGCTGATTTTGCGGAGTGAATAGGTGCCTGAATCTGCCCTGTCCCTCAAGATAAGCCGTAACTGGCTTCTTCTTTTGTGGTGCAAGTGCAATTAGTTTGCTTGGAGTTGAAAGTTGTCGGTTGCCGTTAACTGCTTCCCAGATTGGAAACACACAGGATTCTACTGAGAGCCTTGAGTATTCCATGGTTTTTGCTGGTTCGGTTCGCCATCCTCTTGGACATGGAGCAAATATATGCAGGAATGCTGGTCCTTCAACTTCTAATCCTTTGCGAACTTTGATAAGCATATCTTTCCAATAGTAAGGAGTCGCCGTTGCCACGTACTGCATATCATGTGCGAGCATGATTTCAGTTATGGGTTTTTTCTTTTCCAGTTTTCCCGGGTTCACTTTTCCCGCTGGTGTAGTAGTTGTCGCCGCCCCGGTTGGTGTTGATCCACTTCTTTGAATGCCAGTGTTCATGTATCCTTCGTTGTCATAGAGAACAAATAGGAAGTCATGTCCACGTTCAACTGCACCTGACAAAGCTTGCAAGCCGATGTCATATGTTCCTCCGTCGCCTGCGATTGCCATAATGTCAATATGTTCCTTTAATTTGCCCTTTTTTAGTCATTACTTTAAGAGCAGCATCGATTCCCGAAGCGTTTGCAGCTGCATTTTCGAAGGCTGTATGTAGCCATGGTAATGCCCATGAAGTGTAAGGATATATTGAACCGACAATTTCCATGCAGCCTGTTGCTTGAGTAACTATTGTTGGTCCACGAGTAGCTTTCATGATAAGACGTAGAACCGAAGCAGGTCCACAGCCTGCACATGCTCGATGACCAGAAAGAAACAGGTCTGGCTTATTGGCTATGTCTTTTGCGTTGAATTTCCATTCTTGAGCCGTTTGAGTTGTTGTCACTTTTTTGTCCTCCTTTCTACTCCCTTAATCCTAAATAACGAACGAGAGTCTCTGTATGTCCCGTTTTATTTATACGCATTAATTCCTCAAAGATTTTCTGTGAGATCGTGTGGGCTGTAATCTCGTCCGCCAAGTCCAAAAATATAGTTGACAATGGTCGGATGCTGCTTCGTATCGTAGAATGCGTTCCTCACTTCATTAAAGACTGCGCCGCCAAATCCGCCAAAACTCATACTCTTATCCATAACGGCTACAGTTTTTACGTTTTGCAACGCTTTTTGCAGTTCTTCAACAGGGAATGGTCTAAAAGTTCTAAGCCTTAATACCCCAGCTTTTATGCCGTCTTTTCTTAAGTCGTCAACTATAGTTTTTAGTGTTCCAGCTGTTGAACCAACAACCAAAACTGCAATTTCAGCATCGTCTAACATGTAAGCATCAACAAGTCCGTTTCCGTAGCTTCTACCAGTCAATTTAGCGAATTCCGAGTTCACAGCTTCGATTTTTTTAAGTGCGTTTTTCATGCCTTCCTCTTGTTGTCTCTTGAATTCAAAGTAGTAATTCTGGAGCGCATTGGGACCCATTGTCATAGGATTGGCTGGGTCAAGTTTGTAAGGTACGGTTTTTCCCTCATGTGTAAGCACCATCGGCAATTGACGTTCTCCAACATATTCTTTTACGGAATTGTCAGAAAGGACTTCTGACATTTTCAAGTGTGTGACTAATGGTGAATCCATCTAATCCGATAATAATCGGTAACGAAACGCCGATGTCTTCGGATATTTTGAAGGCCTGAATAATGGAATCATATGCTTCTTGAGCGTTCTCCACATAGATGTGAATCCAACCACTATCACGTTCAGCCATACTGTCAGACTGGTCTCCATGGATGTTAAGTGGCGCGGACAATGCACGGTTAGCGACCGCCATCACGACTGGTGCTCTAAAACCTGAAGTGACCGTTAACATTTCATGCATCAATGCTAAACCTGCTGAAGCGCTTGCAGTAAATGTTCTTGCCCCAGTTACTGCGGCTGCAAGACAAGCGGTTATTGCGCTGTGTTCCGATTCAGTACAAACATATTCAGTCAGAACTTCACCGTTTGCAACGTATTCGCTAAATTTTTCTACAATGATGGTCTGGGGTGTAATTGGATAAGCAGCAACTACATCAACATCACATTGTTTAACGGCTAAAGCAATTGCTTCGTCACCATTCAAAGCTATAGTTTCTTGTTTAACTTCTTGTTTCATTTCTTATTACTCCTGGTCAGGCAATTTCATTGTAATCGCTTTTGTGGGACATTCGTTAGCGCACATTCCGCAGCCTTTGCAAAAGGTCATATCAAATTCGATTTTGCCCATTTCTGGACGCCATTTGATTGCACCTTCGGGACACATCATTACGCATGTTAAACAGGTAGTGCATTTCTCCAGGTCTATTTCTGGCATGTACGTTTTCCAGTCGCCAGTCATGAACCCGATACTTGACTTTGAACATATACCCGCCATTGAAACTTCTTTCCAGCTTTTTTCTTTGCTGCTCATTCTTTCTTCGCCTCTTTGTAAGCTTCATTAATAACTGCAAAGTTTTTCTCAGCTAAATCCTGCTCTAAAACGACCTTGAAGTGTTTTTTTGATTCCTTCCAAGGTAACAATGTTTGTTGATTTAGCTACACATCCAAGCAACGCCGTATTTGTTATTGGGGCTCCCAATATTCTCAGAGCAATCTCTGTTGCTGGAACTGTCCATACGTGGCCTTTTGTTACCCTTAAATTCTCTTTGAGAGTGGCTGGATCCTCGTTGGAATTAACAATTAGAATATCTTCATCGCGGTTTAATCCTGCTGTCACAGGAACGGATTTCAGAGAGAGTATTATCTAAAACGATAACAACATCAGGATTGTAAATGGCACAATGAAGCCTTATTGGTTGTGTGCTGATTCTCGTAAAAGCAGTTACTGGTGCACCCATTCTTTCAGGGCCAAATTCAGGAAATGATTGAATGTATTTGCCTTCGTCAAGAGCGGTTCTTGCTAAAAGTTCGCTTGCTGTCCAAGCCCCTTGACCGCCTCTACCATGCCATCTAAACTCTACCATACTTTTCAAAGTAATTCCGCTTCTCCCCGTATAGTAATTGTTTCTGATTAGATTGACTAATACATTGATATACGTTTTCCCGAGAAAGTACTAAAGTTCCAATCTATTGTAAATAACCAAACATTGAAAGCTTTACAAATGTTACTTTAAAACCAACTAAAAAAGCATTCAATTTTAGATTGAATTCGTGTTATTGCCTAATAAGCAGGCAATAAAGTTATATCTTCTATGAACTTTCTAGGAATAAAACATCCAAAACAGTTCAAACCTAAGGGGGTGAAGGGCTTTGGTCGACATAATTTTAACCGCTGATAGAACTTTAATGAGCAATTACCATAACAATGAGTTTCTTGGATTTGGTACTTGTGCTCCGCCAAACTTCATTCCAGAATGGCTTTACAGCTACCTTTTCTTTCCACCTCTAAAAAGCAAAAATGGTCTACCGGCAGCAGCACCTTATGGGCTAAGAAAGACCGAAGCTCAACTACTAAAAGAAGGTTTCCAGGTTGAAACTGTAAGCCCAAACCACCTAGGCGACTACCTCAAAGACGCCAAGGTTCTCGGTATTCACACGATGGACCCTTTTGGACTTGGACCTGCATCAACCACTCTTACAGCTCTTTTCAAAAAAGAACCCTACCTGGCAAAACACTTCCACGCTTTGCTTAGAAGCCCTGAAATAGTCAAGGCCAAACAGAACGGGCTAAAAATCATTGTTGGAGGCCCTGGAGCTTGGCAGTTCCACTACCGAGAAAAATCTGTGAAAGAATTAGGACTTGACTGCGTAGTCGAGGGGGAAGCGGAAAATATTATCGGAAAAATTTTTAGAACAGCGCTTGATTGGACAAGAACTTGACCGTCATTATGAGGCCAGGCATTGAAGAAGCACCAACTTTGGAAGAAATTCCAGACATTGTTAACCCTTCAATTAACGGCTTGGTTGAAATCGGTAGAGGTTGCTGTCGAGGTTGCCAATTCTGCAATGTCACTGCGCGGCCGTTACGTTGGTATCCATTGGAAAAAATTAATCGTGAAATCAGCGTTAACATCGACGCGGGCAATACTAGCGTTTGCCTTCATTCAGAAGACGTCATGCTTTACGGATCAAAAAACACGATGCCAAACGAAGAAAAAATCGTGCAATTGCATGAACATAGTAACGCAAAGGTGCGAAGATGTAAGTTGGAGCCACTGCTCACTGGCGGCGATAGCCTCAAAACATAAACTGCTTTCAAAACTTTCTGAGCTTATTCTGCAAAATCAGAAATGGTGGGGTGCAGAAATAGGAATTGAAACTGGCTCGCCTGAAATTGCAAAGAAAATAATGCCTGCAAAAGCTCATCCATTCAATGCCGATAACTGGCATGATGTGGTTTGCCAAGGTATGGGTGTAGCGCACGATAACATGTTGGTTCCAGCTTGCACTGTTATTGTTGGATTGCCTGAAGAAACAGAAGACGATGTTCTGAAAACTATGGATTTAGTTGACGATTTAAAAGATATGCGAAGCTTGATTGTCCCGTTGTTTTTTGTTCCGCTCGGTAAGTTGACAAGTGAAGACTGGTTTACGAAAACTAAATTAAATGAATTGCATAGGAAACTTTTAATTCAATGTGCTGAAAGAGATTTTCGCTGGGTTGATGACCTCATAGACATGTCATTTTCCGGCAAATGGTATCAAAGCATTACAAAAGAATTCTACAAAGGTTTTTCAGCAATAGCCAAACACAAAGTTCGCCAGATAGAATGAGAACTGAAAAAATTAAAGAATCAAGCTAAATTGGAAAATATCTGATTGTCTATTGTAATTCATTTTTTATGAGATAACGTTGATTTTTAAAATCTTATCTTGATTTCATGGATCTAATCTATGTCATCAGAGGGCTCTTTCCACTACTATTTTATAAACAAATTCAGCACCAATAATACTGGAAAAATATTTGAAATAAAATATTTTTTCAAAAAAAATATTTAAAAAGAGAATGAAAAATATGTATTCAACAAAATTAAAAAACAACAGCAAGCATAATTCTAATAGTGCTAATGGCAACGATCACGGTATTTGCAATGCCTATTCAGCCAGCACAAGCACAAGAAGCAGCCCACGGTGGACACGTAAATGGCTATGAAGGACCAACAACTATTCCAGCAGGCCAAACCGCCGACTTCACAATTAATCATTAGCCTTCCTAAGCGTTTCACCCAACCCAGTCGGTCTTGGTCAAGAACTACTAGTAAACATGTGGACCACCTTCCCATCAGGTGAAGGCAAATACATGACAGGCTACAAAGTGACAATAACACACCCCAATGGCAACACTGAAGATGTAAACCTTCAATCATACGTCGCAGACGGAACCAGTTGGTTCACATACATACCGCATTCAATCGGTGAATGGAAATTCGAATTTGACTTCGCAGGCGAATACTTCCCAGCAGGATACTACGCTAATGGACAATACTCACTACTCGCACTGGAGCCTTTTCAAGTGCGATTTTCAACCCCTCTGTCTACTGCGCACCCGCCACTTCCAACGTTGTAGTCGTAACTGTTCAACAAGAACTAGTCGCATCTTGGCAATCACCCCTTCCAACCGGCTACTGGACTCGCCCAATAGAACCAAACAACAGAGAATGGAAAGTAATCGCAGGAAACTACCCATGGAGGACGTTCCTAGGCGGCGCAAACGCTTGGAACGATGAATACTACGGTCCATTCGTCACTGCACCAAATACACCACACATCCTATGGAAAAGACAAGGAGCAATAGCAGGCATAATTGGTGGAGAAACAGGAAAATTCGCAATGTCAGGCGGCGCAGGAACTCCAAGCGTAATCTTCATGGGAAGATGCTACCAAACAGCACAAATGACTCTCAACTACACAATGGAACCTACAGGCAAATACCAGCTCAGTGCAGTATGCTATGACTTACGCACCGGGCAAATCTACTATGCTATACCAGTAGTAGACGGAGGAATAACTCCAACCCACATTTCCTATTGGTATGGTACAGGTGAAGCTTCAGGTGTCACAGCAGAACTTTTACAGTAAGCGGACTGGACGCCCAGATTGTACAAGATTAACCCACTACTGGCGCCATCACTGTAAACATTACGCTGCCAACATTGGGTACAGCTGAATTCTTCTACAACTACGGCTACTACCTAAGCTACCCATCATTCAAAAACAACCAAGTCAACAACAGTAACATAGTGGTCACCAAAGTCTACAACAGGAAACCTAGTAAACTGGACAGTACAAGGCACCTCAACAAACTTCACCTCAAGAATCGTAAGCAACATAACTGTCACTATACCGAACAGCTACAGAACACTCTATATGAAATCGGATCCTACGGTGCCATGGCAGCATACGACCCAGATACAGGCATCACTATTAACCAGAACAGATTCATCTACGGAGGCTACTACGGATCAAGTCTTGAGGCTGTAAGCTTAGTAACTGGACAAGCATTATGGAATGGACCACCGACGTAAACGTGATGGAATCAGCATACAGACCTACCAACGCTTGGTGCAGACACGGAATATACGTAGCTGAAATGGAAAGAGGATATTGGCAAGCACGGGACGAATACACTGGCAGAATTCTATGGGAAACTCAAATGAATGACGTTCCATGGGGCGAATTCTGGATGTACGACGAAGCAGCATACCAAGACATGGTTATCGGCACTGGATACACAGGCGTCTGGGCGCTTAACGAAACCAACGGCGACATAGTCTGGCATTACGTGGACCCAGCAGTTCCATTTGAATCACCCTACAACTCAGCCAACGGCACCATAGACAGCTACTCTGTCCAAAACATCAGAATTGCAGACGGAAAAGCCTATGTATCAAACTGAGAACACACACCATCCGCACCAGCAACCAGAGGTTGGGGACTAATATGCCTTAACGTTACTACAGGAGAGCGTATGTGGAAAATTAGCGGCACCATAATGGATCCAGGTCCAGCAGCAGACGGCTACATGGTATCATCCAGCAGCTACGACGGATTCATGTACGTTATGGGTAAAGGCCCAAGCCAAACAACAGTGACAGCACCGCAAACACAAGTAGTATCAGGCAGCAAAGTTGTCATACAAGGAACCGTCTATGGACATGTCTCCAGCACAGCCAGGAACCCCATGTATCGCAGACAATGCAATGGACACATGGATGGACTACAAACACATGCAAATGCCAGCCGACGGATACTACCACAACATAACAGTAGCAGGCGTTCCAGTAGCACTCTAGCAATCGATTCGAACGGTAACCCAGCAAGCATCGGCACTGCAACAAGCGACACTAGTGGCAGCTACCAAATGGAATGGACAGCACCAGCTGAAGGCTTATACAAAATCACAGCTACATTCCCAGGCAGCAACTCATATGGCAGTTCATGGGCAGAAACAGGTCTCTCAGTAGGACCAGCACCAACAGCATCACCAGCCCCAACACAAGCAGCTCAACCAATTGACTACACAATGACCATTGTCGGCATGGGTATCGCGATAATCATCGTCGTACTCATAGTCGGAGCATTAATAATTCTTCGACGAAAATAAGAACGCAAACCAAAACAAACTATCCTTTCTTTTTTCTTTTTTTAGTTATTTTAAAAAGTTAAACGTACGGCTAAACTTATATAGTATATTGAAACTGAAAAGGTGGACAGCATTGGTTTGCCGCCGTTGCATAGCCAGGTAGTGCGACTGACTGTTAATCAGTAGGCCAAAGGTTCAAGTCCTTTCGGCGGCGCCACTTCCCAGTTACATTTATACCGTTCTTTAATCCTTTTTTCTTTTTTTCTATTTTTTAGGGGGTATGATTGAATGGAGCAGGGTATAGACTTCACGATCGAACCTTTTAAACCGCGTAAACATGGACCTCGCAGCGACAAAGGAAAAACCCATAACTACCCAAAATTAAGGAAGAAATGGCAATAGCAACAACCTTTCCCGATTATTGAAATACCCGCAAAAACCCCATTTTTCTTTGTAAATGGCAACTGAAGAAACTATCTATGGGCTGTAAAATGATACTGGGAGAATCTTTTGTTTTAATTGCTCACGCATTTTCTTAATATCTTCTACGCCTTTAGCTTCTCTTCTACGCTGTTCCTCATGTTCTTGTTCAACTTTATTGTTATGTTGTTCTACCTGTTGATTAGTAAAATCAACAATTCTTTTTATCCATTCAATCTTTTTCTTAAAGTCATCTCGGGACGTGAGTACACTTAACCTAGCTACGCTTATCATGACTTGACGGATTTGCGGGTTCTTTCCTACTTCGTCGTAAAAGATTCTTGTCCAAACGCTATCAGGTTCTGAATCCAACTCTAACCATACGATGTAGTTGTTTTCAGAACCAAACATTTCTATTTTGATTTTTTCCGGGTCAATTGGTTTCAGATTCACTACCTTGGAAAATTCCATCCAACAAGCCCCCAAAATTATGTCTGTATGTTTTTGGTTATAACATTTGTTACCCGCATTTCCCACTTTTGTTGGTTGGATTAAATTTTAGTCCATCGCCACCTTTGAAACGGGTCGAGTACGCCAAAGGTTAGGCTAATAAACCAAGTCAAACATAAAGAGACACAGTGACGTCCTCGCCATGGACAATACAGCTAAGGACTGTCAATGCAGCATATGCAAAGAAAGCCTAAGTGAAAACGTTTAACTCCCGGTCCAAAATGGACCCTGGCTGGATTTGAACCCCTTCTCAGTGGAGACATCACCCGCAAACCCCTTTTTTCTCTTTTATTGAAAGTGATCGAGGTGAGGTATTTTAGGTCAAAGTGGCGATATCTCCCACAACCAACTCTCCTTTTTTAAGAAGATCAAGAAAAACCTGACCAGAGTACTCAAATGTGAATTGTTCGAAGAGCTAATATCATGCGTCAATTAGGACAAAGCAGTTCTCAGAAAGGCCGATATTTCCATAGACTGGATTTCATTTCCGCAATGAACACAAGTTCTAAGTTGCTCAAGACTAGCGTTTTTATCAACCTTTAACTTTCCACCGCACTTCGGGCAACTGTACACTGCCACTATTCCACCCTCCCTGATTTGTGAAAGGAAATAGTTTAGATCAACAGAAATATTCGTGTTCCTTACTATTACCATCTTGTCTTTTCGTCTCATTTCGCCAGCTTTTTCATATAATTGCAGTTTTTCATATTCTATTGCAGCTTCTTCATATCGTCCTGCTTTTTCAAGATTCTCGATTCGATCAAGTTCTTGTTTTCTTAACAACTGAACTTTTCTTTGCGTAAATTCTTCAATTCTGAATAAACCCGTATAGACATCTCCATCATTTCCGTTACCTATAGCCCACCAATATCCTCTTTCGCTGCTCTCAAAAGGAAAGTCACTTCTTCTATCTTCCTCGATTACGTTATCGAAGCCCGCTCTTCTTGCAAAACCTATCTGTTGAATATCAGCAATAGAAATCTGAGGTATTTCAGGAAAAAATATGCGAACCTCTTTCTCGATATCAAAACTTCTTTTGAATACAACCCGACTCTAAAGATTGTAATTTGGCTTGCAACCACTTCAATGCCTGATTTTCCATCCTTTGTGACGAAGTTTATTCGAACTGGTTTTGTAAAAATACTCTCAATGCTCCGCTCACTCATAAATATCAAGCCTTACTATGGTCTGATTTTCCAGTTTATACGTTTTTGCTAAAGCTATGTGACGCCTTTTCTGAGATTGAGTTGGCGGAGAGGGATCTGATCCTATGCCCTGCAAGAGATTTCACTCGCAAATTCCCCTCTGTTTCCTTAAAAAGGAATTAGCTTCGTATTCACCTATCCTGTTTTAGCTGACGGTTTTTCGGCCAAATCTTTTCCAATCAGATAGGTAGCAAATCCGACCAACCATAGTGATTGAGAGTAGTCAACTAATATTGAAGGCATCGTAGTCCCCGAATAGGAAATTTTGAAAGAAGCTATCCATGCGCCAAACGCAATAAATGATGCCGCACCCAAAATGATACAGAAGTAGAAGAACGGCGGTTTGGTAAACTTATAGGATAAGATTGCACAACACCCAAGGGCAAGATATCCCATGACTGCAAAAGGGTAATACAATAAAGGCTTGTCTGTAACCAAGCTGAGAAGAAGACCATTGCAACCACAGAAAAAGGCAGCCCCGATAGCGCCTATCCCGGCCATAACTAAAAGAATTGAAAACACTTTTGAGTTGAGCGCATCCTGAATAAAATAGGCACTCGCGATCACGAGTAAACCGAACAAGAAGACAGACAAATTCCAAATAAGACCACTGCCAAAGCTTTCTCCTCCAGCAATCCCTAGAACATCGACTATGCCAGCGACAAATAGAAGCGAGCCAGCAAGAGTCCGATTTCTGTAGTTCATCAATTAGAACTAAAACCTAAACTTTATAAGACTTCTCAATCTGCTTTTTTCTACTTCGTTATCTTTTTGTAATGCGACGTATAGTAACTTGTCTTGTCTTCGGTATCTTGGCTTGATGAAGGTTTTTTTCTTCCATTTACAACAGTTTGCATAGCAGTTGGCAATCGGTAAAAAAAGTTCTCTTTCACAATTACTCAACAGCACCATGCTTTATATACAGCTTATCAGCTTCAAAGACGACGATTTCTCAGCCGTAATAGCTCACTCTCAAGAAGAAGCCTGCAAGCTAATAGAAGCAGGATTTGAATACGTCTGCGACTTTGGGGAAACAAACTCTTCAAAAAACGTAAATGAGAACCGCTACAAGCTCCTCATAAGAGTACCGGGGATCGGAACAATCGATGTAGCAGTGGACTGGGGGGGATTTGAACCCCCGACCTCTTGAGTGCAAGTCAAGCGTTCATACCAGCTGAACTACCAGCCCCTTGCCTTTTCCCATTGATTAACCACTCAATCATATTTAGCTTTTGTTCGAATAGAAAATGTGTCTTTTCTGAAAACTATTTCCTCTCGGTTTCAATTAATAGCATGGTCAAAGTCAGAGATAAAAGGAAGCTCAAGTGGTGTCTGGTAAACTATGATTCGGGCAAAATAACTCAAAAATGGGCTTCTAAACATTTAGAGATAACTACTAGAAGATTTAGGCAGCTACATCAACAGTTCAAAACAACAGGAAAGATTCCTGACATCGGGATCAATAACGGAAGACCAAAAAAGACCATTGACCCCGAACTGAAAAGAATAATCAAACAAGCTTATGAAAAAGATCAGTTGAATGCAGTGTACCTGGAGCAAATCATTTACGGTCGCCAGGGAATATCTATTCCACACAGTACAATTCACGAGGTTTTGCTTGAGTTGGGATACGCCAAGCATCAAGAAAGCAAGCAAAAGCGTAGGAAACCTTGGATACGATATGAACGAGCGCATTCTCTTTCGCTGGTGCATACTGATTGGCACCATTGTGAAAACGGCAAGTATCTTTGCGCCATTTTGGATGATGCTTCAAGGAAAATCCTTGCAGCCGGAGAATTCGACAATGAAACAACGGAGAACTCTATTGCCGTTCTTAAGAGCGCGTACGATGAATGCAAGCCATTTTACCCTATTCTTTCCATCGTTACGGATCATGGATCGCAGTTTTACGCCAACAAACGGGACGCGAAAGGCTATGCGGAGCATGGGTTTGAAGGGTTCCTTGAAGAAGTTGGCATTAAGCATATTCTTTGCGGGGTGAATCATCCGCAGACGAATGGTAAGCTGGAAAAGTGGCATGATTGTTACATTCATCATAGAGGTAGGTTTGATAGCCTTGAGAAGTTTGTTTTGTGGTATAATAATCGGCCTCATGGGGCTCTTAATTTGAGAAGAGCGGAGACGCCAAATGATGCGTTTGTCAGGAAAATGAGGCCTGAAGTTTGGTTAGGCTTAGCAGCTGAGTTGTTTGGATGGTGAAATCGTGAATAGTAATATAAGCAAAAAAGAGGAAATAGTTTCGAGAAAAGATAATCGAATAGAAAATGCTTGAAAATGCAAATCGATATATAAACATAAAAAAATAAATAATAAATTCGAGATTCTAAATGAGAAAAGCGGTTAAGCTTAATATCGTCTTGGCCTTGCTGGACGTTTTTTAGCAAAGCATTCTCGGCAGTAAACAGGCCTGTTTGGGTCAGGTTTGAATGGGACTTCACATTCTTTGTTGCATTCAGCGCAAGTTGCCTTGAACATTTCTTTTCCGGACACTACTTTTCAACTCCTCTATCTGTTTATTGTGCAAAAACCGTTTTGCACGATGCATCTATCCAATGCAAAGATGGATATAAAATTTGTCTTTACAAAAACAAGCACAAAACACCAAATAACCGCTTACTTTAGCTACAATTTGCAAGAAAATCGGCAAGGTCTTTTAATAAAGTTATATCCTCAAACGAAGTTAAGTGTTCTAATAAAGAGGTTTAACGTTTGGAGTTAAAAACAGTTAAAATTGACCCGCCAATAGACTGCAACACCATCATTGGCATGGCCCATTTTATTAAAACCGCAGAAGACCTCTATGAAGCACTAGTGAATTCCGTTCCCACAATCAAATTCGGCGTCGGCTTCTGTGAGAGCTCAGGACCCTGCCTTGTCAGACATGAAGGAAACGACGAGGAACTGCGGCGCATGGCTGCGGAGAAAGCGTTCGAAATCGGTTGCGGCCATAGCTTTGTAATTTTCATTAAAAATGCTTATCCGCTGAATGTCTTAGACAAAATCAAAAAAGTGCCTGAAGTGTGTACGGTTTATGCGGCTACAGCTAACCCGCTGGAAGTAATTATTGCCGAAACATCTCAGGGAAGAGGCATCGTAGGTGTTGTTGACGGTTCAAAAAGCAAAGGCATAGAAACTGAGGCAGACATAAAGGAAAGACGAGACTTCCTACGAAAAATAGGCTATAAGCTTTAGCTAAGTCAAATTGATAGACCAGAAACTATTTTAGTTTACTTAAGAATCAAACATATCAGCGTTTGCAAGGTGTTTTTATGGCTTTAGAGAGAAATTTGGCTCAGCTTGAAGCTTACAGACAACAACAATCAGGGGAGCAACAGAATCTAAAAGATAGAATGGGAAAAATCAAATACAAAATCGCCATTATAAGCGGTAAAGGCGGAGTAGGCAAGAGTACTGTAACTGTTAACCTTGCCTCGGCTTTTGCGCAAAAAGGCTTTAAGGTTGGTGTTTTAGACGCGGATATTCATGGTCCTAGTGTTCCAAGGCTTCTAGGCTTGGAAGGGTAGTCTGGTTAAGACCGGTCCTTCAGGTGCTTTTCCTGTTGACGGCCCTTTCGGTTTGAAAGTTATGTCTATTGATTTCTTTTTGCCGGAGGAGGCTCCAACAATTTGGCGTGGACCATTAAAAATGAGGGCTATTCGCCAGTTCCTAGTCGATATTGTTTGGGGGGATCTTGATTTTCTCTTTATAGATTTGCCGCCTGGTACTGGTGATGAACCGTTAAGTATTGCTCAACTTTTGCCTGATTTAGACGGTGTGGTAATAGTGACTATGCCAACGGTGCTGTCAAGCATCGTTGTTAGGAAAGCGATTACTTTTGCTGAGCGACTAAATATGCCGATAATCGGCGTAGTGGAGAACATGAGCGGTTTTGTCTGTCCCCATTGTGGACAAAAAACTGAGATTTTCCAGTCAGGCGGCGGCAAAAAGATGGCACAAGAAGTTGGAGTTCCATTTCTAGGCAGCATCCCAATTGACCCCAAAGTGGGTGTAGATTCTGATAAGGGACAGCCCTTTGTTATTGCCGACAAGGACTCATCTGCTGCTAAGGCTTTTATGGAAATAGTTGAAAAAGTTGATGCCTACTTGAAAAACAAGCCCAAAACAAAATTTTAATGTAAAAAGGTTTGAGAGGTTAAAAAACTCCCAGTTTAGTGGTGGTTATCGTAGATTATTCTTTTGCGAGACTAATCTCGATTGTTGAAACCATCCGGGACCTATTTTCGCCTTCTCTTGGTGGCATCTCTGCAGTTCCGATTGCAATTTTGCTAACCTTTGTGTCTTTTATGAAACGACTTCTCGTTATTTCTGCAACGTCAACGGCTGTGGTTATTGCTTGTCCTCTTGCTTTTAGGGTTATTTCTTTTTGCCCTGAAGAGAATGCTGTGATGAGAGCGAGAACATAACTCATAGGTGGTTTGTTTCCAACGAATACTACATCATTAGATTTTTCTGTCATATATTTTCACTCCTTTTTCTAGTTATTGCGGTAGTACTGCATACCTACGTGAAACTTCCTTATAAACGCAATTCACAGTTACCTATATAGAATTTGACACTAAAGCTAAATAAAAATAATGCATGCATGTCAGCAGTAGACTTTATCATGAAATTGCGCTCAAAGAATCGTTAATTGCCTATTTAATTCAACAAAAAACGTTATAGTTTTATATCCCCAGCCTTAAGGAACAGTGCAAGCTGGAGAGTTTACTTTCGTGTCAGTATCGCCTAAGCCTCAGAGAAGTATTGGCCAGAAGAATTGCTGGAGAAATAATTCTTTCAGGTAAACCAGGCGCAACAATGCGCAAATGGCGAGAGCTTTTTGCTGTTTCCCAAATGACACTTTCTGAGACGATGGGTTTGTCGTCTTCAGGGGTCATTAGTGACTATGAGAGCGGGCGACGCGAAAGTCCTGGTGCTAAATTCATTCGAAGATTTGTGCTCTCGCTTTTACATATTGATGAAACGAAAGGAAGCCGTTTTATACGGGAATTCGCAAAACTAACGAGCTCACCTAGCATGGCTGTTGTGGATTTGCGCGAGTTTCCAATTCCGGTTCGGGTTGAGTACTTATGCAAGGCTATCTGCGGTGAAATAGTAGCCTGCAAAGATAAGTACATTAAAGAAGTTAACGGATACACAGTTATTGATAGTCGAAAAGCTGTGGAAGCATATTCTGGCTTAGAGTACGCGCAGCTATTTGGCGCATCCACGGAGCGTGCATTAATTTTCACAAACGTGGAAACAGGTTCTTTGCCTATGATGATTGTTCGAGTAAGCAGTCTAAAACCGCGGATTGTAGTTTTTCACAAAACCAAGCCGGACGACGAAGCCATCCGCATAGCTGAGTACGAGCAGATACCGCTCATTTTCTCAACTGCACCCACCTTGGAGCAACTAGTGAAGTCTCTTCGGAAACTGTATCGAGTAGCGTTGCGTGTTAAGCTTGGCAGAAAGCGGGTACGACCACCACCAAAAATTAGCGCATAAATAGCAATCATCAGCGTTAGTTCTAATTATCTTTAAGTTAGTGCCAGGTTATTTACTGGTTGTTATTGCTGTTATAGTCAGTCGTTAGTACGTTCATGGCGCTCAGGACTGCTTCCATGCTAGCTTTAACGATGTCTTCGCGTACTCCCATGGCTGTGACTGTTCTGTTTCCTTTGCGCATGCGTACGACAACTTCAACTATCGCGTCTGTTCCGCCGGTAATTGCTTTAACCATATATTGCTCTAAAATGATTGGTTCAACCTCAGCAATGGCGTTCTTAACTGCGTTTATTGCTGCGTCTACGGGTCCAACTCCAACTGCGGCACCCCAAACTTCTTTACCGTTTAAGGACAAGCGGACGGATGCAGTTGCAGTTACTTTGTCGCCGCCGACAAATGTCATTTCTTCAAGTCGTATTGGTTTAGCTCTGCTTAAACCCATAATGTTCTCAGCTATTGCAAGCACATCGGCATCCATGACTGCTTTGCCTTTGTCACCAAGCTGTTTTATACGTTGGAAAATATCCCTAAATTGCTCGTCGGATGGCTGAAGGCCCATACTTTGCAAATCCGCTCGTATAGCATGGGAACCTGAATGTTTGCCCGCTGATATGCGCCGTTTAGAACCAACCAATTCAGGAGCAATTGCTTCATAAGTGGATGGGTTAGTTAGCATGCCTTGAGTATGTATTCCTGATTCGTGGGTGAAAGCGTTTTCGCCAACGATGGCCTTGTTAGGTTGAACATACACACCAGTTAATCTGGAAACCAATTGGGATGTGCCGTACAGTAGCTCAGTTTTTATGTTAATATCTAGCTTGTACAGTGATTTTAAAGTAACAATAATTTCTTCTAGTGAAGCGTTCCCAGCGCGTTCCCCAAGACCGTTAATGGTTGCATGAACCTCTTCTGCACCAGCGCCCAAAGCGGCAACTGAGTTAGCAACTGCCAAACCAAAATCATTGTGGCAATGAACACCCAATGGAACCTTTATTTCGTTTTTTAGCTTTGAGAAGAGCTTTGCTGACCGCTCAGGAGTCAAAATTCCTACAGTGTCACATACAATAACCCGGTCAGCGCCAGCTTCAACGGCTGCTTGGAAAACTTTAGTCATGTAATCAAATTCTGACCGTGTTGCATCTTCAGCTAAAAACTCTACAACCAACCCGTGGTCCTTAGCATATCTCACGCAGTCATCCGTAGTTTGAAGTATTTGTTCTCGGGTTTTGTGTAGTTTACATTCTATGTGCAAATCAGATGTTGGGATAATCATGCTTATGGTAGAAGCACCGCTCTTTATCACTGCATCAATATCATTTTTTGTTCCTCTGGCTGCACAGGAAATCTGAGCTTTCAGACCTTGTTTAGCAATAAGCTTTACGGCTTCCATTTCTCCTTCAGAAACAGCCGCGAAACCAGCCTCAATAAAATCAACACCAAGCTCATCTAGCCTCTGGGCTATTCGCAATTTGCTTTCAGGGACAAGAGATACTCCAGGTGTTTGTTCGCCATCTCGCAAGGTGGTATCTAAAAATTTTACGTGTTTAGGGAAGCTGTTGGATAAAACAATACCCCATTTAAAGTCACTCTGTTTCCAAGGCGTCAACCTTAAATATAAAATTATTGGTGACTTAAAGTGCACAGAGGTAAAATTGGGATGAGAAGTGACGAGATAAAAAAGGGAACCGAGCGGGCGCCACATAGAGCTCTGCTGAAAAGTTTAGGTTTAACAGATCAAGATATAGCTAAACCCTTTATTGGAATAGCTAACAGTTACACGTCTATAGTTCCAGGTCATGTTCATCTTAGAGCTTTAGGTGAAGCAGTAAAAGAAGGCATTCTTGAAGCTGGCGGAACACCCTTCGAATTCAACACAATAGCGGTATGTGACGGCATAGCCATGGGTCACGAAGGTATGCGTTATTCACTTCCGAGCCGCGAATTAATCGCTGACTCAGTAGAAATAATGATGCAAGCCCACCGTCTGGACGGTATGGTGCTCATATCAAACTGTGACAAAGTCACCCCAGGTATGCTAATGGCAGCTGCAAGACTAAACGTCCCAGCAATATCAGTCACTGGTGGACCCATGGAGTCAGGCATATTGGACGGACAAAAAGTCGGTGTCAACAACGTTTTTGAAGCAGTCGGCAAAGTCTTCGCTGGCAAAATGACAGAGGCAGAATCAACAAAGCTGGAGAACGTGGCATGTCCAGGTTGCGGTTCATGCAACGGCATGTTCACAGCAAATACTATGGCGTGCTTGAC
The DNA here is from genome assembly GCA_963831865.1 of Candidatus Bathyarchaeota archaeon. Classification (GTDB taxonomy): domain Archaea; phylum Thermoproteota; class Bathyarchaeia; order Bathyarchaeales; family Bathycorpusculaceae; genus Bathycorpusculum. The sequence goes on along the minus strand of CAWHSP010000007.1, from coordinate 26,684 downwards.
AGAAGCGTTAGGCATGTCACTTCCCTACTGCGCCACCGCTTTGGCAAATGGAGCTTTAAAACAGAGAATTGCTAAAGAAACAGGCGCAAAAATTGTTGAGCTTGTTAAGAAAGATATCAAGCCATCTCAAATTATGACTCAGAACGCTTTTGAAAACGCTGCGGCAGTAGATATGGCCCTTGGAGGTTCAACAAACTCGGTTTTGCATCTTTCTGCTATTGCTAACGAGGCAGGAGCCAAACTTAACCTTGCAACCTACGATAAAATAGGACGTAAAGTGCCGCACTTATGCAGCATGATTCCGAGCGGCGCCTTTGACATGTCAGACCTAGGCAACGCAGGCGGCTTACCCGCACTGATAAACGAGCTCCAACCATTCATACATTACGACACTTTGACAGTTACAACTAAAACTGTTGGCGAAAACGTTGCTCAAGCTAAAGTAATAAATGCTGAAGTGATTCGACCACTCGATAACCCAGTTCACAAAGAAGGTGGCGTTGCCATACTCAAAGGCAACTTAGCTCCAAAAGGAGCAGTAGTGAAGATGGCGGCGGTTTCCCCTAAGATGCTTAAGCATAAAGGTCCGGCAAAGGTTTACGATTCAGAACGTGAAGCGCAATCAGCCATGAAACGAAATGAAGTTGTTGCAGGAGATGTAGTCGTTATTCGTTATGAAGGACCAAAAGGCGGACCGGGAATGCCTGAAATGCTCATACCCACAGCCACAATAGCAGGCATGGGCTTAAGCGAAAGCGTAGCACTTATAACCGACGGAAGATTCTCAGGAGCCACCCGTGGACCATGCATTGGACACGTCGCTCCAGAAGCCTTCGACGGCGGACCCATAGCAACTCTAAGAAATGGCGACAAAATAACCATAGATATACCTAACAGGATTCTAAAAGTTGAGCTGTCGGACAAGGAGCTTGAAGAACGCTTAGCTGCATGGAAGCCTCGGAAACCAAAAATCTCTAAAGGCTACTTAAGCAGGTACACACCAACGGCATCTGAATAAACTTGACGTGCAGGCTAAAAGGGCAGCTGTATGCTAGAGAATTCAATTAGCAGAAAGCTTTCCCTGAGAAGCTTTTTTCAAACAAGCCTTGATTTAAGAAAACATAAAGATAAAGAAACAGGTCAGGGCATAGCCGCTATTTACCAAAAGCGTCGACAAATGTCCATGCCCAATCTGTAGCCGTACGGATCTTCGTATTGGGGCCCATAGGGGGAGTATCCTTGTTGTGGATATTGGTAGCTGTTGCCATTTGTTGCGCCCTGTCGTGTTTGGGTCGATACGTTGCCTGTTCCCGTTGTTTGAGCGCTGACAATCTGCGAATATGCTATGCCTGCAAATGCGACGAGCAGGACTGAGGCAGCAATTATGAGCACGATTGCTTTTGTTTTTTCCAATCTTTTTTCACCTCAACATTGCTATATGTCTGCGGATGGTATGATAGTTTGCTGAAACGAAACTGAAACATTTCAATGAAACGTTTCCAATGAATGTTTTCCATAGAGAAATTACTTAATAGCCAAAAATCCTTAAATCCTACGAATATCCGTCTAATTTAGATATAAAATGCGAAGAGTTAATCTCTTTTTAGCCATACTAATCGTTTCAATAGCAGCATTAATAACTTTAACTGCAATAGGCTTCGCCACCTTATCTTCCGCTCAAAACCCATATGGCTGGATGAGCCAGATGTTGGGAGGAACAGGCGGTACGGGTAGCATGATGGGGCAAACTCAAACGACGCAAGCTACCACTAACCCATTGCTATCTTATTTTGGAGTCTCATTCGCTGTCATGATTGGTTTGACAATCTTTGGAATCGTTGGTTTAGCCTACTACCTTCTCTACCCACAAATAAGAATCGGCGCAGTGCAGCCCCAGCCAACATTCAAAGTCCTGAGCACCCAAGCGCCAAGCGAAACCTCACCTTACAACGCAGTTTCGAAAACCTTAACCGAGGAAGAACGCAAAATAATCAACGTACTCAATGCCCATAACGGAAAATATCTCCAAAAATACATACGAAACGAAACCGGCTTAAGCCGACTAAAAACCCACAGAATCATTGCCCGCTTAGCTGATAGGGGCATCGTTTCTCTTGAAAAGACTGGAAATACCAACCAAGTCTTTTTGGCAAACTGGCTTAAACAAGAAAAATAATGATTCGTTGGAGACTCTGACAGAATGTTGACTTTTGCTAGGGTTGTGGTTGTGGCATAACTACTGCAAACTACGTCAAAAACTTTTATTTTTTATTAATTCTTGTTTGAATCAGGTTTACTGGTTTTTCAGAGAAAACCAAAAATTAGATCGGAAGTGTTTAAATTGTTATGGCTGAAGGCTTGAAAATGAATGCTAAGCATATACATGAAAAGAAGCTTGCTAAAGCCTGGAAAAATCTTTCTAACAAGCCATTGCCTAAGATTAAAGCACTGAAGCTAAGCGATGAAGACTTTAACAAAATAATTGACCATAGACGATGTCCAGAAGATGACCTGCGAGAGATATATGAGTGGGGCAGAGTGCTTTCAACAACGGGTACGGACGCGTGTGTATTCAACGCGGAAAAAAACGAAGATGCCGAATACATTATTTTGATCAGGGAGAACTCTTATCATGAATTGGATGAGATTATTGTTCATGAATTAGAGCATATAGCTAGAGGCGACCTCTAACCGGCTCCTCTTTTAGCAATTTCTCGTGCAAATAACCTTATACTATCTAATTTTGGGAAATCAGCAAAATAAAGCATGAAAAAGGTAACACCCAAATCCCCATAAATCTCCATCTGGTCAAGGCATTCGTTTGCTGTGCCCGCCAAAGTAGTCTTCCTGAAACTTTCCAAGCTAAGGTTTGCTGGTTTTAGCTGAGTTATCTTTTCGTTCAGCTCTCGCTTATTCTCCGTTATTAGAATTTGGCCGCTTGGCCAGCATGACCGTTCAATCTCATTAAAATCCCTACCAATCGCTTCACATTGGTTCTCTAAGACTTCAAGTTTACGCTTATACACTTCAATTGGCAATAGACCCCAATCAAACCTGTCAGCACAAGGAGCAGTTACTTTCTGCATCAACAACTCACTGTTTCCACCTACGGTTATTGGTGGATGCGGTTTCTGCAAAGGTTTAGGCTCACAAGCTGCATCTTTCAATGTGTAGTGTTTACCTTGGTAGTTTGCCTTCTTTTCCGTCCAAAGATGCTTTATTACCTCCAAAGCCTCACCCAAAATCGCAACGCGGACATTATGCTTAGGAAAACCAAATCCATAAGCCGTATGCTCATTTTCTTGGACTCCTGCTCCAATGCCCAACTCTAACCTGCCGCCCGAAATAACATCCACGGTGGCAGCCATCTTTGCAAGCAGAGCAGGATTCCTGTGTGTGCTGCAGGCAACCATTGTTCCCAACCGCACCTTGCTGGTTAAGGATGAGAGTGCTGATAGGGTTGTCCAAGACTCAAGAATAGGCCAATCGTTATACATTAAATGGTCATCTAACCAAACGGAGTGGTATCCTAACCTTTCACTTTCCAAAACAATATCTCGAATAGTGTTGAAACGTTCGGTCGGTTTTATTCCTTTGGATTGTAGCATGTAGAATGGAAGAAAAACACCGAATTTGAGTCTGGCCACGTCAACCTCTCCAGCCGATTAGTCACAATCAAAAACTCATGTGTTAAGAGGCTGTAATTAGGTTTTAGCATTCAAATATCATCTGATAATAAATTAATTCGATTCTCATGGCAATATCGTCAAAATCATAAGATAAGTATTATAATTCATGGAAGGTATTTCTGAGTAGAAAAGTTAACTGTGGTTACGTTAAATGCCTGCAAAGAGCGCTTCTTCGGTTGACATATTTAGCTTATTATCAGAAGATAGCTCAGAGGAGGCAAAAAAGAAGCGTAGGCAAGAACTTTTGGAGCCAACAGGCGTAAAAGAACTCTTTAGAGAAGGAAGTATAAGCGTTAACAAGTACACATGCGTTGGTGTGCAATGCAAACTGTGCGTTAAAGCTTGCCCAACTAATGCTTTGTACTGGAAAACAGGTGAAGTAGGAATAACCGAAGACTTATGCGTTTATTGCGGAGCCTGTGTGCTTAGCTGCATGGTTGATGACTGCATAAAAATCAAGCGCAGACGAGAAAACGGCAAAATTGAACAGTTCAGCAAACCGAAAGACCTTGTCGCGCTTGAAGAGAAAATTAACTCTCAAAAGCGTCTTGAGCGGGTAAAGGCCGTTTTCCCAACTTCAGATGCTTACTGCGAAAAATACTGCGCTAGTCCAAAAGAGAAAACTTAAGGTGGCAAAACCGAAGCAACCGTTGCGCTCCTCGTGGACAACTCCATTTTATCTCCAAACCCCTTTTTCACAAATACATTCTCTAAAAGCAACTTATCACCCACCTTTAATCCACTCAAGGCTTCTGCATGTTGCCGCCAAGCTGAGACTTTTACTGTGACTGAATCGTCTTTGAGATCAAAAACCATCAGTTTAATTGTTTCACCTTTCGCTGTTGTTACTTCTTTGCTTTCAAGAACTGCTGAAACTATGCCTTGGACGTTGGCGCTTTGATTCTCAGCTAAATTGGCTATTTTAGTAAACTGCATTGCAGCTGTTTGGACGTTAACGAAGCTTGTGAAGTCAACGTGGACTTCTATGCTACCGTTTGTGGTTTCTTTCACTTTAACATTACCTAATTGCAAACATGTGTTCGCCCTAAGTGTTTTTTCTAGTTCTAACGCTTTTTCGTTCCAAGCAACTACCGTCACTTCTCCCGAATCATCAGTCAGAATAAATCTCATGACTGTTCCATCGTTTTGATCGTTTCGAGTGAATTTGGTTAAGCCTAAAACCGTTTTTACAGTACCGGAAAGATGTACATTTCCAGATGTTTTATTTAGGGAGATTATTTTTGTGGCGAATTTTTCTATAGGCGGATAATCAAAGGCTTTTTCTTGAGCCTCCACTTTAATTTGGCTTTTTCCGCCAAGATGTAATTCAACTTTGCCGTACAAATCTTGCCGAGTATATCCATGTAGAAGCCGAACCGCCTGTCCAACCTTCAGTTCGCCCCTCTCAATCAAATCAGCCTTATCATTCCATAACATCACTCGTAGTACACCATCTTTGTCAGCAATTATAAGAGTAGCAAACTTGCCCGGTTTTTCTCCTTCAAAAGTTTTTACTGGGAAAACCGCAATTACTCGACCAGCAACCGTCACGTCGTACAAACCAGCGAACAAACGGCTTGTGGAGAGGATTCCATTATTGTTAATTGTGTTTTGCTGCACTTCGACGCCATATCTGGCAGCGATTAACCTTAAAAGCGTTTCATCACTGAGCAGACCACCTGTTCGAGATTTTTCAGCTTGTAATTTCTCTTGAATTTGCTCTCGGCTTGTTTCTGGGTTTTTTGTAAGAATTTTTTCTATTATCTGTTGGGTGGTCATCTTGCTTTGAAACGATAAAGATATTCTGCGCTTTTAATTTTTTGCATTTTGTTCAAGATTTGCTATGTTTATTAAAATTGTTGTCTTATTCTTAGGGGTGAGCTGGAGGAAGAAGTTGTGGATACTGCAGTCTTATACATTCTGGGATTAGCGTTGGTTATCGTAGGGATTATCTTCATTATCCTGGCGATTATTTTAGCCTCAACACAAGGCAATGAAAAAGCCAAAGTAAAAGGTGCAGGAATAATCATGATTGGTCCTATCCCAATTATCTTTGGAACAGACAAAAAATCAGTCAAGATGGTATTGGCTCTTGCATTAGCAATAACCATAGCTCTTATCATTACTACAATAATTTATTACTGGTTGTTGAGGTAAACCCGCATGCTTAATGTTCTTCTTGAAGATGAGCGAAGAAGGCTTCACAATGTCAGGCAGATTTTTTGGCTTAGTTCTTTTGGGAGTTGCATTGGTTTTGGTTGGTATCGCGATTCTTGTGTTTGCATCCTCGTCCTTGGGGGGTTCAGGAAGTGTGGGTGTAGTTATTTTTGTAGGTCCGTTTCCAATTGTTTTTGGTTCAGGGCCTAATTCCATTTTGCTTATTTTGATTGGCATAACTCTTGCTGTTTTGAGCATAGTGTTTTTTTTGGTTATGAATAGACGATGTGAAGGGAAAGAAAATAGGTCGGATAAGGGTTTACTGGTTTAATTCCTCTTCTTCATCTTTACCATAATATGCGTAAAGGAAGATTAGGAGTAGTGAAATAAACACTGCGCCCATGAGGACGTACTGTAACGTTTGGAAGTATGCGCCTAAATCCATCGAGATTCTCCTTGCATTTTACAATATTCTGTAGCATCTTCATATTTAAGGAGTAGCTTTTTTCCATTAATTCATTAGCATTTTTTCCATTCATTCATTAGCATGTCGTAGCATTCGTCGTTTTCCTCTATAGTTTCAAACCAGCTTAGGTTCTGCGAGATTTTCTGAGTTAACAGATGGTAGCACATGTGGACTTTTTTATCTAAAACCCTGAAGTAGAAATCATCACATGTGCAGAATTCTGCTTCAGGCATGATTAGGTAATCGCGTTCTCTTCCGACAACTATCCAAACGATTCTACCGCTTGGCCCGAAAATGTATTTTTTTACTCTGCCCTCTTTTAGGGCGTCGAGTGCCTTTGAGAATCTGGTCCCGAAAAGCTCGTATAGTTCGGTTAGGTTGCTACCTGACAGTTTGCCTTCTGTTTTAGCTTCGCAACAAATAGCGTTTAGGGCGTCTATTTCTGAATTATCGCTCATTTCTTCACTCGCTGCTAAAACAGTAGGGTGAATGGGAATTTAGCTTTTAGCCTATGTCGATCGGTAACCCTTTAGCCTTATTTTGTGGCTCATCTTTGGGGAGCACTACTTCTAAGACGCCGTTTTTGTAGGTTGAATTTGCTTCTCTAACCTTAACTTTTACGGGCAACTCAACTTCCTTGTAGTATTTGTAATGGGGGGTATCAACAGAAATAGTCAAGGAATCGTCTGTGCCGTGAAGTTTAATGTCGCTTTTTTCTACACCAGGAAGCTCAACAACTACGTGAACGTCGCCCTCTGTTTCTACGATGTCAACGAGCGGTTCGCGTTCTTCTTTTACTTGCGGTGTCCCTTTGAGACCTTTTTTGATGTTTCCAAACTCTTGAATTTCCGGTTTTCCGTCAGGACCAATCTTCATACTGTAACCGTAAACGAAGGGACCGAGCTCTTTAACCGTGCTCCCGTCGGGAAGTTTACGCTCTTTAACATACTCTTTCGGCACTTTTTCAGTAAAACTTTTAAGTTCTTCATCCATCATTTTTTCCATTTCACGGAACACATTATCTATATCGCCGAAAAACGGGTCTTTACTTCGCCTTTTTCTGAACCACTCAGGGGAATCCTCATCCGAAGACATATACTCACCGCTCTATGTTGAGTTTTTCAATCCAATAAATTTATTGTTAAAAGAACATTAACTTTTACGTTATCGATGGGCAGTTCAGAACTCTTTCCTGAAAGAATCCTATTTAAGTTTCAGAAAAACTAATAAAAAGTACATTTTATTCTGCTCAGTGCAAAAAATTACATCAAAAACGTGTTTTCTGCAAAAGCCATAAGTATCTAGAAAAGAGGGGGTATAATGGGGAAAGTTGTCTTAATTGAGAACAAGACCTGTCAGTACACTTTTGTTAATGTTGCTAGTATGTACCGTTTGGGTGGGGATTAATGGGCAGGCTGCAAAAACTGAAGCTGCGGGATCGAATACAAACTTGGTTTTCGGCAGCCCAGGTTACACAGGCAACAACACAAACGTAATTTTACTGGGTTGGGATGGAGTTCAAAGAAATCATTTGTATGAATTGTTGAATGTGGGAAAGATGCCTAACTTGAGCGCATTCATTCAAACAGGTAAAATTTTTAACGTGACTGTGTCGGATCATTATACTGACACAAAAGCTGGGTGGACTCAAATCTTAACAGGCTATAAATGGTGGAAAACTGGAGTTTTCGACAATGCAATATGGTTTAATACAATACCAAGAGGGTACACGATTCCTGAAAGGCTTGAGAATTTTTACGGGTCAAATCAAATAGCAACAGCGTTCATTACTGGGAAGCTTAACCAAATGGAAATCGAAGATGGAACCGGCTCTGCAGCAATTGGAAGCCCCTTTTCAATATACTCTAATGAAGCGCTGTACGCCAACCTTCCTTCTCAACTTGACTTTGCTAGCGTTGGAAATCTGAACGAAGACAGGTATGCAGATGTTGTTGGTCCTCTGACGCTTCAGTTCATCCAAAACAACTCCAACAGCCACTTCTTTGGTTTCTTCCATTTCAGCGATCCTGACCACATCGGTCACATGTTTGGGGAAAACTCGGAGGAGTACTCAAAGGCAATTGAAACTTGCGATTACTGGTTAGGCCAAATTCTTGGCAAATTGGGTACTCTTGGGCTATCTCAGAATACCATAATCTACATCACAGCTGACCACGGTTTCGATGAAGGTGGCTTCAGTCACCGAAATGCTCCATACATTTTCTTGGCAACTAACGATAATAATGTAAACCGTAATGGAGACGAAGTCGACGTTGCCCCCACGGTTTACTATGGACTTGGATTATGGAACCAAAGCTTCAGTCCAGCGTTAGACGGTTATCCTCTGCAACTTGGTCTTCCTGACATCGAAACCCAACATCGCCAAGCCGTTATGGATGACACTTCCAACTTGCCTACGCCGTCGATTAGCATTGCTGATACAGGGCCTGATCAAAAAACAGTGACTTTTAGTGCATCAGATGATAACTTGGCGTCGGTCTTACTTGTTGTCGACAACAATTTGAGAAGAGATTGCTCTTTGACCTGGAATTATACTAAACCAATCACGGCTTCAGCCTCATACAACATCAGCCTTGCTGGTTTGAAGTCAGGTTTACACACCGTAAAAGTCCTCGCGTTCGATGAGCATGGTGCCAACAATGGTGCTCCTGGAACTACTCCAGCAGATGGCGGAGGCCCCTCAACTAACAGCTTAACCTTCTCCGTTGGAACACAAGTTATCACATCCGCTTCGCCTGCCCCGTCTTCATCTCGGTCTCCTACACCGACACCAAAACCTACCATCTCACCTGCTCCTTTGCCTACACCAAAACCTACGATCTCACCTACTCCTTTACCTACAGAAAAAATAGTCCCTACCTTAGAACCTAAGCAAGCTTCTCTTCCCAACGTAGAAATTTATGCAGCAGCGGTTGCTGTCTTAATTATAATCGGAATAGGTGTTTACTCGTACTCAAAACTCAAAGTTAAGCACAGAAAAGGTTGAATCATAACCCTGCCCTAAAAGCTTGGGAAAACTGAGAAGTACAGGTAAAGCTTTGGCTCCGTAAAGTCAAGATCGCAAACAAAAATACTTATAAGTTAATTCAGACTCAAAAGTCATGTCTTGTTTTAGGCAAACGTTAAAAAAGGAATTAAGCCATCGTAAAAAAACAAAGAGGAATATGGTGTCTAATTTTTCTAAGAACAAAAGAATAATCCTTGCAGCATCAACAGCTGCGTTTTGTTTAATAGCACTTATTTTTTCTCCAATACCTGATTCTCAAGCAATCAACTTTACTATACCCTGTACAATCAACACATATGGAAACGCGTGGGCTGGCGACTTGGCTTTTGATCTAGAAATAAGCAGTGGTGCCGCCGGTGCTGCAGGAGCAGGTAATTATATGGTGATTATGGATACCGATGGTAACTTGCTTGACCTGCGTGCATCTTCCACTGCATATGGAGTCGCTTACGAAATTGCGCCAAATACCTTGGTGTTTCAAGGCGAGCCTCAAGCTGGTGGAGCAGGCACTGCCCCAACATATGCTACGCATATCTGGAACTTATCCACTGGTACTACTATAGACTTTCCCAACGTCATTAGTCATCATGATATTCAATATAATCCAACTAACAATACTTTTCTAACATTGCAGAGCTACGCTAGAATCGTTGGGAACAACTCATTTCTAATAGACAAAATTTTACAGTTAGATCCAAACGGGAATATCCTTTGGAGTTGGGATATCTACGATCATATACCGCTCAGTGAAGCCTCCTCATTCAACGAAACAACCGTTTTTAACGGTCAAGCCTTGATAGATTTCTCGCATGCTAACTCCCTTGATTGGGATTACAACAGCAACATAATATACCTGAACCTGCGGTGCACCAATACTTTCTACAAGATAAATCAAACCACAGGAGACATAATTTGGGCATGCGGCCAATTTGGAAATTTCACTCTTCTTGGGGATAGCGGTAGCCAAGTTTCCAGTCTATGGTATCATAGTCATAATACTAAACAAGTTGCTCCCGATGTATTCACAATGTTTGACAACGACTACAATAATATTACTAATCCTTACGATTGTCACAGCAGAATGATTGAGTTGACATTGAACGAAACAAGCATGACTGCCTATGTGAATTGGAGTTGGGAAGCCCCAACACAATATTGGAATTCCTACGCAGGTGGTGCTCTGCTTCTTCCAAACGGAGACTACATAGGCGACTTTGGAGACCCGACGCATCAAATGCCCCAAAATCAACCCTGGAACTTCAATAACACGGGAGCAGTTTTAATTGAAGTGAATCCTGCAGGGCAAGTGGTAAAGACTTTCACGTTTCCAGTTGGGTGTTATATCTACCGAATTGCAGCGATAGCCAATCCGACTTCTGGCAATTTTCCTACCCCAACTCCAACAGCTACCCCAGTAGCCACACCAACCCCGACTCCTACAGTATTTCCAACTACAAGTCCAACATCAACTCCTGTCGTTACTCCTACTCCTACTGCAACTCCTACTCCTGTTGAAACCCCAACTCCATTGGTTCCAACACCCACACCGCCTCTAATCAACTCTCAAACTGCAACCACCACAACCATTGTTCTTGTAGTGGCAATAGTGGTTATTGCATTGCTAATTGCGGTTTTCTATTGGAAGAAAAGAAGGCTCTCAAAATTCAATAACCCAAAAAAAACCATAAGTCCATAACCAACTAGCCGTTAGTCAAATTTCCTCAAAAGAAGAGCCTATTATCCATTTTCACCGTATGCGATAAAAGGTCAAACCCTCAACGATTTCATCTTTAGATATTTACAGAAATCTAATCGAACGATACCTCTGCAAAATCTAACTTCTGGCAAATCGCCACTCATAGGTCAAACAGGTATCTTAGCCCATTCAAGCTCTAAAGAACGAATACAAACGCTAAAGTTCTTAGACAAACTACGCTTAAGACTTAGCCATTCCCTGAAACCCCTGATCTGGCGGTAGCATTGGCGAAAAGCGCCATTCCCAACAAATCGCAGCCTAAACAGCACTTCATTCATAGAAAAAGAATCATTGAGCAACGCCACATAAGCACCATACCGTATGACGTATCCTTGACAACTGGCTCTTCCAGTGGTTTTCCGATGAGCAGTCTTCAGCTTACGAATAAAACGTTCCAAATCATTGTTAGTTCTAGGAATCTCTGCATAATCATAGTGGTAAAACAGCCCTTCCCAATAGCTAGCCGTAAACCGAAGAATATTGCAGACAGCATCCCTTTCCTCTCGCCTCCTAAAACGCAGCCTCGTTAGCTTATCAAAATATGTCATCATATTCGCTTCAGCCTTTTCTTGACATGCGTCTTGTTTGAGTATGCGGTTAGCTTCAAAGATAAGGGCATAAAGCCTCTTTATTCGTCGATACTGTAGCTTAAGCTCATCAACGATAGATAGCTTTCTTAGCAGCTTCTCAAGCTCTGGGTTTGGATGGACTTTATTGTCACGCTGCAGTGACTGTTCAATCGTTCTTAACCTGCGGTAAAGCTTCAAACCGGCCGGCTCCAATGGGTAGCATCCGTTCTCCTGCAAAGCAAACCTAATAGCTACACAGTACTGAAGAATCAGTTGGCTCTGCCTGTCAGTTTTGCAAGAGGCATTTTGCTCGATTGGTTTTATGCCTCTGACTTTCTTCTTTAAATCAACTTTTAGGGCTCGGTCCATCTCACAGATGGGTCTAGCGATGTTGCGTAGGAAGTGGAAGTGGCAGAGTTGATGGGGAACGCCTGGGAAAACTTCTTTGACTGCTAAACGGATGCTTCTTTGGCCATCACTGATTACTCCTTTTACGGGGATGCCGAGTGCTTTGACTTCTCTTAGTAAGGTGGCGATGCTGTCTCTGTCAGCTGACTGCAGGTTTCTGGCAAGAAGCGTTTGTCCTGTTTGGTGGTCTTTTAGGATCCACAGCGTTTCATTGCCTTTCTCTGGTTGAACGCCGTCTAAGGCAAGTATTATGCCGCCGTTGGCTCGGATCTTCTCTAGGTAGGTGGTGTCTTGTTGCCAGTTTGCTGTTGTCAATGCTAGGTATGCTTGGTAGAGTAGGTTGACTTCTGATCGGCTTATGTAGAGTTGGTTGAGGGTCTGTGTAATTTGATCGATTGTTTTGTGTTCATTGAAGTATAGTTGTCCTATTTGAGCTATGACGTCTATGCTGAATTGGTAGAATTTGAGACTGAGCATTTCTGCTTCTGTTGAGCGGTAGATCGCTTTTGGTTTTGGACAGTCTTTGTTTGTGCACTTATACGCATAGCTGGTTACGTGGAATGTTCCTTTCAGCGTGAAGAGGTACTTTTGCCAAGCTATGTAGCTTAGTTTGATTGGTTGACCGCAGTGTGGGCACAGCTTTATTTCTGGGCTAAAATATACTTGTTTTGCCTTGCTGTAGTCTTTCGCTTTCTTCAAAGCATGTCAATATAGCGTTAGACTACAGTGGGGCTTAAAAGCAAATATCGCTCACTTTTCTCAATCGCCTAGTGGGTTATGGACTTATGGTTTTTTTTAATTATTAAAATTTTTCTTAACATTTTTCTCCTTATTTTCTTAAAAGGACTTTATTGACTCTCAAAGGTTAGTAAGAATTGACGAGTGAAAACCACACCCGCAGGCGCGCCAGCGCGTCTACACCTGTACAGTAAACAATTCTCGATTTGCAGAGGCTTAAAGAATGTTTTGCGTAGGTTGCTTGCTTAAAGTTTTGTGTGCAAAATTGAACCCTAAATTAGAAGTAGGCATTAATTCTGGTAAAATCTTATATTCACAAAACAGAGGTGTTTTGCTAAGGGGTAATCATGAACTTTAGCCCAAAGAATCTACCAAAAACCTTCTTCTTAGCGTTAATGTTAACAATATTATTAATAGTCAGCATTAACCTGCAACAATCAAATGCCCAAACATCAGGAAACATAACTATAAACAATGGAGCAATATACAGTAATTCTACTTCAGTAAATCTAACTCTATCAGCTACCAACGCCACATTGATGTGTTTCTCAAACGACAACTCTACTTGGTCCACCTGGGAAGCTTACAACACAGCAAAAAACTGGACACTTCCCACAGGAGACAGTGTCTACACAGTCTATGTTAAATTCCAAGACAACGACAATCTAACCGCCTACAATAGCGCAAACATTATCCTAGACCAGACCCCTCCAGACCCAGTACCCTATGCCGGTTACTACTCAACGGACTACAAAACATTATACTTTGACGCAAGTTCCAGTGTCGACAACACCGGCATCCAATCCTACACATGGAACTTCGGCGATGGCAACATAACGACCGGCATATCATTGGTCACACACCTTCTCTGCAATCGGCAATTATACAGTTACTTTAACTGTGCAAGACCTCGCAAACAATATAGCAACAGCCAATTTCACCGTGCCAGTCCCTGATGTATCAACATTTGCAACGGTAACGCCAATCCCAGCAATAACACCTCAACCCACAGTATACCCCACTATAACACAAGAGCCAACAATAACTCCAACCGTGTCATCAGCTACTGGACTTGAGCCTCTAATAGCTGTGGTTCTTGTAGTAGCCGTGGGAATAATCATCGTTGTGATATTGACTTTTTTTATGCTTAGGAAAAAACCTAAACCGCAAGCAAAGGCACCAGAGCAACAGCAAAGGCCAATTGCCGCAACTCCACAAACCGCGAAAACTCCGCGTAATCACCAAAAAACTGACTTGCACGCAATCCACTATTTTCGTCTCGTTTTTATGTGTATATCTGTTGAAAACCTGGCACCGTTTCTTGCATCCAAACTGCGGTAAAATACCAATAAAACCAATAAGAGCATAATTATCGTAGGAAATATCAACATAATTCTTAATTACTGAACCAATATCATTACCAATTACCCAGCAAGTGGCAACGAATGTAGGGTCCCCAAAAACTGAGAAGTAATTACGCCAGCTAAAGAGGGATTACTATCAGTCTGAAGCTTAACCAAAGTGTCGTAGATGCTCAAGGTGGCAAATCCTTTATTCCCCAGCAACATTAACCCGATCTGTTCATTACTAAGAACAACCGTTTGAACACTTGTGCTCTGGGCGTTCACGGGTAGAACAATAGCAGTTATGCTAAAAACAATGACAAAGGTTAACGTAAACATGAAGAGTGTTGGTTTTGTTATTTTCAAATTCGACAACCTCTGATGCGCTTGGTTGTTAGGTTGAGCCTATTGATATTTTAGCTTTTGGGTAAACTCGAGTTCAGGGCTGAGAATCAAACGTTGAATATACAGCATAATTATCGCAGAATTTCCTAACATAATTCTTAATTATCCAAATTCGAGGATGATCCTCACATAACCTCACTTCGAAAAACTGGTCTGTGTAGCAGACGATTCTTACGATAAAGAATCCTTATATCCCATCCTCAGCAATAGACTCGCATGGCAGAACCAAAAAACGGCCGACCAATTTTCTTCCCCCAAAAATTGGTTCTACTTGGCAACCTCGCCCTTTTCGCATGGATTATTCTTGATGCAATTGCTTTTCTAATGTTTGATTTAACGATTGGCATTGTATTTCTTGTGGCGACGCTGATCTTAATTTATGGTTTACTGCATCTTCTCGGTTGTCTGCGTCCATGCTACAACTGCATAAAATGCACTCATGGCATGGGACGCTTAGCAGCATTATACTTTGGCAAACGCATCTTCAAAGACTACAAATACAGCTACAAACTGCCCACAGCAATACTCTTCACACTATATATCGGGGCGTTTCCAGCAACATTCGCGCTTTACTCTGCCGTCATAAATTTCACAGTCGTCAAAGCAGCGGTTTTCGTGGTTCTTTTAGCGTTTACAATCTATAGCGGCTTAACGTGGCGAACAAAAAAACGCTCGAACCCATAGAGGTAAAATTACACTGCAGCTGCAAATCCAAAAATAAAGAAATTCTTCAACCAGTTGTGCTATACCTGAGCTGTTTTAATCAAGTTAGCAGTATTGAAACCTTTCCCGTTGACAAACTCAATAAGTTCTGAAAAAAGCGATTCAGCCATCTGCGGCGTTCTGCTTAAAATCCAGAGGTAATTACGGTCTGGTGTACCGACAACTGCATAGTTATAGTCTTGACCTAATTTAATAATCCAGTAATCACCGTAAAATGGCCAAAAGAATGTAACTTTAAGTTTAGCTCCAGAAGTTTTGTCAACCACCTTAGCCTTGCCTTTTGCCTTTTTATATTTACCATTTTTTGTGCATTCATTCAAAACGGATATACTGCCATCTTTTAGCAATGAATAAGTAGCTGTTGTGTGGTCACATCCTTCTTGAAATTTAGCGGGAAGACGAGCAATCTCATACCATTTACCTAAATATCTTTCAAGCTCTACTTTGGGAACGACCTCGAGCGCAGTATTAGTCAAAATATTCACGCCAATATCAATTAAGAAATATCGCACATTAACTTTTCTTTTTAATTTGTAGTTTGCCTTGCAGAAAAAAATTCTCATCTCGGTTCAATAGGTTATTAATTATTTTTCTTGCACTGCATGGAAACTATTTTATCTTACTTTAAAGTAGTAATATTTGGTGAGAGCAATTTGGTGCAGCAATGTGTAACCGTTTCTACAAAAATCCCCAAGCAACTTAAAGAAAAAATTCAGAAATTCAAAATCAAGCCATCCAAGATTTTGCGAAAAGCCCTTGAAGATGAAGTAAAGAAAAGAGAAGTGGAAGAGCTAAAATTAGAGATAGACAAGTTAAAGCCAATTCTTGATAAGGTCAGCGTCGAAGACATCGTGAAAAGCATAAGAGAAGACCGGGACAGCCGATGAAGTCTCTTTTTGATTCATCAGCCATTTTTAGAGCCGTTAAAGAAAACAAAATCGAGTTTTTGGCTGGAAATTACACGTTAGAGTTAGCAAGATATGAATTGGGAAACATCATTTGGAAAGACTGCGTCTTGCATGCTAAGGTTTCAGAGCAAGAAGCAAAAATGATGGCGAAAACAATCAATCATACCCTAAACTTAATGGACCTAATAGAAATAGCGGGGAGCGAAGATGAAATCTTGGATACAGCAATAAAACTCAAGATTACTTTTTACGACGCTTCATATGCTTATTTTGCTAAAGCAAAAGATCTTAGATTAATAACAGAAGACGCCCGATTAATCAAAAAGATAACATCTACAACAAACGCTACTACGCTAGAGAGCATCAAATAACTCCTCCTTACAGATTGCAGACCTGTCATATATGGTCCAACTCCCATCCCAAGTACAAAAACGGACATGGATATATAAGGTTCGGTTCCCGATTCGTAATCTATTCACTCAAACTTTGTGGTGGGCTTCTTTAAAACGGCGTCTATAGACTGCTCGCCCCAAACCGATATGGATACAAAAAATGGATATGATTAGGATTTTTCTGTTTATTCGAGTTATTTTTCACTCTGGTCGGCTGATGACTGCGCTCTTCTAGCAAAATCTTGGTTGTGTCCTGTCTTAGCAGCATTCGATTGAATCCTCGAGGCATCAGCTTTTGTCATTTTTTCACTTTTTCCCATCTTTTCACCCCCTTCCTAAATATTTCCGAAATGGTTAGCAATAGAGTAATCCAACTGTAAGAGGCGACACGGTGTGATTTGCGGATTCTAATTGTGCAATCAGACAATTTCTCTCTTGGCTAAGCTCCATTAACCTAAACGTTGCTTTTTCATTACTTTTTTCAGCTTTGGTAATCAATGCTTTCAAATATTCAAAGTCCAATCTTCTAAACTTCCCAAGAAGGCTAACCTTCTTGTTCCTGCTGTGATATTCGCCAAATTCTCCCCAGTTTGGGCTTGGAGACTGTAAACTTTCTCTTTAGCTGTGTCCTCCCATGACTCAAACTTATTGACTATCTGCTGAATCGCTGGATCCTTGAACTTGTAAGAATATGAAAGGCTATCCACGTTCAGTCCTTCCATAATTTTCTTGTGCGTTAATCTTCGTTCTAATCCAGTTTTAGGTTCAATTCGCACTTTCTTGATATCACGTTCACCATGTTCAACTAAACTCAATTTTTCGAGAAATACAACGTTATCTTTCAAGTCGGCAATTGTCATTTCTGGGTCAAACATCATAAATCCTATGTCCATGCCCAAGTTCAATTCTCTCAGAATCTGAATCGCTTTGGCGTTATCTTCCACATTCGTTTTTTTTCCATAACGTTTTAGTTGTTTTTTTGAACCAGACTCTACTCCTACAAAAATTTCCTTTAGGCCAGCTTGTTTCAATTTTTCCAAGGCAGCCTTGTTTTTTATTATAGACTGCGCTGGAACGTTAATGTAGAAACTAAAATCCGATTCGATTCTCCCAGCTTGTTTTGCTTCGATTATTGCCATCGCTATTCTAATTGTTCGTTTTGCATCGTCTCCAAAAAAATCTTCATCAGTGAAGTACGGAAATCTTCCGCCTGCTGCACTTATTTCTTCTAGTTCCTCAATAATTCGGCTAATTGGAAAAGGTCGCCATTTTGCACAGCCATATTTTGCAGATATCCCGCAGAATGTACAGTGCCCCCATGAACATCCTCGGCTGCCTTCAATTCGAACTAATCCTTTTTTCCTAATCACTGTTCTTAAGAAATCTCTGGCAGGCTTTGGCAAAGTTTCAAGTGAAACCAGTTTTCGGTTAGTGATTACAATTCGGCTATTTTGGTTGATTGCAATGTTTGGAACTGCTTTTACAATCAGAGATTTTTTAATTTCATCAATACCAGCGTTTGGGTTGTGAAGAATCGTTTGGGTAATTCCAATGATTGCATCTTCGCCTTCGCCTGTAACGCAGATAACGTCGGGATGCTTCAAAAGTAGTTGTTCGTACGCGAAAGTAGCTAACAATCCACCCAGAATTATTACAGGTTTTTTTGTAACTGATGTTTCAGTTATCTTGATCAGGATAGCTTCGGTTTTTTCTAAGCCATTTATTTTGGTTGAAATACCAATTATGTCATAACCAAGGAGGTCTTTTGTTTCGACCCTTTCGGTTATCTGGAGATAAGTCATGTCTATTTTTATTGATGATGCAAAATGGTGTTCTAGAACCCCCGATAAGGTTTCGATGGCTATTGGCTCATTCAGTTCGTTTCTGTCTGTTCCAACATCAATCAATTTTAGTTTCACTTTTGTGCCTCCAAAACCATTCACTATGGCACAATACTATTTGGCAATACTATTTACCAAAACAATTAAATATAAAAAGTTTTCCTTTATAGTTGAAAGACAATGGAAGATCCATTATACCTAAAATATGTTGAATATTTCAAAAGGCAACCGATGACCCAACAATATTACTACAGAATAGGAACGAAAAAATCGGCTACAGCGACAGAACTTTCCAAACAAATGCACAGATCGATTCAAACGGTAACAAACGTCTTGAGAGATTTGGAAAAAGTCGGTCTTCTCAATAGTGAGAAGAAGGGGCGAGTTAGAACTTACACGCTAAAGGATCCACGATTGTTCAAAGGATTGAGTTCTGTTTATTATTTTTCTAGAAGAGGAATAAAGGAAGATATAATCTCAAGAAGTACATTCAGCCAGAATATGGAAAAGTGGCTTCGTTACGTTGCGCAGATACTTGAGGGAACTTTGTACGTCGACCAAACTTTTCACGTCCATATTTTAGGCTCGATTAAAGTTGATTTCGTTATAGAAAATAAAAACGGTCAACATCTAATAATGTTCATTAGCATTGATAACAAAGAAGAAGTTGAATCAACTGTCGGCAGGATATTCAGCTTACTTCACTCCAAAGACATTAACCCTAACCTCACAACAATTTTTGCAGTTTGCCTAATCAAGGAAGATAATTCACAAACAGCTGAGAAGTTGTCAGCCCTCTCAGATTTGAGTAACCAAGTCTCCAGTGCCCTTGGGCAGATAAGCGACCCAGCCAAAGAATTTATTGTATGCATTGCATATTTCGTCGAATCGGTAAAGAGCGATGACCTTGCAAAAGATGGATTCTCAGAAAGTCTAACCGCAAAAATAAACGAGGGAATGCCTTACTTCTCAAGTGAAGAATTACCAGGCGAAATATGGGAGTTTGGAGACATCGCTTCAAGAAGGAGGCGTGCTTTTGACTCAATCCAGAATAAATTGAAGCCTAAGATTAGACTTATTTTTCCAACCTTGAGAGAGCTCTTGCCTAGAGATTCAGAACTGAAACGAGTTTTATATCCCGAAAGTCTGCTTCTTTCTTTAGGATTAAAAGAAGGCGATACTTTTGTTGACGAAAGTTGCTTTGAAGGCCTATTTACAATCCCAGCATCCAAAATTGTTGGCGAAAATGGCAAAGTTTATGGAATCGAATTTTCCTCGATTGCGCTTGCAAAACTGAAAACCTCTTTATCACAAAATAACATAATTAATGTTGCATTGAATAATGACTTTCCAGAAGCGGTCATAATCGCCTCCAATTTTGCAGACTTTGCTTTTTTTGGGACCGCTCTTTATGACATGTATAATCCATTAAAGGCACTCAAAAACGCTTATACAATGCTAAAAGATTCCGGAAAACTAGTCGTCCTCGAATGGAAAAGCCATGACCCCGATGAAAAGCCTTCACGACATCCAAAAACCGACGTAGGAGCAGGTCCTAATATGCAAGCAAGGCTTAACAAAGAGCTCGTCATTCAATTTGTGAAGGAAGCAGGCTTTGAAATCGAAAGGATCAAAGATGAAGGCTTCTATCTCTACCTAATTATAGCTACCAAATCCAAAATAACAGAATCCTCAAAAGACTTAGAGAACAAAAAACCAAGAAAGAGTCTCATTTTAGACGATACGCCGTTATTTGGCAAAAGAATTGTGAGGTAACCCAGAAAAACCTAATCTGTAACACTGAAAGAATTGGCAGATTCCAAAATATTTTAACCACTGAGTCGATGAATGGAACTGTTGGTTTTGAAAGTAAAAATGAAAGGGAACAACTTTCATAATTCGTTTGCCCCCAAAGGAGTTAAACGGTAAATTGGTCTTCAAGTAAGATTTTTGTTCAAGAGTTAAGCTTGGCAACGCCCTATCGCGGTACAATTTCTAAGTTCAGAATCGGAGGAAATTAAAAAGTGAATGGGGAAGGCAAGCGAGTTCTAACGTTGCCTTAACTGGTCTTATATGCGGGCTTTTGAGGTGAAATACGCATCCCCCTTGCTGAAGCTCATTTTTATAAGCCATTCAAGCAACTGGAGGATCGGTAATCAACATGCAAACCACTCCCTTAAAGTCT
This sequence comes from Candidatus Bathyarchaeota archaeon, assembly GCA_963831865.1. GTDB lineage: Archaea > Thermoproteota > Bathyarchaeia > Bathyarchaeales > Bathycorpusculaceae > Bathycorpusculum. The sequence continues at coordinate 6,076 of CAWHSP010000007.1, read as the reverse complement.
AAACGGGTCGGGAATCGTACTTCAACTCAAAAGCACATCCCCAGCTCCAATTGTTTTAACTTGAAATTGCAGAAATCTTCTTATCATACGCAGTTGTTATACTATTTCAGTAATACCAATGGGTATGGAAGAAACAGTATGCGCCAAGGTTCCCGCTGGACTCAAAAAAAAGTTATCCAGCCTAGGCGTGAACGTTAGCGAGGTAATACGTGAATCCTTACAGTCAGAAGTAGACCGACTGGAAAAAGAAAAGCTAAACAAACTTGCCAAAGAGGTATCCGCCATACTCAAAAAAATTCCGCCTGAAGAGTTCGCCCAATCCGTCCGTGCCTCAAGGGACAGCAGATGACAGAGCAGCGGTTATTGTTTGATGCTAATTCCATATTCAGGCTTATCAGAGAATGCCCTGAAAAAGCTATGGACAAGCTGATGGAAGGGGCAACGATTAGTTTAGCGTATTATGAGCTTGGCAACGCTTTTTGGAGAGAGGCTCATTTGCTTAAGAGGATAAGCATTGAGGAAGCCGAGAAATCGTTGAACCTAATGTATTCGATACTTGTGCGTATGCAGGTAGTCGAGGTCTATCGCGAACAAGGAATCGAAATACTGCAAACGGCTCATAAGTGCAATCTAACGTTTTATGACTCCGCATATCTTGTAGCGGCAAAGAAAGCCAGTAAAATCCTAGTAACAGATGACAACAAACTTGCTAAAGCTGCAGAAATCTTGGGCATAGAAACTCTATCAAGCAATACATTGACCGCTAGCCAAAAACACAAAGGGTAGCCTGCAGAGCTGCTCTATATGGGTTCGAATCTCACCCCCTGCACTCCAATCGGACCCCATCGCATTTTTGTTGCTGTAGCTTTGAAGTTGAAGAGTGAAGGCAGAAAGGATTCTACGTTAGCTCCGATGCTTAAGCGATTGAAGTTTTTAGGAAGATCCATAGCTTTGGGATTCTTGGATTCAAAGATCCGGATAAGAAGTCGATGCTGCAGACAGTTGGATCTGGTTTTTAATGGAAAAGTTTATTATAATACGTTATATGGTGATTATAGATGATGTATAATGAGTGAAGAAGAAGCCACCACCATACAGCTCAAGAAATCCACAGTTAAGGAGCTGAAAAACATCAGAAGGTACCCCAGAGAAACCTACAACGAGACCATCTCTAACCTGATAAAACTGGCAAAAGAATCCAAAACCCGAAGACAATACGACGAATTCCTCCACAAGATTCAACAATCAAAAATGAAGGAGTTGTGGTACAACACAGAAGATGAGGCTTGGGAACATGCTTAAAGCCGGAGACGTTATCGTTGCAAGCGTACAATTTACAGATACTGCTGAAGTGAAGACCCGACCGGCAGTGGTCCTGTTTGAAGAGTTAGGAAACGTTGTGATAGCAGGGATAACAAGCAATCTCAAAATGAAGGGATTACCACTATCCAAAAGTGAGGGCGCCATAAAAGACAGCGTAATAAAACTGAACTACATCTTCACCATCTCCAATGAAATGGTTTCTAAAGTCATCTTTCAATTGAGCAAAGAGAAAAAGCGTCTCATATTCGATGAGCTTGGCAAAAGGCTTGATGGCCTCAAAGCATAGATTTCACAGTCGTCAAAGCAGCGGTTTTCGTTGTTCTTTTAGCGTTTACAATCTATAGCGGCTTAACGTGGCGAACAAAAAAACGCTCGAACTCATAGAGGCAAAATTACCCTGCAGATTGGTAGTAGTTGTTCTAGGTGAAATTTTAGGGTAAACAACAACTTCTATCTTAACATACCAAAAGCAAACTATGCGCCAAAAGATTAAGCGTCAAAAGAAAAAGAAGATTGAAAAAATCACACTTCTTCTACTTGTTAACCGCTTGTTTCCCCAAACCCAAACGAAGTAACGCTTACGAACTATTTCTCACAATAACCAACTCTCTCAGCAAAAACAATAAAGTACTAAATTGCCTCCATTCTTCTCTCTATTCGGGTCTTTAAGTTCAGAATATTACTCAAGAATTTTCTCAGCAAGTCTTAAAAGCAGATGACTGTAAAATAGCGGGAAGGGTAAGTTTGGGATGCAGCAGTTAGAGTTACAGGATCTTAGCGCAGGATATGGTTTTGAAGAGGTAATTCACAAAATTAATCTGAAGCTAACTGAACCATCAATCTACGTCGTATTGGGACCAAATGGCGCTGGAAAAACCACTCTTTTCAGAGCTATTTCGGGTATTTTGAAACCTTTTTCTGGACAAGTCAGGTTAGATAACTTTGATCTGTTCAATTCTAAAGAAGCAAGGCAGAAGGTGGCTTACCTTTCTCACCTAAATGCTCTTCCAGAAGAAATGACTGTCTACAATGCCCTAAAGTACTATGCTGATATTGAAGGTGGAGATGTTGAGCACGTCATTAACGTTTTAAACCTCAATGATCTTCGCAATAAAAAATTCTCTTCTCTCTCACAAGGACAGAAAAAGAGGGCTTCAGTCGGCAAGATCTTTCTTAGGGAAAGAGACCTCTACCTTCTTGACGAGCCTACTTCCAACGTAGACCCAAAAATCTCCAAAGAAATAAGACAATTACTAACTGAACTAAGCAAGGATAAGTTTGTCCTCTACTCTTCCCATAATCTCTATGAAGCAAGAGAAATCGGCACATATCTAATTGTGATAAAAAATGGTGCATTGACGTATTTTGATAGAATAGAAAATGTAAAGACAAAACAATATCGTGTAGGTTTCAAGACTCTAAATGATATATCAAAGATGCTTCCAAATTCCAAGCTTGAAAACGGATATTTTGTAATCACTGTCCAAAGCCCTGAGGAGGTAGCTGAGATCGTTGATAAAGTTGTGGCACAGGGCGCTAAAATAATTGAGCTTCGCGAGCTGGATAATCCATTGCAGGAGTTCTTTGAGGAGGGATAAGTGTGGGGTTTTGGCAAGTTACTATGAAAAGAAGCACGCGGCTAAGCAAAAGTTACATTATCATAGGGATATTTCTAACCATATATGGAGTAGTTCTTTCAAACCTTACGACAATAATTCCATCAATAATTCCACCTGAAACGAATACCCCTGCGCCCATCGATTTAATAAACAATTTCCCACTCATCTCAATAGCTTTGCTGTCCTTTTCAGCCGTTCTATTTGCACTACCGGCAATAATGCTCTTTGTATACGATAAAAATAACGGAGTCTTAGAATATCTCCTCTCAACAGGTCTTGACCAACTAGACATCTTCAAAGGCTATGTAAAAGCCTCATTAGTTTTAGCAACATATTTGCTATTCTTTGCAATCATACTAAACACAGTAGTGGGCATTCTACTAGGAACCAGTCTGACCTTGATAGTTAGTATAGCAATTCTTACATTCGCAATCGGTATCTCAGAAGTATTTCTCGTAAGCGTCTGCATGGTAGCTTTTAGTTCCCTTCAAAAAACACCTATGGGCGCAAACCAGCCATTAGGAGTCATCGTAGGCGTTGTCCCAATGTTTCCTGCTTTACTACTACCTCTTGCGTTTCCCACATACGCCATAGTAGTTGACTTAACCATTGCCGCTATTACCTTGCTTGCTTCATTAGCTCTGTTACTGTCCACTGGCCGCCTGATCCGCAGAGAAAAACTACTACCCTAAAGAAGTTATGGCAGAACCAAAAAACACATGAACCCAAAGAGGCAAAATTATATTGCAGTTGCAAACCCAAAAAATAGAGAAGTCTTCAACCCGCTTACTTTAATAGTGGATTGATTTCGCATAGGCAGTTGAGAAATTAGCAATGGAACATCACATTAATCATAATATTGACCGCGTCAAGTTCTTAATGTCCCAAGAAAGAAAGCAGCAGCATAATCCAGAAACCATTCTAAACGAGGCAGGGGCAACGAAGGGAATGATCATGGCAGACTTGGGTTCGGGACCTGGCTTCTTCACTATACCAATGGCTCAGATCACTGGAGAAAAAGGCCTCGTATACGCCGTCGATAGCAACCAGACAATGCTAAATGGCTTAAAAGAAAACATTGCCAAGTCAGAAGTGAACCCAAATATCGTAAAAATAGTAAATAGCGATTTGTGCCATACAGGAATACACAAAGAATCCGTCGACCTTGTCCTATTCGCCAACGTTCTACATGAGGTAGAGGATAAGAAAGCGTTCTTCCAAGAAGTTAGACGTATATCTAAACCAACAGCCTACGTTGTTGATGTAGACTGGAAGAAGATCCAAACTGAACATGGGCCGCCGTTTAAAGAACGACTCTCGGAAGATGAGGCCAATCAGGCTCTTGCAGAGAACGGTTTCTATGCCATTAAACAAATTGACATAGGACCATATCATTATGAGATAATTTGTAAGCCAACAGTTCACTGTCAAGGGTCACAGCCTCAAGCACAGCGGCGACGGCGCCACTGGTGTCGTTTGGTCGGGTTCTCTCATGCGGCGATCCCGGAGATGGCGGCTCCGCCTATGATGAGGCTCGATCGACGATGAGCGCAACGGGTCCACCGCCCACCAGGGCCAAGCATACGAAGCGGAGACTTCTTGGGCTTCAATCTAACAAGCGACACTCCGCTCGTCCCTCGCCGGCTGCCCCTCGCGTCTCCAGCACGGCGAGCATGATGTTTAATGAAAGGTTAAACTGAACGCATATGGATCAATGTGCGATCGGTAATATTAGGCTCACATCCAATGTTCGTCTCGGCGGGACGGTATTCGGGAGGCTGGGTTCGGATATCTTCGCTCCAGCAGTTTGCAAGTAAGTTTTTGTTTTCCAACTGAAGCTGAATTGTCGGTCGGCCGGCTGTTGCCCTCATCTCACCCAAGTGCCGACCTAGTGTCCTTCAATTCCAAGTTCGCAAACGAACGTGCCGGACAATGATGCGAGTTTCAGAAATCGGGACATTCATTTCCGTCGTCTTCCGGATAGGGGCTGGGCGTGCGCCGCCAACCAACTCGTCGCTCACGACTTCTGCGCAGGGCGCTGCTGGTGCCGGCCGCGATCGCTGCAGTGATCACCTTGCCGGCTGCGGCGGCGGGCCGGTCACCATCAGTCGCGACATGCAGCCGCTGTCGGAACGTATGCTGGCCGAGCTCAAAGCCAAGAAGATGGAGAAGAAATGTCCGATCCTGGTGCGCATCTTCAAGGAGGAAGCCGAACTCGAGGTTTGGAAGCAGGACGACAGCGGGCGCTTCGCACTCCTTCGCACTTAATAGATCTGCCGCTGGTCGGGCGAGCTGGGTCCGAAGATCAAGACGGGCGACCGCCAGGCGCCGGAGGGCTTCTACACCATCACTCCCGGCCTGATGAACCCGAATTCCAGCCAGTATCTCGCGATCAATACCGGGTTCCCGAATGCGTATGACCGAGCGAACGCCCGCACCGGCTCGTACCTGATGATCCACGGAGGCTGCACCTCGGCCGGATGCTCGCCATGACCGACGAGCAGATGGCGGAAATCTACGCGCTCGCCCGCGAGGATTCATTCTTTGGCGGCCAGACGTCATTCCAGCTGCAAGCCTATCCGTTCCGCATAACACGCTGAACATGGCCCGGCACCGCAACTCGCCGCACATGGCGTTCTGGAGAATGATCAAAGAGGGCTACGATCATTTCGAGGTCACGCACCTGGAGCCGCGGGTCGGCGTATGCGAGAAGCGCTACATTTTCGAGAATGAACCGGCAGATAGGCTCAACCCTGCCGAACGTTGCCCGGCCTACGGAGCACCCGAAGACATCGCTACCTCCGTGCGCGAGAAGCAGCGCCGGGACGACACCGAGACCGCCGAGCTGATCAACCGGGGCATCCCGAGCGCACCTGTCACGACCGGCCTCGACGGCGGTACGAACCCGACCTTCCTCGCGAAGGCAAGGTAAAGGCAGCCCAACCGTAAGCTCGATAAACATTCGGGCCAGCCTGGTGCTTCCGGTGTCACGGGTATCTGTGGCGCCGCCGCCGCAGGAGCGATTCACGATCATTAGTCGCATCGATCGACATCCGGCGGCGCCGCTCGGCTCAACAACGCGCAACGTTCGCCGAGGCGTGACGACCTGCCTCGAAGTGCCGCAACTCGTGTCC
>CAWHSP010000006.1:0-10925 GCA_963831865.1 Candidatus Bathyarchaeota archaeon | reverse complement strand
AACCTTGGTTAGCGCGCTCGAAAATACTCATAACCCTTATTATAACGATTGAAATAGATTTATTCGGTGACCCAGACAAATGCAACAAAGTCGAGTTGGCTCGAAAGGCGAGCTCTTCCCCCCAAAAGAAATCAGAGACAAACTAAAGCTTAACTCCCGCACAAAAGTCATCTACAAAATCGAGTCAGGAAGACTAATTGTCGAACCAGTTCCAAGCCTCCAGGAAGTGCTTAGAGAAGAATCATCGATAGAGATAACACTTGAAGAATTCCACAAACAACGAAAAGAGTTATCAAAGAAGGCAGAAACTTGAAACTCCTCTTGGATACAACCTACTTTCTACCCGCAATAGGCATCTCAATCAAAGGAATACAAAAAGACGCCCCAATTACGCTAATAGCAAAAGAAAACAAAATAATAATGAGCCAAATAAGCATATTCGAACTCTCAGCTAAAGGCGCCAAATACGTAAAAGAAGGCCAACTAACACCAGAACGGGTAACAAAGGGCATCAGAGCAATAGCATACAGCGACACTATAGAGACAATTCCAACTCACGAAACGAACATCTTACTCACCTCTTTCAAACTCAGAAACATGCTAAATGACTACATCGACTGTCTAATTCTCTCAACAGCCATGAATCACTGCAACGCCATATTGACAGAGGATAACGAAATCCAAAACTTAAAGAAAAACACCGAATTCAACAACCTTGTAACTGAACAAAACCCTCACTTCAAAATTCAAAAACTAAGCGAAATAATATGATCAACAATTCACATTTTTCTTTAAGCGCGCACAGGAGATGGATAAAATATACGCTTCTTTTAGCTGCCTTTCCTCTATTAATCCTGGCTGCTTTGTTGTGGGGCTACCCATCTAGGCAGCGAAGAGATCGATAGGAACCCAAACAACCCAAATCAAAACTTAAGTCTTATTGTATTATTCATCGCACTCTTTTTTGTGGCAGTCTTTATCTACTTGAAGAAACCCAAACCAAAAGACCAAAAAGATGATTATCCAAGTGTAAAATATCCACCTATTTTCGGATTTTTCTTCAGCCCTAGTTGAAGTAATCATTTTTGGGAGCACAGTGTCATTTTAAGTTAGGTCTCCATAGCGCGCTAAGTGTTATTAGTTGACCACACAGATACTCTACCCACGAGCGTGATCTTGTGGGAAAAAAGAAAGCTTCTAAAGTAGAAAAACAACAGGACAAAAGCGAAGTCCTTCAGGGCGAAACAAGCCGCGGGAGAAAGGTCATGAACCTCATCGCGAACACAAGCATAATTCTAATGAGCACGTTAATGGGCGGCTTCTCAGAGTTGATGGTGAACACGATGGGAGCTGCAGCCTCAGGTATGGCAGGAGCAATGGGCGGAGAGGAGGCAGGCGAAAAAGTCAACCGGGAATTTGAACAAAAACGACCCGAAATTAATGAGAAAATGAAAGGTCTGATTTCTGAGGCGCGAAAAGACATTTACGCTCAGATGGGGCAAAAACAAGAGGAGATTGAGCCGTTTCTTTCAGACCCTGTTTTCGATGTTGGACCAAAAAAAGTCGACGAATACGACTTCAACCTTCCTAAACTAACCGAGGAAATCGATGACGCATCGCTGGCTCAGTACACGAAGTTGTTGCTTAGTGAAGACGCAAAGTTTTCTGAGCTGTTCAAAGCATTAGGAGACTGGTTAAATAGTCTGCCAAAACTCCCAGAGAAAACAAGCAAAGCGTAACTTCAGAGCGCACGTCCAAGAAGCACTTTTTTCCTTTTCCAATTTTCGGCTATCGCTCCTATTCGTTTGAGCCTTTCCTTTTTATTCCAAAAAACAGCTTTAACGCTGGTGAAGGCTTGAAAAGCGTGGCGCGGGCACAATCGAAGAAATATGAGGTTTTTGTAGACGACAATTTTCACTTTCTAGACGAAAGTGAACGATATAGGCTCGGAGAATTTGAAACCTGCGAGGAAGCCGTTGCCGTATGCAAGAAAATCGTTGATGAATTCCTCGAAAAAGGATACAAAAAAGGAATGAGCTTCAAAGAGCTATATGAAGGATATACTGGGTTTGGAGAAGACCCATTTATCATTTCTGACGACAAAACATGTTTCTTCTCAGCCTGGGACTACGCGAAAAAGCGGTGCGCAGAGCTTTGCAGTGAATAGAAATGGTCCACGGAGAAACTTTAGAATCGCCCTCGGAAATGCGTCAACAGATGGAATTAACGGCAGCCTAAAGAGCAAAAACTAATATCCAAGATGATTTTATATGATTCAATGCGCGAGTCGCAGTTACACTTTTCTAAAATCCCAAAACGGATTTGATGATTCAGTGACGATTCTGGGCAAGTGAATGGAGTCATAAAAAATGAGTATAACAAAAGAAGCTTCCAAAACGCATCAACACATAGTTGATACGTGCCCAGAATGTTCAAGCAAAAATAGCGTTCACGACTACGATACGGGCGAAACCGTCTGTGGGACCTGCGGTCTGGTCTCTATATGAACAGATGCTAGACAAGGGACCCGAGTGGCGCGCTTTTACCCTAGAAGAAAAAGCCTCAAGAAGCCGCGTCGGCGCACCAGCATCATATTCAGTTCATGACAAAGGATTATCCACAACCATCAGCCAAGTTGACAGAGACTCATACGGAAGAAAACTGCCCCTCGCAACAAGGCTGCTAATGTGGCGTCTCAGAAAATGGCAGATACGCAGCCGAGTACACTCATCCATCGACCGAAACTTGACCCAAGCCATGTCTGAACTTGACCGGCTATCCGACAAATTACACATTTCCCGACCAACCAAAGAAAAAGCCGCCGTTATGTACCGCAAAGCATTAGACAAAGGCTTAGTCCGCGGAAGATCAATCGCCGCCATTTCCGCAGCCGCACTTTACGCGGCCTGCCGCGGAGGCGGAACCCCCCGAACCCTTAGCGAAATCGCACAAGCCAGCCTAGTCAACAAACACGACGTAGCACGCTGCTACAGAATCCTACTGCAAGAACTCGACGTTCACATACCCGTTGCTGACCCATTGATATACGTCTCAAAAATCGCAGAAAAAAATGAAGTTTCAGGCAAAGCACAAGGCGCAGCCATAGCAATACTCAGAGAGGCTAGACGAAAACGGATTGCAGCAGGAAAAGACCCCGTGGGCTTAGCCGCAGCGGCACTCTACATAGCCTGTTTACAGCATAACGAAAGGAAAACCCAAAAAGACATTGCAGATGCAGCTGGAGTCACTGAAGTAACTATTAGAAACAGATACAAGGCACTACAAAGGCAGCTAAACCTCGAAACCCCCGATTTGTAAAGCCTGTTTGCAACGTTTTCTTAACAGAAACCAAGCATCTACCCCAGCGCGCAATGATAAATACTCTGACTCGTAATACAAGTTTGTGTTAGGGACCTTGAAATGAATAAACTTGCGAATCGACTGGGGTTTTGGTCAGCAGTCGTTATCGCTTTGCTTGTTTTCCTTATTGATGCGGGCTTGATTTTATCAACAATCCTTTTTCCCATGACCAAAATCAACAGCATAGAAGCTTACGCAAGTTCCTTCAGTAGCTGGCAAATGTTGCCACTTATCCCCTCCTTACTACTTGCGCCAGTATTCGTCATAATGATGCTTTCCATTCACCGGTACGCTTCCGATGACAAGAAAGATTTGAGTCAACTTGGCTTTTCTTTCGCCCTTATCTGCGCTGCGGTGCTCAGCATCCACTACTACATTCAGTTGACTTTCGTGCAGCAGGGCATCTTGAACAACGAAATCGCAGGCGTGTGGCAGTTTGCGGCTCCGAATCCTCATTCCTTCTTCTGGACTTTTGCTGCACTCGGATACGGTTTCATGGGCATTGCCTTGCTATGCACTGCCCCGGTTTTCGCAGGAGAATCTGAACACGCCATAGAGTGGCTATTCATAACAAACGGAATCGTTGGTATTGGATTCCTAATTGGCAATGCATTGGGCATTTTCATTGTGAACATACTCGCAAGCTTCATTTGGGGCGTCTTATTTCCAATAGCTGCCTTACTGTTGGCCAAGAAATTCAGAAACGCAAGACCTGTTTGACCGGAAAAAAAGCTTTTCGTTTTTAGATTTAACAATGGAGGGAAGTCAACCCTAGGGCCTCGCATACCGTATTAGAAATTACATAAAAGCTTGCAGAACAAATATCGATAGTCGGCAGCGAGAAGACAATGGTTAAGTCATCAAAGACCCAGCGTTTGAGAGAAAGAATGCGAGCAGACATCAAACACTCAAAACAAACCACGCTAGGCAACCTGCGAGAAGTCCCCAAGGAAGAACCTACAAAAACGGTTGTGCCTGAGCAGAAAAAGCAGATAGAAATCACAGAGATAGCCACTTCCACACGAGAAGACGAGTTAGCTTTCAAAGTTGGTTTCAGATTGCTGCCTTCAAGAACGGCTTTTTCAAGGGTAACTTCGGACTTGTATTTTGACGAACAGAAAATTGACTCTCTGCGCTTGCGTATTCTTCAGGGACCACTTGCAACGAACGATTACGAGTTTTCTTCTGTGCTGGATATGACGGGAATAGGCGAAGGGCAGCACATACTCAGGGTTGAAATGTACGAGGTTTGGTCCTCGGGAGAAAAACTCGCAAGTGCATCCAAAGAGGCAACAATTGAATATGTCCCATTGAAAAAAGAAGACAGACTAGTGAGAGTCCCAATTGTCAAGAGCACGGCAGGCGCCGATTTAGCGATTGTTTCAGACTCCGAGAAAACCATTTACCAAGAGTTAGACGAAAACATGAAGAAAGATTCAATCAGCAAACGAGACAGATGGTAGAGAGCGCAGAGAACAAAGGAGTCCGACGAGCGCTAAAGAAAAAAAGAAAAGAGCGAAAAACGCTCATTCATGATTATTTTCTTCTTAAGATCAACACGGCTATGGCTATTGCAACTAGTATTATGACGACAGCTGCGATGAAGTAGACTAAAACAGGTGCCATGTCTATTGTATTGGTTGCTGAGCTGACTTGAACAATATCTTGTCCGCTGGACCATTTGTAATCGTTTGTTCCTTCGAAACGCGCCACTATTTTGTAGGTGCCCTCACTCGCGGGAGTCCAAGTTTGCATAAAGGTTCCATCTGTGGCGGTGTTTGTGGTTGCGAAATCAGTCCAAGCGCCATCTTTAGCATAACTCAGGATAATTTTTGCTCCAGATACCAGAGGAGATTGTTCGTCGGGGTATTGTTGGCTGAATGGAGACATGTCTGTTACTGAACCCGAAATTGCTACGCTTTCGCCAGAAGACAATCGCGTTGAAGTTAAGGAAATACTGGTTTCTGTAGGTCCTGCACCCCAACACCACATCTGGTGAAACGGTGTCGCTGAATATAGATTTCCATCGGCGCTCCAAATGTTAACGCATGCTTGAGGTGACAGGTATTTCCAGACAAGAGCTCCTGTGTCTGCATTGATGCAGTACATGTTTCCAGCGTAGGTTCCAGCCAGCGGAAAACCTTCATATTGCTCTGCTGCCGCTGAGAAGTACACCTTATCCCCTGCTATGATTGGATTGTAGTAGTCCAAAGGTCCTGTTGCTTGGAACTCCCAGAGTGTATTACCGTTAGCAGCATCCACGCAATACAGTTTAGCTTCGTTCTCCTCCAGTAACGTAGAGTTTCCCGTTTCGCACTGCAACGTTCTCCACATAATCTCCTCCCGTAACGTATTCATATAGAAAATGACCATTGTTTGCATCCAGTACCTCAACTCTGTTGGTTTCAAGTGGGAAGTAGGCTCTGCCTTCTGCTATGACAGGATGCTGGTAAAACACGTCATAATCACCTAAAGTGCTGGGCAACGTGAAATTCCAGATCAAAGCCCCAGTGGAAGCATTGGCACAAGACACCCACTTTGAAGCGTCAGGAGCACCGTAGACCTTTCCGTCATAGTAGGATATTCTTTCGCCCACATTCGGAGTTTCCCATATTTTCGCGATTCTTGTCTGCTCATCATAAGTAAATTTGTAGCATGTAGTTACGATTGGTTCTGTGTTGTGTGAGGTGAGGTACACCGCATAAGAGTTCTCGAAGACAGTTCCCGGAGGGCAAACCAGCGATACTCTGCTGGCTTCAGGTGAAAGCCACTCTAAGTTTCCAGATTGTGTCCCAACCGCCATGGTTTTCCTCATATCTCCCCAACCTGCGAAAACCAAGTTCCCCATAATATGTATGTAATTATCGTTGTTCCAAGGACCAAGGATCTGGTTCCCAGTATCGTTTTCTAACGGAAGAGGCAAGTTGTACTGCCAAATTGTTTCTCCAGTGTTAGCGTCAAGTGCATATAGCGCATTTTGGTCCATACTCACCGTGTACACCGCACCGTTGTCGACTACTCCAAAAGCCCAATTGTGAAGCTGTAAGTCTCTGCGCCACAACGTATGGTTTGTCTCTGGTCCGGGGCTCTGAGTGTAACTTGTTCTCTCTGGATTACCGCCGGGCGAGTTAGTCCATGGATAATTTGTTATTCCCGAAGTTGGACGCCACGCACCTCCAGGTGTTTGGGTAATTAGATTCACCCAATTAGTCGGCGTTGACGCGTTTTGAGCTGCAGCGGATGGTGTGTTTGCCACTAATCCCGAAAAATTCAGCAGCAGAATCAGAAAGATCACAACAATAATACTGGTTTTTTTCAAGTTCATACCTTGGTCTCCAAAATCAATTTGAATCCACTATCTGTTTCCCATTTACATATAAGATTTTAGGGGCAGCATGCGCTCAAAACTTAAATCCACAAGAATAGAATAGAATTATGGATCGCCTAAGAAAACTTAGCTATTTAGGACTCGTCTTAGGCTTTGCATTATTAATATCTGCTGCGTTCGCGGCTACCTATGTTAGCGGTTATCAACATACTGACTCTAACAGTTCTGCAGTCTTTCCGGTTTATCCCTATGCTCAATACTCTCTTCTCTTGATGGTCCCGGGCGCAATTTTAGTTATTTTAGGCATAATTTACAAATGGAAAAGTTAAATCTTAAATACAACTTGGCTCAAAATGCTACAACCAGGCTTTTCCTAACCTCAAAATGAAACGTGAGGAGGTGATATTTTGACAAGAATAGAAAAGTCAATAGAAATCAACGCGCCCCCAGACAAAGTCTTCGCTTTGGTTAATTGGAAGAGAGTCCCGGAATATTATGACTCAATTAAAAAGGTTGAATGGACTTCTGAGCCCAAAATGAAGGTAGGCGCAACCGTCCACGTACTCAGCGAGATAGCTGGGGCAAAAGGAGAATGGGACGCCGAGATAACAGAATATAAAGACAACGAAAAAGTCTCGTGGCGAACCACTGGCGGGAACATGACAATTATCTACAACGCCACTCTCAATCCTGCAAAAGCTGGAACTAAACTGACCACGTCATTTGACTATGAGTTGCCGTATTCGGTTTTGGGCAAGCTGATTGACAAACTGCGGGTTCATAAAGCCATGGAAAAAGAATCGGAGAAGGCACTGCAAAAAATGAAAGAGATCGCGGAGAAATAGAAACTTCCAAGAAGCATTTTCCCTTTTTCATTTTAAGTTAGGACTCCCCTCTGGTAAATAGTCGTTTCAGCCTCACCTTTTTATTCAGATTAGTGCAGTAAGGCTGAGGGGTGTTTGAAATGGTGAAAAGAACCAATCTTAACGGTCCCTGGGAGTGCAGCTGGTGTAACGCAAAAGACTATGACCCCGACAAGATCATAGAACACGAGAAAAGCGTGCATTTAACGCGTTAACTTCACCTTAGCCGATGCACTCACTACAACACTTTCGGGATATTGCATTTTTGGGAATACTCATTTAATACTTTTCTTTTCTCAGACTACAATTTAGTCAAAGCTGAATCTGGAAAACCTGGTGCGGTTGGAAAAAAAGTGGCTTCTATGAAACGTCGAGTGCATGTAGTTGCGAATGGACTTGAATCCAAAGGTGATTTAAAGCAGATGAATCTGCGACTAATAATTTTTAGAAGGAAAGAAGCACAGCAAAAGTTCTGTCCCGCAAGAAACACACTGCAATTCGTCGTAGTTGATGCTGACACAACAAAATCTTATCCTACTAATTTTGTTTGTCGATTGCCAGATTACGCAGATGGTTATGGGCATGGTAGTGTTTTTTCGAATCTTTTTGAGAATAATGAAAGAGAAGTGGCTAAGAAACTTCTAATGGATGCGCTGGAGAGAGAACAGGATTCTAGAATTAAGCTGGCAATTGAAAAAAGGATAAAGAAGCTGAATTGACAGTCTGTCTTCACTTTAACCTAGACTCTCTCCACTTCAAGTTTACAAAACTAGCGCGCACGCACGCTATTGAAACCTGAAGTGAGATTGTAAATAGAGTTTCAGTGGAAAAATTTAACTTAAGATTGAAGATATATGTCAAATTAGAAGAGGCGTGGAAAATGAACAGTCAGTTTTTGGAACGCTCAAGTGCTGATGTGAATAGCCTTGCTAACATAGAGTTAACAGGTGTCTCAAAGTCCTTTGGTGCACTAAACGCTGTTAAAGAATTTAGTCTTGTTGTAAAACCAGGCGAAATAAGAGGTCTCTTGGGACCTAACGGTTCAGGCAAAAGCACGACGATGAAGATAATTCTGGGACTACTAAAGCCAGACTCGGGCAGCGTCAACGTGTGCGGCATCGATGTTAGGGCCAAGCCAGTTGAAGCCAGAAGAACCATAGGCTACGTGCCGGAAACCCCTTTTCTATACGAATATCTCTCTGCGGCAGAGTACTTGGACCTAGTCGGAGTAGCCTACGGGCTAAACCGGGACTGAAAGAAAGAAGCGGGCTGGCGAGCTGCTTCAAGCTCTGCAAATGGATAAGCATGTTAACGAGGTCATGAGTGGCTTCTCACAGGGAATGAGACAGAAGATAGCGCTTATTTCAGCGTTGATGCATAAACCGAAGGTCCTCATTTTGGATGAGCCTCTTAACGGTTTGGATCCCAGATCAGCGAAGATCGTGAAGGAGATTCTGCATCACTTAGCAGAAGAGGGCGTTTCGATTCTCTTCAGCACTCACGTTTTAGAGATAGCTGACGCTATCTGCAGCAAGATAACAATAATCAACAATGGCTCCACCATTGCAGAAGGAACCTCGCAAGAAATCAAGACCATGGCTGGCCTTAAGAGCTCAACTCTTGAAGACGTATTCCTCAAACTTACCGGAAGCGAGGACACTGCGAAGGTCGTGGAGGCCTTAAAGCTGTGAGACTCGGCCTAATCTTAACACTTTCCTCCGCTTTTTTCAAGTCCTACTTCAGGTCATCTAGCCAAAGGGCTTCGGTTTCATTCTTCTCAAGACCAAAGGTAATGCTATTCATTGATGTCATTGCGTTTATCGTTCCAGCCTTGGTGTTGCAGTTTGTGGTGGGCATTTTGCCTGCTGATTTCAATGTTTTTTTGGCACCGATTTTTGTTCAGGGAATGATTAGTGTACCTGTATTGATTACGTCTGCGGTAATCGTTTCGGGCTTGATGTTCGAGCTCGGTCAAGGTTCCGCCATCTTCTCAAGCGAAGCTGTAAACTGGTGGCCTGTCACACCCAGGGAGTACGTAGCTGCGTCCGCTCTCTCAACATCTTCACTCTACTCCGCCTTCCTCGCCCTCTCCGCTGGAATCACCTTACCTCTCGCAATAAAGTTTGAACTATTCTACGTTTGGCCGGTGATGGTGCTGCTCTCAGTATTCGCGCTTTTTTTGGGTGCATTCATTGTGGAGTTTCTAAAGTCAATAATGAACAGGGTTTCTGCAGTAGCCTACAAGAAGAGCGGACGACTTACCATGGCAGTAAGGTTAGTTGCCCTAGTTTTTTTGCTCTCGATTATTCAGATGGCGTTTCAACCCTACGTCTTGTACTGGTTTTTCGATAAGATCGTGGCTGGGATTGAGGTCATCTGGATGGTGCCCTTTGTTTGGTCCTCAGCAGCAATGGTTAGTCTGTTCAGATACGATATGGCTCAGACTGACTCTTTTCGCATTGTTTTCATTAATGTTTACATTCGCCCTGTATGAGATAGCGTCCAGATTCAGGCGCAGATACTGGTCTCCGGTTCCGATTTCAATTTCAATCGATGAATCATCAGAATATGTTCCTCAGGGCTCGATTAGCAAGGGCATTGGCTTTGGCTCTTTTGCATCACTTCTGGCATTGAAGGAGTTTAGGGCACTCACAAGACGAAAGGACCTTGCCAGATTCATAGCAATCCCGGTAGTGATTGCAGTGTCGATTCTTGCGCCCGTTGTTGCTTCTCCTGGGGATATGAGTGGAAGAGGACCAGGTTTCTTTCTTGCTGCGATGATGCCATTTGTTGTGCCACTCATGTTCGCAACGATGAGTATTGGTCAGGAGGGTATCTCCATAATGAACTTGCTTAGTCTGCCTATCAAGGCAAACGATTTAATCAAGGGCAAGCTCGCACCAGCCTGGCTGATCTCGGGTGCAACGACTTTTGCGGTGATCGCTTTGATGGAGATTTTTGCACCTCTTGGTCTTAGCAATACTTTGGCTATTGTAGTAGTTTCGTCAATGGCTGTAATCATTAACAGCTTTATCGGTCTTGGAGTTGGATCACGCTGGCCTGACTATACGGTTGGCGCTAGGAGCAGATACGTTACCCTAACGGGATTCCTCGTAGGATTCGCCTTATCGGGCCTCGCTACAGTGGCAGTGTATTTTCCGGTGGGACTGTACATCGTGACCAGTGGAGGTGTTCGCGGGGAAGTTCCCTTCCTCGGCTTGGATCTTCTTCCCATGGTCGCAATATCAACAGTCTTGGGATGTGTGCTAATAGTGCTCTCCTACATATACTGCAAGAGAGGAGTAGAGAACCTGCTTTCAAATGCGTAGGTTGAGGGTAGCCTGCGCTGTGAGGAGAAGATTGTGGTGCAGTCT
>CAWHSP010000005.1:0-8013 GCA_963831865.1 Candidatus Bathyarchaeota archaeon | reverse complement strand
CTATAGCACCCTCAGAATGCCGTTGGCCAAAAATCTAGACACGCCGCCATAATGGCAAAGACCAAAACAGGCGAGCAGACAATGGATAATGAAAACGACAGCTATGTCAGACGGCGTATCTATAGAAGCCTGAAACGTTCCTACTGCCTAAAACCATAGAAGAATACGTAGAACCAGACAACCCCATCAGATTCATAGATGCCTACGTTAACACTCTTGACATGGAAAAATTGGGTTTCACCCATTCTACACCTAAGGATCTTGGAAGACCCCCATACAACCCAAAGCGACCTGTGCAAACTCTACCTCTACGGAGGCTTAAACCACATACGCTCCAGCAGAAAGCTAGAACGAGAATGCAAAACAAACCTTGAAGCCATCTGGCTTCTCAAAGGCTTAATGCCTGATTTTAAGACCATAGCTGATTTTAGAAAAGACAACCCAGCAGCTATAGTTGCCTTATTCAAGGACTTTGTAGCTTTCTTAAAAAATCTGAGCCTCTATGGAGCAAAACAGAGTCCGCAGTTGATGGCACAAAACTGTTGGCGGTTAACTCCAGCTATAAAGCTTTCACTCAAAGAGCACTTGCAAAGAGAATAAAGGTCATGGAAAAATCAGTGAATCATTATTTGGAAGAGTTGAATTCCCAGGATAAGCAGGAAGCATCTGACGAGCAACAGGCCAGCAGTGAAGTTGGCGAAGGGGCGAAGGCTTTTGAAGTAGATAAACTGGCAACTCTACTTGAGAAAAAGGAGAAAAGCCAAGAAATCCTTGACAATATGGAAAAGAGCGGTCAAAAGCAAGTTGCTCTAACAGACCCTGATTGCCGGCAAATGATGAATCACGGCAGAGTTGAATCATGCTACAACCTGCAAGCAGCAGTAGATTCAAAAAACCACCTGATCGTTAACTATTTGGTGACTAACGAGGCATCTGATCTAAATCAACTCAGCAGCGTAGCCATATGCGCTAAAGAAACACTTGGGGTTGAGCAGATTGATTGCCTTTCTGATAAGGGCTATTTTGATTTTATGCAAATCAAACAATGCGTCGATAACGGGGTTACGCCCTTTGTCGCGGTAAAGAGATCTGGGAGCGGCGGCAGCAAAATATCGCCAGAATTCACTGCAGACAAGTTCCACTATGATGATGTGGCTGATGTGTATGTTTGCCCTGCCGGACAGCGCCTTAACTTTCATTGCCGAACTATTCAGGATGGGATGGATCGACGAGTTTACAAGTGCCCAAAGAGTGTTTGCTTATCATGCCAGTTCTTTATGACTAAATGTACAAGCAATAAGACTGGCCGTTTGATTTGGCGCTGGGTACATGAGGCGGTTGTGGATGATATGAAAAAACGTATGCAGTTACATCATGAGGTTATGGATAAGCGCAAAAAGGTTGTTGAGCATACGTTTGGGACTTTGAAGAGGGCTTTTGGTGCTCCTTATTTGCTACTAAAAGGGCTTAGAAAGGTTAGTGGAGAAGTAGGATTGCTTTTGCTTTCCTATAATTTAAGGCGAGCTCTAAACATTCTTGGAGTTCAAGTTCTAATCGGTGCGCTTGTTAGAAAATAAGGGTAAGAGAAAGGTAAAATCAAAGAAGAGTACTGGGTAATTTTCAAGCTTTCGACCGAGCCGTTATTCGATTTTTTACACGGTCTCCTTTCTTGACTACATTTACTACGGCGAAGCTCAATATCATGTTACATCAGAAGCAATAAAAAACATCACACTCAACACGGGATACAAAGTGTCAGGCTACATAACCGATAATCAAGGTACCCCCATGACCGGCTCAGTCGTTTGCCTAAACAATTACCTCTCTGGCTGGTTCTCCAATGCAAGTGGCTTCTATTTCCTAAGTGTCCCAGACGGAATATACACAATCGACGCACATCCCCGACCCGGATCCTACATGAGTCCAACGAGCAATTTCCCAAACTACTTTGAATACAACTTTATAGTTAACAGAGATACTCCCAAAAACATCACAGTATGCGATATAGCTAATGCAACAGCGACACCTACTCCAACATGTTGCCCAACTTCCACACTCAAACCACTCGCCCTCGCCACAAACACACAATCACCCTTGACCACACCAAATCAAACACCCAATCCCACACAAACTCAACCGGAAATATGAGCTCCACTATATGGAAACGCATCGTTAGAAGTTCAACCAAGCGAAATCTCGCCACAAAACTGGGTACTGTTAGTTCTCATCACAGCGGCATGCATTATTTTTGCGATCACGTTGGTTAAAGCTTACCGAACCAAGTTCTAGAAAAAGTATGCAAAATAAATCCATACTTGAGTTTTGATATCTTGTAGTATGGGGCGTAGAGTGAGAGTTGGATTTTCACTTTTTTGCTCTTGGAATTAGGCTGTTAGGGGTGTGTTTCTTATTTGGGCTTTTTCGAAGTACCTCTAGAGGGTAGTCTTGACGTTTTCCTTCGTTGAACTTGTCTGGCTTATGTTCATTCAGTTCGTCTCAGACTTAACGGCTTATTTTCCAGTTTTCCATATTGTTCCAGAATGATTTGAGGATTCCTTGTTAGAAGTTGAAAAGACACTTTTGCTTGTAGGCATAAAATTTGGCTGGGTGATATTTTGTGAAAAATTGCAAAGAGTCTACCAAAAAAAATAAAGAAGGGAATTGATTTTTGAATTGTACGTTTATGGTCGTTTTCTTAGCATTACTATAGCGAGTATGACGATTATTATGATGAGGAGAGCGAATATGACGGCGATTGCGGGAACAAAATATGTTTCGGCCATTGTTGTTGGTAAGGGTGTCGGTACTGCCGTTGCTGAAGGTGCAGAGTTGACTGTAAAGAAAGATGTTGCATATGATGACCCGTAGGAATCTGATCCATCAAAAGAAGCAATGACTTCATATAGGCCTGGTCCAGCAGCAAGGTTGTTTGTATCCACAGTGAAACCGTAGACTCCATCTAAGTTGTTTTTTGTAGTGCCAATGTTGACAGAGTTGCCGTTAGGGTCGATAACATCGATTTTTACAAGAACTCCAGTTGCGTTTGAAGGCTTTAGTTGCTGCATATAGAGATATTCCATCAGAGCTTCCTGACTTGAGTCGGATACACATGGAACTCCATTTGCGTAACCCATTTTTCTGAGCAACTGCTACTGCTCCCGGAGACTGATCAGTAACTGTGCCAGTGATGGTAAAGCTTGATCCCATAGAAACGCCAGTCGGTGGAGCGGAAACTGTGACAGCGCTTGGTCCCTTGCCAATAGTATATATCATGTTGTCATATTGACTTGCGCTAATGAGTCGACCGTCTGCGATACACAAACCCATGTTGAAAATAGGTAGCTTCCAGATCAACGTCCCATCGGTTATGTTTATGCAGCGAGTGTATGATTGTCGCCAGAGTGGATTAGTAGGCGAGTGTTCATTGGAAAAAGCGTAAATCATTCCATCGCAAACAGCGCCTATGCTGAGGGGCATGTTACGTCCATATGCGCTTTCATAACTGTAGGGTGCCGAGTCAGCTTCGTATTCCCAGAGAAGTTCTCCAGTTGCAACATCAAAGGCTTTGATTGTCCCTGCATATTGAGAAGCAGAAAGGATTTTGTCGTCATAGATATTACTGCTTTGACCGTAATAGTCGAATTGGTCATTTCCCAACATGTATGCAGTTGGTCCCCACTTTGGCTGTCCAGTTCCTAAGTCGTATCCCCATAGCTGGCCTGTTTGAGCACATCTTAAAATGAATACGCTATTCTCGTAGTCGGTTCCGCTTATGGTCCAAGTATAATTTTTGCCAGGCAGCGGAACTGTAAAGTTCTTGTTGTACTCCATCGACACTGTGAATCCAAGATTATTATTTAGGGGATACGGAAGAGTAGGGAAAGGACTATAGTTTGTTGCGTGCTCATTTATAGTTGCAAGCCATATTCCAATATTATCATCGATAACGGCTCCGCCTATACTACCCATCGTTCCGAAATTGGTCGTCAATGCCGCACCAAAAATCTGTTTCGGCACACGATTGTCATCTCTCAATATAGTCATACTTCCTTTCAAACCCGTAGGTATTGTTACGTTCATTGTGTAGCCGGAATGAGGAACTTTTAATGCCTCTTTGATAGGCGGATCAAGACCGGACCCCCAAGTAGTACTGGCATTTACCCATGCTGAGTCGTTAACGGCGTCAATTACCGCTCCCAGTGCAGGATGAAAAACCTGATTGGCAGTTCCTGTCGGTCCCCCTGGGAAAGATAGCTTGGGTTGAGTTCCAACAAAGTAAGTTTACCCGTGTTGACGTTGTAGCTGTATCGCAGTAAGCTTCCATCTTGGTCTGTCGTGGCTGTACCTGCTGGCACATTTTTCAGCGTCAATATCAAGTTCCCTGTTAATGGATCAAGCATGTACCACGTGGTGCCAGGTCGACTTGCATCCAAAGGCATGAGAATACACCGTGTCCGTTAACTGTGTCAGTATTGTATAGTTGACCAACTGTCAGCGTCAAATAACTTTGGGCGTAGGAACCGCCAACTTCCACTACCAGGTTGACCTAATTGAATAGGGGTTGTTGAGGCCATTATCGGTGCCGTTCTTGTACCATAACTGTTGTCCAGTGTAAAGATCCACTGCGTAATACCCATACTTATTACTCTGTGCGGTTGTCGGTGCATTGTAGTAGATAACTCCGTTCATGATTATCGGACCTCGACCATGACGCTTGATAGTCGTTAATGTTGTTTTGCAAAGTTGGCCACTGTGCGTCAGCAAGACCTCCAGGATAACCTCTGCTGGAAGGTGAAGATGCCCTATAGGTGCTGTCCACAGTATGTGTGCGCTGTTTGGTGACTGTGCCTGCATTTTGCCAGTTGTAAGTTAGCCATGTGCCTTTCAACCAGTTGCTTGCAAGGGAGACCATTGTCTGTTCTGGCATTTATCGGGAGTGTCCAGTAGTCTGTTGGAAGCGGAGTTTCTGGCTAATCAGGGATTGGTTCCTGTTGTACTGTGAGTGTCGCTGGTTCGCTTGTAGCTCCTAGGAAAATATCGCCGATACCGCCAAGGCGTTTGGCTGTGTCCTGCTAGGTACGCCTCACTGGGAACAACTACTCCTCCAGGCCAGCTGAACACAATAGTATACGTGCCAACTTGATCGGGAACGAATACGTTTAAAGTCACTGGCAAGAGCACTTGAACAATTCCATGGCCCTATGATTTGTGTTGCTTCCGTCTGGCTTCGTGATGTTTATCTGGAAGCCATCCCAGACTTTGACCGTTTGCACCGCCAGATGTCGGTGAATACCTGTCGAGCCAAACGACAATGGTAGTATACTGGCCAACACCAATGATGCCTGGTGCGCAGGTAACGTAGGCGGTGGTTGGAAAAGTCCATGGAGGATCATGTGCGTTAGAGAGTGGCAAAGAAACGAATATAGATGTAGCCGTAATAGTTAACATTAGAAATAATGCAATCAAAGTAGCCATAATTTTATTGTTTATAATATTCATTTCTTTCCTTTTCCCATAATTTATGTTTGGCAAGAATCATTTTCTCGCCAACAAAAAAGAGTATCTTTGCTAGTATGTATATTAAATTAATTATATCTGACAAGAAACAAGCTAAATAGAATATAGTTTTGATATGCAAAAGATTACTCTTCTTACAATGAAAGAACAGAATGGCACCATTACAGCTTTTTGAAAATGCTTGGATATATAAAACATAAATTTGAATTATGACAGTGCGGGAACCGGGATTTGAACCCGAGTCCTGACTTGGCAAGCCTATGTACTAACCAAGCTGTACTATTCCCGCATTCAGCGCATGCAATGCCACAATCTAAACACTTCCTATACTTGTATGTTTCTTTGTTTTTAAAGACTTTTTTTGTCTTACAGAAGAACTTTCATTAGCCTTAATAAATTAATTAGACGATGGGAACTTCTATCTTAGAGCGTCAAGCAAGTAACATTTAGAGCCTAACAAAGATAAAGGAGAAAAAAGATGAAAAGAGATAAATCAGAAATAGATTTCAAAAGTGATATTGACGAATTTATTCATCTTGCTCAAAGATGGAACACCCTCCACAAAAGATTACTAAACACTTTGGCGAGACTACCTGAAGAAGTTTACCAATTTACACTACAAAAAATCTCGTTCCACGCTGGCCAAAGTCAAACCATACAAGTAGAAGAAATAAAAAAACCCTACATGATAATTCTAAAAAGAACAGACTCAGAATCCCTAATAGCTCACGAAATAGCCCATGCCTACCTTAACTATACAAAAACAAAAACCAAATCTGATGATCAAGAAACTGAAGCTGACGAACTAAGAAAGAAATGGGGTTTCAAGAAAAAACAACTCTGCCAAACCTACCCCAAAGGATGTCTTAATTGCTTTAATCCTCACTGTTCCGAAAGCAAATCAAGAAAACTACGCTAACAATTTTTACTAATAGTTAGCTTTTGGCTATTTTTTAAATTAAAAGATTAATTATCAAGACTTTACATACTGCATGGAAACCGTAATACGTTTTCTGCTGAGGATAACTCTTATTTCATTGTTTATTCTTGAATTTTCTTTCCTCTTAATATATTACAAAATGGATAATTTCCATTCTTCCTTTTTTTCCTTTCGAATGACATGGGAGTTGCTGACAAAGAATAATAACTTCGTAGTTGAACGAAAATTTTAGGAAAAATTATTATCCAATAAGAGTTATACAGCTTAAAGGGGAAAAGAAATGAACAAAATTCTCATTGCCATCCCACTTATTGTGATTATCGCAATTTCAGGCTCTTACGTGCTTTTAACATTTCAAGCCCCAACAAACCCCGGCGGTCCAACCACAACATCTCAACCGAGCAAAAATCCTGATACATCACCATCCGAAACTACAACCTCTGTCCTAGGTATAAAACCGTAAACTTTGTCGACACACAAGGCATCGGCACAAAAGCTTTCAGTATGCTAATCCCGGTGGATTATAAATCAAGCGGTGACATCAAATGGGTTCTCGACAATCCCGCAATGCCCGCCTCCGGAACCTTCAAAGTGTGGAACCCCAGCGGTGAAGAAGAATACAACTACTTTGCAAACCAAGCATTCTTCTCATCAGATAACCCTCTGGTTACGCAGACATTTCCCGCTGGATCACGCTACTTTGGTGCGTTGGTGCATGTTCCTCTAGGTCCAGTTGAAGCGCTAAAAGAAATCTTTATCCCCACCTTTAGGAGTAACGTTCAAGATCTAAAAGTTGTTAATGAGAAGGAGCTTCCTCAACTAAGCAACGTAATAAAGACGGGAACCGACCCGGTCACTGGCGTAATCACTTCTGCTAATGGAGGAAAAATACGCGTCGAGTACAGTCTCAACGGCGTTGCGATGGAAGAGGAAATGTATTGTGTCATACAATCATTAGACATTCCAGTACAAACCTTCACTGGGACGTCCAGAAACATAAACTGGTATATGACTTACTTGGAGTCTTTCCGAGCCGCAAAGGGTCAACTTGACTCAGAGACTAAGGTATTCCAAACAATATCATTCTCGGCAAAAACCGACCAGAACTGGTTGAACAAATACAACCAAGTTGTAGATTACCTCATTCAAAAACAGATTCAGCAAATCCAAAGCTAGGACAGCTAAGCAACATCATTAGTCAAACGAGCAACGAAATTAGCGACGCAAACTATGCGGCTTGGCAACAAACTCAAAGCGTAAATGATAGACTAGCCCATGACTTTTCAAACAACATTCTCGGCGTCGAAACATATAACAACCCATTCGACAGCAGCACCGTTGATCTGCCATCCGGCTACAGCTATGCATGGGCAAACAACTTAGGAGAATACATTCTATCAGACTCACCAAGCTACAATCCTAACACAGAATCTAATTTGAACTGGGAACAAATGACGCCTTAAGCTGCAAATCTCAGGCACGCTTAATTATTCTTAATCGTTCCTGTTGTTGGGAATGTTACAGTTTTATTTTGGAATGAGAAAATATCATCGCGA
>CAWHSP010000004.1:0-9535 GCA_963831865.1 Candidatus Bathyarchaeota archaeon | reverse complement strand
TGAGCAGTGTGTTTTCAAAATATTTTTTTCCCCAGAACCGCCCAAATCTTGGAGAGATCCTTTTTGGAAAGTCTTTAATATAAAAAGGCAACATACGTTAGAACCGTTTCATATAACTTAAGGAGAAAGAAAAAAATGCAAATTTCGGAAAGAAATATTTTCGCAACCGCTCTTATTGTATTGATGTTTTCTTCTGTAGTCATTGGATTACAAGGATCTTTAGCGAATGCAGCAGCAACTTATCCGCCGCAACAAAGTGGTTCAATTGATCTGCCTTCAGGTGTAACGCCAGACATGACTGTTCAACCTACACTGGGTTTAAGCTTCAGACCAAACCCTGTAGGTTTAGGACAGACCATACTAGTCAACATGTGGATGGAACCGCCAGTATCAGTAACACGATTCATCACGAAATACTTAGTCACCTTCCAAAAACCGGACGGAACCACAGACACGAGAACCGTCGCATCATATCAAGGAGACAGCACTGCATGGCTCGAATATGTAGTTGATCAACTTGGTGTATGGAGAATTAAGTTTGACTTGCCAGGCGCCTACTTCCCAGCAGGAAACTATACAGTCGGTGCAGGATCAAGCCAAACTGGATACAGCGAAGTTTTCACTGAATCTTTCTATTACGCACCAGCGACAACGAGCTGGCAAAACCTGACCGTGCAAAGTGCTCCAATCCTCTCCTGGCCGCCAGCGGCATTGCCAACAACTGATTACTGGACAAGACCGATAATGTACGAAAACAGAGAATGGGCTACAATCGCAGGCGACTTTCCATGGCGAGGACCAGCATCAGGATTCACAACAGGAACACAACATTACCCGCCGAGATCATACTTCCCAGCGAATACTAATCCATATTGGAACACAGCATATCAATTAACTCCATATGTTCAAGGACCAAATACTGCTCACATAGCTTGGGAACGAGTAGGCGCAATCTCTGGATTAATCGGCAGCGACTATGGAACTCAAGCTACAACTGGCGCTGGAGGCGGACCTAACATTGTCTACCAAGGCAGAGCTTACCAAAGCGTCTCAGGCGTCAGTCAAACCGGTACAGGGAGCCAAAACTACTGGCAATGCTACGATATACGAACGGGATCAATTTACTGGCAAAGACCAATTTACACAGGCGAATCAGCACCGGCACAAATCGAATATTATCAGGGTTCTCCATCGGTTCCAGGCGAAACTGACACAGCATGGACAGTTTCTCTCATAGCCATAAACACTGGATCTTCCAGTGCAGGAGGGACACTAGTCAAATATTCACCACTCACAGGAGCAGTCACTACTAACGTGAGCATACCATACTTCCTTTCAAACACCTACATTATGAACTGCTATGTCTTGAGCATTCAACAAGTTAATACCACCGGGGGCGTTGACAAAACAGACCCATATATGGCGGGCCAATATCGCTTGATCAATTGGACAACCGGCGGAAGCAGCACAAACTTTGCATCCAGAATAATGAGCAACATTACATGGCCAAGGGCTGATCTATCAGGAACAGGCGGTGGACAAGGAACCGCTTATGACCTTCAAACAAGTATGACCTTCATTATTAGAGAAGCAAACTTCTTTGACCTATCAAACATGGGTTATCCGTACGTTGACGTTGCAAACACAAACACAAATTTCACTGTGACATACCCAGCAACATCTGATAATGCTTCTGGAATTAGGCTTGGAACACGAATAATGGCAATCAATCTAGTTACAGGCAAGATTGCTTGGGACAAGACGCTGTATGACAATAATGATCCTAAATCGGTCACTATGTACAGTGGAGTCGACGATGTTGCAGATCACGGAAAACTAGCTGTATTAATGAGAGATGGAACCTTTGACATCTTTGACCAAGCCACAGGCAACATGCTATTCAAAACATCGCCCCCAATGGGCTATCCATGGGACTCATTTGGATTTGGAGCATATGCTATAGCCTCAGGTTACGGCTTGCTCTATCGATTCGGCTACGGCGGCATCTACGCATTCGACTGGAACACAGGCAAAACAGTCTGGGAATATACCGCTCCAGCAAGAGCAGGATATGAAAGCGCCTATTCAGATGCAAACGGTACTAGCGCGTATTCATGGAACGGTGGAGGCATACTAGCCGACGGAAAACTCTACATCTACAACACAGAACACACCCCAACACCACCAATTACAAGAGGATGGTCAGTACATTGTATTAACGCCACAACTGGAAAGGGCATATGGAACATAACAACCCCAGGCGGAATTAGTGCAGTTGCAGACGGCTATATTTCTGTGTCAGCCACTGATGGAATTCAATATGTTTTCGGGAAAGGCTTAAGCAAGACAACAGTGACAGCTCCAGAAACTTCTGTACCGACCGGATCCAGCGTTCTAATACAGGGTTCAGTTCTTGATCAATCTCCAGCACAGCCAGGAACACCATGCGTCTCAGCAGGTTCAATGAGAACATGGATGGAATATCTCCACAAAGCTCAACCAATTGACGGAATATGGCACAATGAGACCATAACTGGAGTACCAGTGAAGATATTAGCCTTAGATCCAAACGGGAATGTTGAAGACTTAGGTACCATGACAAGCGACATGAGCGGAAAATACCAACTAGCGTTCACTCCACCAGTATCAGGAACCTACAAGATAACAGCTACCTTTGCCGGCGATGACTCATATAGCAGCTCGTGGGATGAAACAGGATTAATCGTAAGTGCAGCCTCAGCTTCTTCACCGACACCAACAACGAACATAAATATGGGTGACTTCACAGCCCCGGTTGCAACATATATTGCATTAGGCGTAGTTGCAATTATAATTGCAATCGCAATAGTTGGCTTGCTACTCCTTAGAAAACGAGCTTAAACCACTAAAACGAAAAAACAATCATCCTTTTTCTATTTTTTTCTTCAAGCTTCCCAAATAGAGTTAATATTTTCAGTTAACTTAGAGTTGCTTTTTCGAAAGTTATTAAAGCTATGATAACTATAGATTAAACCTCGGAGAATAATAATGCCGAAAAAAGAAAAACCATTAACCAAAAAAGAGAGAGACGAGAAAAGAAAAGCAAAAAAGCAAAAGCAGAGCAAAACACAGACTTCTTAAAATTTAGAGCCTATCTTGCTCCTGCTTCACCCTTTATAGTTTTTTCAGCTTTTTTATCTTACACTAAACAAATAAGGAGTTTTAAGAAACATGCGCTTAGAACAAACAACTAAAATATTTGTTATTTAGAATGAATTTGAAAAAGTTTAAGAGAAAAAATTGAAACAAAGAATTTTGCATTAAAAAAATAGAATTGGACGAATTTAGGGAATACAGATTGTTCTTGTATTGTAGTTTCTCAAGTAGGCTTGGTGTTCGGCGTCGTAGGGGTAGCTTTCCTTTGAGGGATATGGGAAGCTTGTTATTGCTTGAAACGGAAGAGGATTAACTGTTAAAGGCACGTAAGGCAGACCATTTCCTTTGAAGACGCAGTTTGCCACTAGGAGGTAGTCTCGCACCCAGCCGTTTGGAACAGGTTTTGGGTCTGCTGGGAACTGCATTGTAACAAAGTCCCCTTCTCGTCCTATGACGAACTTATCATCCGCATTCTGCAATAGAGTTGTTACGTCTCCATATTTTGTAAAAGCTCCACTAGAACTTGAGTCAGAAGTGAATACTTGTTGTAAGTCTGCGGAAGATGGCTGTATTGTTTGAACAATCACGTTTTGCTGTGGTGTGGTATCTACTCCTATATAATCAAATTGAATGTTTTGGTAAGTGTTGATTCTTATTTCGTAGTCATTGGTTTTAGACAAACCTGTTAAGTTGACCACAAATGTGCCATCCGTTAGATCAGGGCGCGGAAATTGTCGATCATTGGGTACTCGAATCCAGCTGCCATTCTGTGCTTTGACTTCCATGTATGGCGGCGCCGATTGCAAGTTGTTTTGGAACACTTTGGATAACTTCGCTGTTTACTTTAACTGGTAGTGAATAGCTGATGTTTTCACTTCCAGTGTTCTTTGCAATGACTGAAACGTTGATTAGCTGTCCGGACCAGGCTTCCAACGGGTCTATGAAAATTTGAGATAAACTCAAGGTAGTTGGCAAGGGAGGGGTATTCCTGATGATGAAGGTGAAGGAGTCACCGAAGGTGTAGGCGTTGGATTTGGTTGGGTCGGTGCGTATGAGCCATAATAATGGCTAATAGAAGCTACAGATGAGATAATTATTACAATTAAAATGATGATAGCTTACATCTTGCTAATTGCAGTGCGCGAAAAAAATAATTTGTACATTGCATAATGATGAATGAATATTCTTATAAACCCTGCTATTTATTATCAAAATTGTTATTGTTGCTGCAAAAGGCAGTTGAATCATTTGGCATTTGTGCACAGGGTTATTATCTTGCTAGGAAACTTAGTTTTTTGAAAGTGCACTAGAATGCGCCGATGATGACAATTGCACGAAAGTATTGGAGTCTCAGGTTATCTGTCTCCGAAAGTGACTGAAAACAAAATTCGGTATTTCTGAGGCGCCAATCACCTTCAGTTGATGACAATGTTAATTAAGAATTAACCAGACCGTATTGCCTCAGGTTGTTATGTCTAAGACTGCTCCATTCTGGTTTATTCGAGACGGCCAAAAACTTATTCAATGTACCAAAGAAGCTTTTGATAAAGCGATAGTTGAAGGAAGAAGCATAAAATACCGCGGTTATCAAAATAAGAAAGCTGAGCGTATAGCGGATGAGTTGGAAACATCAAGAATGACATTTCTTGCCGACCCTAATTTATCTCCGAAATTTCGGGTGGTTATAACAAATCCCAGAAATGTTGTTGAGGTTCAGGTTGTTTTGGTTGATGATCCACAGTTTTGGATAAGAGAATCCAAGCGACAAAAATATTAAAAGTGACAAAAGTTTTCCTGGGTAAATTTAGCATTCATTTTAAGCATTAAGAATTCCCTAACCAGTCAAGTATTAATTCAGAGTCTATTTAAAAATCGTAGCAGAATTAAGCAAGACAAACTCTGTATAAACCCCATCTAGGCATAGCGACGCAAGCGTTTATTGGTTTAGCATCCCTTGCATTTCTATTGTGGCTATCGCTGTTTTTGCCAGCTTGGACGCCGAATTATTGGCAAGCATGGATTTATTGGATAGTCTTCTTGGTATGTATATGGGCAATCAGCACTTATTTATTAAAAAAGAAGGTGAACGAGGGTCAAAAAGTAATTTCGACAGGCCCTTACGGGGTAGTCCGAAACCCAATGTATTCAGGCGCTTTGCTTATGCTGCTCTTCACCCCTCTTGCTCTGGGTTCATTTTGAGGATTGCTCGCTTTTCCGCCCTTGTTGGCTGTAATTGCCGTGAGACTTCTTGAAGAAGAGAAGTTCCTCGCCCGAAAATTGTCTGGGTATACTGAATATTGTCAGAGGGTTCGTTACAGTCTAGTGCCCTTTATATGATAGATTCATTCGCCTCTGGTGTCGTTTCTGCAACATTCCGATTTTGGTCTATACTCTATTTTTTTGGTTCGTTGCTTATGATGCTTTTCACATTCCTTTATTCGCACAAGCATCCATTCATTTTCTTCGTAAACGCATCCGCAAACTAAAGTTTTAGTCGTCAAAATTGCCTTCCTCCAAACAACGCTATCATTGCCTTAAGAGCTAGTCATTGAACCTCATAATGATTCCTCTCGATATATTTGCTTTTTCATCGCACAACCTAAATAAGCCATTTTTCCCTATCCACATTCACCTTGAACATTGAGAACGTTGTCTTTCCAGATTCTGTGGGCTTTCGATGCAAAAACTGCGGAGCTTGCTGCCGTATGCAGCCACCCGACGTAAGTAAAACAGAGCAAAAACGCATCGAAGAAAAAGGCTTCAAAGATTTCTTAGAGTCCCCAGATGAAAATGGAATTCGTTGGCTCCGCAGAAAGAAAGAGGGCGGTTGCTGGTTTCTAACAGAAGAAAACAAATGTGCAATATACGCTTTGAGGCCGCAAGTTTGCAGGATTGAGCCATTCACCATTACCGACTTTGATAATCACCAAAACAGGATTGAGGTAGATCTGAACTTTCCTTTTGCATGTTGCTGCTTGGGAACCTATGACGAAACCACAATATTGCCAATTGAAGAAATCGCAAGAGCAGCTCAAATTCTTGTGCAAAAAATTCTCAGCTATTACAGCTAACGACCTCAGTCTCCCTGTAACTGATAAGAGAGTTCGTGCTGAGACACGGTCAAGGCTGCTTCGCAGATTAGTGGAAATGGCAAATCTAAGATTGTAGCCGATTAAGGTTGAGGCCCTTGAAATACCGGTATTTTTCTTTAATTGTTCAACTTCAATTAATTATCATTTTTAACTAAGAATAAAAAAATTAGAAAAATTGTTAAACTAATAAAGATGTTAGCTTAATAGCTTAATATCTTCTTGGTGGTCGTCTTTTTGCGTAGCATTCTCGGCAATAAACTGGCCTGCTTCCGTCTGGCTTGAAAGGAACATCACATTCTTTTCCGCAGTCTGCGCAGGTTGCCTTATGCATTTCTTTGTTTCCAAATGACATATCTATTTTTCACTTCCTCTTTCACTTTTGCAAATCCTTTTGCACGTTTGTTTAATGATGTGGTTACTCTAAAGCTTATCCGTTAGACTAAAATAAAGCACCATCATTTGTTGGAAGATAGACATGTAGCACTAGTTGTAAATGAACTTTGGGTAGTGAAGCATTCTTAATCCGTAGGTTCCAATTGTCGTTGAATAATAATAAGCCTTTTGAGGTTATGGCGTCCCAACCAACTAATTACAACTCATAATTGACAAGCTTTTTAAAACTGTAATATAAGCAATTAGAAACATGATAGATGTAAAGCGTAAAATCTTACTTATCCTGTTATCTCTAACAATTATTGGCGAAGTATTATCAATAATTATATGGCAAACGTCCCTATGGAACGTTTTACTCTTACGGCAAGTTGGGAAATTGCGGTTTTAAACGCAGTTATTATGATACCTGTTAATCTGATGGCGCTGTTTTGGATTATGAAACGAAGCAAATCAGCCTTAATTTCTTGATGGCTATTTCAATTGCAAACAGGATAATATCGCAATTCATTTTCAATGGCGGTATACATTTAGTATTCGTAACCTGGACTGCGTTTCTATAGTTTTCGCTTATTTAGAATATAGACAGCCCAACACCCTTGAAGCTTTCTTTCTAACCGGAGGAGTCATTTTCGCGTTTATAGCGTCCATTTTGATTTTTGCTTTTACAGGTAATACATTTTTTGGCATTGCTGCTTACGCTCTTGTGCTAGTCTTTATGATAGGAGTCTTGATAGCAATCAAAAGATTTCGTTAGCTTTTTTGTTTAACTGAAAGGTTTTCGATGTTGTTTGTCGTACTATGAAGTCTTAGTTTCTTTGGCTTAACGTTAGTCACTGTTTTAGAAAAATGCCACAAAATTATTTGTGTGTATTTAGCTTTTTGACCAGGCGGAGGTTAGGCTGTCTGGCAGTTTATCATATGGGTTGAGTTCTTGCTGCTTCCATGTGGCTAAAAGCGTCATCATTGTCTCATAGATCTGGGTGCCCTTATCGTTCCTGAAGGTTCCAATAATCTTCCGTTGAACAACAGGCTCCTTTAGCGCTCGCTCAGCCCGATTATTCGTTGGCTCTAAACCCGCCACCATAACAAACGTAAACCAGTGATCAAACCCATTCCGTACTTTCTTTATGAATCGTTTTGCCTCTTTACTTTCATACGGCTTACTAAGCCAGTAGCTCAGCCGACGCTTACCGCTCGCCACAACCCTTCTACGCACACAAACAGGAGGATCACCAACAACTGCGGCAGTCAAATATACAAACAAACGCTGTAGCGCAGGATGCAACCCCTCTGCTTCATCACAATGCTGAGCTAGCCATTCTGCCTCACGAAGCAAATGAGCCCAACAACGCTCTAACTTGTCAGTGAAATTAGAATAAGACTTCCAGCCATCACAGCCCAAGTAACCGTCAAAATCCTCACCTAAAACCTGATCAAGGACTTTTTTTCCTCTGCTCTTATGGATAACAAACAAGGTTTCTTTTGAGGTAACAAAGGTCCATAGCCAATATCGTCTTCCATCAACTTTTATGCCTGTCTCATCAACATTAACAACCTTGGCTACCCTAACATTTGCCAAGATCTGGTCATACTGGGGTTTTAGATATTGGCTTACTCTTCTGGTAATGTCAAACGCTGACGCAGACGTCATAGGTAAGTTAAACTGGCTCTCCATCTGACTGGATATTTTCTCAAAAGGCAAGCGTTGATCAAACTTCATAAGCGTCACCTGCGAGAGAGCGTTTTTCCCAAACACGCCCTCTGGAGGACAATCTGGATGCCTGGCTGAGTTAGAGGCGTTGCAGCATGTGCACCTGTAGTTGAACTCTAAGTAATCGATGACTTGTCTCGGTTTTGGGCTGGGTATTTCCTCAATTATGTGGTGGGCAACGCGGATGGGTTCGCTGAGTGGTGCGCCACAGTGGTCGCATTTCTGTTTCTTTGGGGGTTCTTTGACTTGGTCTGGAATTTTGGGTTTATGTCTGGTGACGCCTTTGTGTCCTTTGGGTCTTCCTGGAAAACGTTTAGTGCTTTTGGTGTGATCGCTTGTCTTAGTTGGATACATTCGTCTGGATGTGGGTGTGTGTGGGTTTTCATGGCGCATTAGGGCTCGTTTTAGGATGTCGATTTCTTTTCTTAGGGCAAGGTTTTCTTGGTTTAACTGTTGGATTTTTTGGCAGCTTTGACAGTTTTGGTCTATGATGCATGTCATGCTTTGTCGCTTTGTGGGGGTTATTCTTTTAGGACTATGATGTAGACTTTGCGTCCGAGGTATTCTTTGGGACATCCTATTTTGGCGCCGTTGCCTATTGGTGTGACTTTGCCTTCGAAGAAGCCTGTTATGTTATTGACGGTTAGGCTTGTTTGTTCTGTTATCTTTTGTTTAGCAGTCATAAGCAAGTTTATACAAAATATATACTTTTAAGCTTTGCCTAATCTAGTTATTACGAATCCAAACGAGCTAAATACACACAAATTTTGTATTTTAAAACGGCTAATTATGTATGGTGTATATTATGGTTGTTGCTCGATTAGTCAAGTTTTTGTTTAAAAAAAAACTGGAAAACGCGAAGAGAGCTGCTGATGTGGAGCGACACGCGAAAGCGGGAACGGCGTAAAGCTAATTCCCTTAAGGTCGGTTATGGGTGTTTTCTCTTGGTTGATACAAATTCAAGAACAAATAGGAGGAGTAAAATAACTCCAACAACCGCTAGTCCTACCCCAATATAGTTTACCAAGCTACTGTCTATGTGGTTGGTGTTTGCTGAAGACCTTAATTTACCAAATAATATGATAACTATTCCAGTGAGTAGCAAAATAATGCCTACTCTACCAACAATTATTCCATACTCTTTGGACATTTCTTTTTTCCGTCTTGATAATCATTGAGTAGGATGCTCCTCAAATAGTCTAAA
>CAWHSP010000003.1:0-7713 GCA_963831865.1 Candidatus Bathyarchaeota archaeon | reverse complement strand
CGCGTCAATTATGATGCGTATTTTCCTTACTGGATTAGCTATTAATTTTGATGCCGATTTTCATGAGCTTGAGGAAATTACGAAGCGCGCTTTACTTGAGGTTGAAGGTGAGGGTTCTTGATGAAGGGCTAAGTTTCTTTGTGCGTTGGTTGCCGTAATGATTGTTTGCGGATTGAACTGCTTTGTAGACCTGACTTCTATTTGAATTGTTGGAGAAACCACTTTGAAGTTGAGGACTTTGCTATTTTTTGGCTAATACTTGAAAAATTGTATTTGCCGAACGCCTCAAGGAAGCAAACTTAGGAGTTACTGATTTTTGGCACCCACATCGGATAACTCCACAAAAACTCATGTAACACCAGTGATAACAGTTGCTTGTGTTCGCGGAGTTGGAGTGTTGAAGCAAGAGTTTTCCACATTATTGATGCTTCAGAGATTGAGTTGCGTCCTGCAGAAATTTCCCGTAAACTTCATGCTCCTAAAAAACCTACACCTGGTCAATATGCTTCTGTGCGGGTATTTTGTAGAAAACTTTTAGAAAAAGGAAAGATCCTTCAGCCCTACCTTGGAAGTTACTGCAACAAAATCACCTACGGGCTGCGGTTTATTTCGCTTTGCGTGCACAACATTTCTTTGAGGAGTTTTGTTTATCAGGATGTAAAGTCTTGGAAAAAGACGAATTTATTGGCGTGAAGACCCATGTTTGTTTTGGTTCTGAGCGGCGCAAAATTAGCGGTTACATCGCTTGCGACGTCGGCGGAATGAGCCTTATGCTTGTTTGTTGGCACTGAATCGTTGGTTTGACATTGTCCAGGATCATTTAGGCTGGCAGCTTAATGACTTGCAATTCCTAACTTTTGAATGCAACAAAGATTACCATGGCATACGCATAGATGGCGTTTTGTGCGTAACAAAAACAGATCTCTACGGAATGTTGAGCGGGTCTACCAGAAAGAGAAGAACCTGGTTCGCAAAGAACAGAAAACTGTTGTTCCTATGAGTGTTAACATGTTTGAAGAAGCTATCTCCAAAGGTTTTAATGATTCAGCGAATTCTCAGGCAAATTTCGAGATAAAACGTGAGGTTAAAGCAAATTCTGATGCTTTGAAGTTTACCAATTCTCGGTTGCTTGGAATGGAGCGTTTATTTGAGGGGTTCTACGAGAGCAGAATTTCTGAAGTTGAAAAAACCAAACATCTTGAGGTTGAGGTTTCTGCTCTGCGGGGTGATATTGAGAAGTTGACGACAACTTTGGTAAGTTTTTAATTTGGAGAATGACGCAAAGAACGATTCGATAAAAGGTTTGGGAGTCCAAGTATGCTTCTTAATGGTTTTTTGGATGTTAATGTTTGTTTAGAAGTTTTTGTAGCCGTTTTATTGCGAGTTTTGGCATGGGAAAAGTCCATGCTTTCAAGATGGGTGTTTCTTGTAGTGGGTAGTCCTATTGTGGACACTATTCTTTGGGTAATGTTGATGGAGTGGAAAGCTTTGATTGAACAGGATAAACAGGATTTAGAGGAAATTTCAGTTCAAACCTCTGATAAAGACCGCGAAAAACCTAAAAAACAGCGTAGTGCTGAGGAAAAGATTGGTCGACAGAAATATCACGAGGTTTTAACCAAAAAGGTCTTTGCACAAAATGAGCGTCTCCTTGGTGAGCTTCGCTGGATCCGACGTCGGCTAGAGCGGATCGGAGAGGCAGAGTATTCTATTTGTGACGTGGAAGGGTTTGCGGTCGTCGATGAAGTTGATCGGGAGATTGTGCAGCGGATTCGGGAAGCTGGAGTGCCCGGTGTTTTGCCAAAGGTCGTAGCTGTTGACGTCAACCAGCGAGGCAACTTTGCACTAAGGTACTATGATGTGAGTCGGCGAATTTTGCGCATGAACAAGCGCTTGCACTTTGAAACTGGAAAATGTCTCTTCGAGAAGCGTGGGCATGCTTGGGCTCTGACTCGGTTTGCTTTTGATTCCTACGATGAGTTAATTGAGCGGGAGAATGAAGCTTCTGCTGCTGGAGTTGAAGAGGGCTTGGGGAATGAAAAAGAAGTTTTTAGTAATGATGCCTAAACTATGATTCTCTTAATTTCATCAAAATATGAAATAATCGAGTTTGCTGTTTTTATCGATAATTATATATGCGCAAAACCATGCAGTTGTAACTAAGTTTTTGTATTCTGAAGGCAAAATAACATGGCAGTGCCAAAAAAACGAAAGCTCATAATCGTAGCTGTTATCATATTGGTTATAGCCATCGTTTTAAGCTCACTTGTTTACCTCAATTCCCAAAGGCCATATGCTGGCAATGTAGAGACTCTCACCCTTGGAATTTACCCTTCTGAATACTCTTCGTTAGTTTATATCGCAAACGACCAACAATACTTTTCAGTTAACGGACTCAAAGTAACATTAAAGAACTATCCTTCAGGATCTGACGCTGTTAGAGGAATGCTAAACGGGGAAGTAGACGTTTCCACGGCTTCTGAATTTGTCATTGCTAATAATGCAATGCAAAATGCAAGTCTCTACGCATTTGGAAGCATTTCTAAATACCTAAACTTGTATGTGGTTGCAAGAACTGATGCCGGTATCAATAGTATCTCTGACCTTGATGGGAAGAGAATTGGACTTGCCTTGGGAACTGGTAACCAATTCTATCTTGGCAGATTCCTCGATTTAAACGGCTTAAACCAAAGCCGAGTAACGATTGTCAACCTCAACTTTGCAGAAACACCCAATGCCCTTGCAAACGATACAGTAGACGCCGCAATTACGTTTCAACCATACATAAACCAAATTCAAAGCCTCTTAGGCAACAGAACTGTAATGTGGCCAGCACAAGCTGACCAATTTGGCTATTTTGGGGCAATTTGTCTTAAAAACTGGGCAACAGCGCATCCAGATTTGATAGTTCGGATCTTAAAGGCATTACTTCAAGCTCAAAATTTCAACCTTAACCATCCAAATCAAGCCATTGATATAGTTGCAAAGGACCTGAACTTCACGAGTTCATACATAAATTCTGTTTGGTCAGAATATCAATACTTAGTTACTCTTGACCAATCCTTTATTTTGCTTATGCAAGATGAGAGCAGATGGCTATTAGACAACAATTTGACTAGCGCGAGTTCAATTCCTAATTTTCTAAATTACGTCTATGTCGACGGATTGAAATCGGTCAGCCCTGAATCCGTAAACATAATAGGCTTGGGCGACTAAAAATGAGAATAAAAAACCAGTTACGCATAAGTATCATAATATTTATTTCGATTTTTTCAATAATTGCTGCGGCAATATTTGTGTCTCAGCAGCAAGCAGTCCAAGTTAGCAATCAGGAAATCATAAGCCTAGATATCCAAACCCGAGCCAGCAACCTTGCATACATTTCAAACGACTATTTTCTCTTCCAACAAAGCTCCGGGTTGGACCAATGGCAAACAGAATTCGCAACCCTAACCTCTGACCTTTCTAAACTCGCTATTTCCAACCCTCAACAGCAGGCACTTC
Organism: Candidatus Bathyarchaeota archaeon; assembly: GCA_963831865.1. Classification (GTDB taxonomy): domain Archaea; phylum Thermoproteota; class Bathyarchaeia; order Bathyarchaeales; family Bathycorpusculaceae; genus Bathycorpusculum. The sequence continues at coordinate 4,209 of CAWHSP010000003.1, read as the reverse complement.
TTAACAGCACAAAGGATAACGCACAACGACTAAACAGCCGCTGGACGGATATTGTTTCTTACCTTCAAAATGCCCCTCGGGACGTTAGCATTAGGGTTCTTCCGGAATTCCAAACAAGATCTAGCCGAATGTCATTACAAAACCAGGCTCTCATTTTCGATGCTCAACAGTTATCTCAAACCTTTCGCGTTCAAATTGATCAAATAAATTTAACAAGGGTAATTCTGATCTTAACCCTATTAGGATTGTTTGGCGCGTACATCATCACTAATTATCTCTTAACCTATCGAAAAACACTCAACGCTATCTCTGAGTTGCAGAATGGAATCAAAATTGTCGGATCAGGAAACCTTGACTATTCTTTGAACGAAATTAAAAAAGATGAAGTGGGTGAAATATCTAGATCCGTCAACCAGATGACAGCTAATTTGAAAAATGTTACAGCCTCAAAAACAGACCTGGAACAAGCTCAAGTATCCCTTAGGGAGAGTGAGCAACGTTGGGCAACTACCTTGGCGAGCATTGGCGATGCCGTTATTGCCACTGATACATCGGGCAAAATCGCATTTATGAATGATAAGGCTGAAGAATTAACCGGTTGGAATTTAAGTGAAGCTTCCCAGAAGCCGGTAAAAGAAGTCTTCATCATCGTCAATGAACAAACCCGTTTAGAAGCTGAAAATCCTATAGATCGAGTTCTTAGCGAAGGCATGGTTGTTGGTTTGGCTAATCATACAGTTTTGATTCAGAAAAATGGTGATGTAGTTCCAATTGATGACAGCGGAGCGCCCATAAGAGATAAAGACGGCAAAACCACAGGCGTGGTGCTAATATTCAGAGACATCACTGAGCGAAAGAAAACAGAAGAAGCTACTGCAAAGCAGGCTGAACTTATTGACCTCAGTCCTGACGCCATTATTGTAAGAAAGCTTAATGGCACTGTTACTTTTTGGAGTAAAGGCGCAGAGAAAATGTACGGTTGGACAAAAGACGAAGCAATAGGACAGGATATCAATGTGCTCTTGAAGACAGATTTTCCACAATCACTTGAAGAGATCCAAAATAAGCTCAAAATCGATGGAAAATGGTCTGGGGAAATTGTCCACATCTGCAAAGATGGGAGTAAGTTGGTTCTGCAGAGTTATTGGTTGGGGAAAATTGGTTCAGATGGCAAAATATTCGAAGTGTTGGAGTCAAACGTGGATATTACCGATCATATCCAGATGCAACTCAAGCTTGAAGAGTCTGCCATCCAGCTTGAAGAATATGCAAGTCAAATGGAGAAGCTTGCTAATCAGAGAGCAGCGCAGTTGAAAGATGCTGAATGCCTGGCAGCTATAGGTGCAACTGCAGGCATGGTTGGGCATGATATTCGCAATCCGCTTCAGGCAATAACTGGCGATGTATATTTAGCCAAAACAGAGTTGGCTACAATTCCTGAAGGGGACGAGAAAAATAACATCCAAGAAAGCCTGACAGAGATTGAAAAGAACATTGAGTACATTAACAAAATTGTGGCGGATCTGCAAGACTTTGCAAGGCCTCTTAAACCAAATATTGAAGAAACTGACTTGAAACTCATAATTAATGACTTGCTGTCAAAGAACGGTTTGCCAGAGAATGTTAAAGTTAGTGTCAAAGTGGAAACTAAAAAAGTTGTTGCTGACTCTACTTTTATTAGCCGCATAATGTTCAATTTGGTGAATAATGCTGTTCAAGCCATGCCCAAAGGCGGCAAACTCACTATTCGCACATACAAAAAAGCAAATGATACAGTTATTTCTGTTAAGGATACGGGCGTAGGCATTCCTGAAACAGTGAAAGGCAAATTGTTTACTCCTATGTTCACAACTAAAGCTAAAGGTCAAGGTTTCGGCTTAGCGGTAATAAAGCGAATGACTGAAGCATTAGGCGGAACAGTCACTTTTGAGAGCCAAGAAGGCAAAGGAACAACTTTCATAATATGTTTGCCCCCCTCAAGGAGCTAAACGGTAAATGGTTCTACGAGTAAGAACTATACTTTTTAAGATCGAAGGGTAATACTTTATTGGTGTTTTTATAAACCGTCAAGAAGCGATTTCGGTTGTCAAAGAATTAATCGAGAAATGTACCTATATGGATGGAAGATATCTGTCACTAGTCCCGCCAACCAGAATCAAACCCACTGCACACGGCTACCAAATTCACATAAAAACTACCGTTGATAGCGAAACTGAGAAATGTTTGCAAGAAGTTATTGACAGACATAACTTAGCAATGCAGGCATTTAAGAACGAAGAGTTAATTATCATTTTTAAAAAGCAATCATAACAGAAGAATTTTCTATTGTGCAGGCTTTGGAGAGTTTAATAAGGCATCTTCAAAAAATAGCTCAATAAATTCGCTTCTCGACAGCTTCTGTTTTAATGCCTCTTGGTCTATTCTTTGCAGCACACGGTTAGAAAGGGCTATGCTTACCGGGTGTTTGCGCACTGTAACCTGAGCCTCAGACTATTTGCTGCTTTGTGAATATTTAACAATTGTTGTTAAGCTTTAACTACAGCCTTTTTCAGCGAATTAAGCCTAATTCTTGACTTAATGTCGAAGACTTGTTGCAGGGTTGCAAGGGTAAACTTCGTGAGCATGTAGCTTCGCTTTTGCCGTTTAGGGTTTTGGAAGCCGTTGCAGGTCAGCCGCTGCGGATTTCTGGGGTTGTCATGGCTGCTGGAATATCTCGCAATTTTAATATTTACACAACTGGAGAATTGCAGTCTTTTGCTCCTTTGCTTGTTGGTGCTCCCGTTTACGTTGAACATGTGGCTGAGCAGAGAGGCTGGCACTGGGCGCTAACAAGTTTTGTTGTAGAAGCTTGGGGAAAAACTGAAAGAGAGATCGTATAAGTTATTCATCGAGACATTTTTTTCTTAAATTTTTGATCTTGAGAAAGTGATTCATCAATAATCTGCGACATTGATTTATCATTTACAAATAAAGCGCGTCGCAAACTTTTAATCCAAAAAATTCCATCGGCGATGTTAGTTATTGTGGTTGTAAGCATGCAGTCACATGTTCTAATAAGCTTACAATGAGTTACATCGTTTTAAGGTGAAATGAAAATTGATTGGTGAATTAATAGCTGAATATAAAGGCAAAACCACCGGAACGCGGATTCTTGCTGATGGAAAAATCGAAGGTTCGTATACTGGCATGGGCAAACTCATGGGAAAAGATGCCACAATAATGGCAACAGTTGTTTTCTGGCAGGTGCCCACCGGAGTAAACATGATAGACGGGAACGGCATAGAAATGACAGCTGAAGGAGAAAATGTAATGCATAAGTTCAATGGGATAGGCTGGTCCACAGGAAAGGGCTGGAAATCAAGCAATAGGGGCGCCGTCTATTTCATGACAAGTGCACCGAAACTCGCGAGCCTCAACAAGACGGTCGGCGTTTGGGAATGGGAATCAGACGAGAATGGAGACTTTACCGTCAAGGTCTGGGCGTGGAAATAGCCAGCAACCCCTTCTTTTCTCGGCAGAGTTCATCTTAGCTACTGCTTTGCTTTAACTTTTTCAAACAAACCGTAAGTTTTGTGACCAAACACAAAGAGGAGGTGAGATATTTGGAAAACATCTTTGACATTCTCAAATCAGAACACAAGCAAGTTGGGCAGAACTTTCAACAAATAATCAATACAGAAATACATGATCCTCTACTCACAAACTCTTAGTGCCCTAGTTGTGCATATGGGCGGAGAAGAATCAGTGCTCTATCCTAAACTCGAAGCCAATTCAAACACAAAACATTTGGCGCTTAAAGCCTACGAGGAACATAACGCGGGAAAAGCCTTCGTTGGCAAGATAACTTCAACACAGGCTGATGATAAGTGGGTAGCCAAAGTCGAGGTCCTTTACGACATGTTAGCCCATCACATAGAGGTTGAGGAGAAACAGATTTTCCCAACAGCAGCAGAGAAAGTGATTAGTGAAAAAGAAGCAATGGAGATAGGACAAGCCTACCGAAATTACCAAAACAAAAAGCAATGACGGCAAAAAAAATTAGTAAATGCTTAACATTTTTTCTCATTTTTCTCTGCAAACAAAGTATTTCAAAGAAATAGTCTTTTTACGCGCGAATGGTGAGTTTCGTAATTGGTGACGGGGCTTTCTGTCGAATCCAACAGAAACTTCCATAAGAAAAGTGGAGGTTATAGGAGGTTCTTTGAAATA
>CAWHSP010000002.1:0-60617 GCA_963831865.1 Candidatus Bathyarchaeota archaeon | reverse complement strand
AACATTTTCTAAGACTTTGAGTACTTGTTTTGCTTGCATGGATGCAAACAACATATAGTATGTATTAAGAGATAAGTAGCAAAGCTTCTGCATAAAAAAGATTCTACCGATAACCAACAGCTAAAAAATGACAGCAATGCCGACTGGCTACAACATGCCAAATATATGAATTATTGCTCCGTTAATAACTGATTGCCCATATTATGAAAAGTGGCCACATTAGCTTTTGCCTTATAGCAAGCCATGCTGCTTATTGGCTGTGCGAACCATATTGCAACTATTATCACGCCGAGTACTTCTTGAGCAGTGCCTAGTGTAATATGTGATATAATGTTGATTGGGATGAGTATGGGAAGAACCGGTATGTCGCTAATACCCCGAGTGAATACAGGAATCATGACGACGAAGATAAGTATCGCATGGAGTGTCAGAGCGAAAACGGTTAAGTAACCATGCCTGATTAAATTTTTCTTGCCTGTTCCGCCTCTTGGGGCAATCCAAGGATTAATTCGAACAGAATAGCTACTGAAGAACTAAGGAAATGTTTCCAATGGGGTCAAGCGGCGTACTCATAGACTACCAATGAGTCCGTTTAAAATAAAAACATATTCTTATACAAATTCAAGACTAAGTAACAAGCGCTTTCTAAAACAACCTTGAAATACAAGTTTATAAAAAACATAGCAGAATGTCTGCCGCGTTAGCGGCAGGATGATGCGTAGTCTATTAGCCTATCCTTGCCGATAGGTCTGCTACCACTTGATAAGGAGGTGATAGACCTGGAGAAAGCAAGATCGTGTGCTTACCAAGCCAACTGCCACCTTGTCTGGGCCACAAATACCAGCGCAAGTTACTCTTAGGCTTAGTTGAGGTTAGGTTGGAGGAGGTACTTAAGACGATTGCTAATCAGAGTGGGTTTCAGCTGTTGACTGCTAAGGTTCATGGTGGCGATCATGTACACGTGTTTGTTTCTGCTCCGCCAAGTATTTGTATTCCTGAAATGGTTCGTGTTTTGAAGTGCAATTCGGCTAAATTGCTGTTCGAAGAGTTCGTTGTGCTTCAAGCAAAAGCTTTGGGGAGGGCATTTGTGGTCAGAGAGCTATGCTGTCAGAACTGCAGGTATTGTGGGCTAGGCCTAAAATTGAAGCTTCACAGTCAACCGATCCAAAATTGGAGATGCTCGCCACGTAAGGGCGAGTAGTTCACTTTTAACCCAATCGCAAAATTGCGATGCAGCGTCGGCACGATAGCAAAAGGCAGAATGCACCTTCAGAAAACGCTCGCTGGCAGGAGAGGTCTCGCTAATTCTGGGTATTCCGAGGACATAACGGATGGGATTTGGAAATAGTATAATCCCAACGAATTATAAAGTAACAAGGTCCAAAAACAATAGCATCATTTAACCGAAGTTGTTTATTGTTTTAGGGATAAGTGTGGAAACTGACCTATTAAAGAAACTTGGAAGCAAAGAAATAACAAAAGCCCAACTCTTTCAGAAGGTTGAATCGGATTTGATTTGCTTGCCTAAATTGATGGAGGGTTCTTCTTCTTTTAATGCAACGGTTAGATATGGCTGTTGAAAAGTATTCGTACAGATTTAAGCGAGAAATACCCGGAGAAATTGTATTCTTATATGGACAGCTTTATTGAACTCATTAACAGTAAGCACCGAATTCTAACGTGGAATGCTATGGCAATAATCGCAAATCTAACCAGAGTTGACGCCTTTTTTGACCACATTGAAGCTACGGAGCAAGTAATTGCCTTTGCCCAAAAACATCTTAACAGTTCAAGAGCTTCGCTCAGAGAGGAAGCACAAATCTTTCTTGATAAGTGGCAATAAAAGTTAGTGCTTGTAACAATGTCAGAAGCTGAAGACTCTGATATCCAAAGAAAATGAAAAGATAAGAAGCAAGTAAGGTTAGGAAGTACTAGAAAAAATTGGATAGTATATATTCACCCCGTGGGGTTCGAGTCCCAGCGGCCCCACCACGGATCCTTGCAGCCCCATTTTGTTCCTCCTTTTACAAATTGCCAACCAGAGTTTACTGCTTTGAGTTCCTTTTTGTTAGTGTAAAGCCATTTGCTAATAAATTTCGGTGAGCCACTAAAAGTAAATCTTGGAGAGTTGAATATATTTCTAGAAGTCTTAAAATGCTTGAAAAAATTTGAATTGAAATACTAACAGGAATTTATGACAGTGCGGTAACCGGGATTTGAACCCGGGTCCTAAGACTTGGCAAGCCTATGTACTAACCAAGCTGTACTATTACCGCGTATATCATCTTGGTGTCGTGTCGTCGCTGTTTAGACTCTGGAGCCATTTATGTGCTTTTTGGTTTTGCTAATCGTGTCCTATTGTTGCTGCTGAACTTAATTGTTTTTTGTAGCAAGTTAAAGGTTTTTAAAACAAGCAACTCATATAATACTGCAAGTGATGACAATAAGCAGATTGCCTAGACCTAAATCGCCATTTATTCTTGCAACAGCATCAGCCTTCTTCGTATTCCTGCTCAATATTTTCTTAAATTCATTTTCAGCTGATTACAGAATAGCCCTTAGAGATACAGCATCTTACCACAACAGTGGATCATTGATGCCTTTGTTTCATCTGGGCTCAGAGTTAACCGGTGAAGTTGGTGTGATTCTTCGTTTTTCTGGTGCATGCATCTTAATGGCTTTCGTCGTTATGCTTGTATGGAAAAAGAATGTTTCCTGGTCGCTTTTAAGAAAAGCGGTTCTTCTTGAAGGCATTTACTACCTATTCAATATACCTTTTATTATCTACCTATTTGTGAAACCATATGCTTTCGCAAATTATGGAGCCGCCATATCTTATTCAACACAAATTCTTTTCGTAGCCCCAATATTTCTAACTCTTTATTCTAAACTAAAAAGCAAAAATTTTGAAATAACAAAAGCTGCAAAATGGGGCGCACTAGCAATCACGGGTTTCATCTTTGCTCTTTGGGCAAAGCATTTCCTATTGGCAATCTACGCTTTACCCCTAAACTTTTCCAAACCCATCTTCATAATTGGCTTTCTTAACTCAGCCTTAACCCTGCTGTTAGCCGGCATAATCATGATTGTAGTTCTTATGCCTCTTTACAAGAGAAAGAGCGCTTCATTTAACACTAAAGCATTTGGAGCAGCTTTAATTCTGGCTGGATTATACGCAACAATCTTTGCAATAATAGCACTATTTAACATAGAATATATGCGCTGGATTAGTCTAATTGACTGGTGGACAATAATCTTTGTAGTTTTAGGCATCGGCTTTCTTATTCTTAATAAAAGCAATCACAACGAAAAAAAATTAACTTAAACACTTATTGCAAAATTCTATAAACAAATTGGTTGCGTATGAAACGGTTAAAGAATAGTTCCACTTTTTCTCTCAACTCTCCTCAAAAACAAGGAAGTTTAAAATGCAAGGAAAACTCGTTTATACATCCATATTTAAGTTGATTTTGTTTGTTTCATTATTGATAAGTGCTTATCCAGTCAAAGCGCAATACTTTAACAATGATAGCTCAACTAATGGCTATCCCGATGCCTCAGACGGAGAATTACGATTACTTCCTACTCCATTGTTTGCATAAAGGTTGTCAGATACAAAGATTTCGCGTATAAAGCCTGGACCAAGCAATTTTTCCTTAGCAGTTATGCCATATTAGCAACTAATAACGATATTTTTCCTTTAGTTTCTAAATCTTTGAGCAGAGAATAGAATAGCTTCAAAAGTTCATTTTTCCTTATTTTGCTTTTCCAAAGTGGACCTTTAAAAAGAAAAAAAGAGAGGAAATCTATTTTTTACTTCTTAGCGTATAAGCCGCAAAACCAATTGCCATTACAATGAGTACGATAACTAACGCGACGATAATCCATGTTTCAGTTGATAATCCGCCAATCATGCCTGCAGGTGAAGATGAGGGTGACGCCGATGATGACGACTGAGGACTTCCAACCGGAGTGAATACTGGTTGATAGTAGTATGTGTATCCGTAGCCGTGGCCAACTGTGTAGGGGTTTTCTGATGGAGCATAGTTTAGGGGAGCACCGCCATGGTTCATGCTTGAGCCGCAAATTGTCCAGTGCGAGAATTGCCAGCCGCTGTTTGCTGTTGCCGTTAACTTCATATTTGTTGCGTCGGCTAGTGCGTAGGTCCCTGGCGCTGGTGTTGATGTTCCTCCTGCTGCTGCTAAGACTACAACGATAGCTGCATTAGTATTCGGAGCTGGAAGATTACCGCCAGGAACTGGGAGTAAAATCTGGAAGTCTGGTTCTATTGTGTAGGTCGTTCCGCCCGTTAACGTAATTATTAATGGATTGTCAATGTAGTTGGTTGAACTTGAATCAGTCGACACTATCCAACCTACAAAGGCATATCCGTCATTAGCTGTGGCGGTTATTGTAAAAGAGGTTCCATCGGCATAAGTGTTGGTGCCTGGATTATCTGTTGTACCCCCGGTTACATCTGAAACTATGACCGTGGCGTTGCCTTGTGCTTGAACGTTTGAAAAAACAAGAGCTGACGTTGAAAGTAACAGCATTGCAATAAACAAGCTCGAAATAAAAATAGTTGATTTTTTACGCATTTCTATTTATTCTCCTTATAGCTTACTTGCTTGTTATGATTTGTTTTGTTTAAAAACTCTTGTGACTGATACTATACTACAACACGCAGATTGCCTCTTGCTCTTTTGCAGCACGGTAACAAGTTTTGCCTTTTTTTCTCCATTGAAGAAAAGGCTCGTTTGTTTTTGTTCTTTGGCTGCTTCGCAGATTGATTGGGCAGTATAGCCTTCGAAGCTAAGCAGCTTTGCAGCAAAATAGTAAAACAGTGTTGAAAGCACACACGGCTTTGTACCGAATACTTGTTCGAAGCCCAGTTATTCCATTGCTTGAAGAAGATATTCGACTATAGTTTCAGAGGTCGTCAATTATTTTTCATTCCAAGTGGTTGTTTAGCTTAATGCTAGATTTAAGCGTTAGCTTGAATGCAATGCTAGTTTAGAATAGAAGAAGAGGGGTGATTCAGGTTTTTTGATGACCGAACCTTTCTATGGAGGTAGCTCATTTAGAGATTTGGGCGTATACAGCTGTGGGTTTTAATTTCTGTATCCTTGCAGTGTGCTATACATCCCAAACATTAGTCTGCACTAATTGCCACTCGACGGTAAGGACTACTTGGTCACTGTAGATTTGCATGTCTTTAAGCTCGACAAGCATTCCCGTTGCTTTGTCAAAGTGAACGTAAATATATTCATCAACTGCTCGACTAAGTGATGGATCGTTGGTGTCAAGGAATTGGGTTTGATAAGTCATCACGTTGGCTGGTCTGAGCCCATATGCATAAGTTCTTGTTTCCGTCTGGTTCACAATCATTCCATCTTGTCCCGAAGGACGAACAAGATCATAGAGAGTTAGGTTTGATCGATATATAGCCCAGAATTGATTGTCATCTATTCCTTTCAAAAGGTTACCATTACCCTGCGAATTGATTTCAGTTCCGTTTAAGAAACGCCAAGTCGTGTTAAATGTGATGTCTGGTCCTAATGCGGAGTTAATGGCAACTTTGTAGAAGTCAGTTTGGTTTAACTCCTTGAAACTTGCAGGCTCCGAGGCGTTGTCTGCAAGAAAATCGGAGTAGCCTTTTATGCTGTATGTAAAAGTGTCACCTGGAACTAAATTTGTGACAGCTTTTACTGGAGGTATTGGCTGGTTTTGTATTGATAGAACAGCAGCGATGCTAATAATAACAGCGATAACAATTACGGCAATTATTAGGTAGATTTTCTTGAACATAAAATAGCAAAAATTGTTTAGAATATTTAGTTCTTTTGCTGGACTTACAACGAATTCATCATAGAAGTATTGAAAAGGTTCGCTCGATCAAATAAATCAATCATTAATTTAAGTAGTGGATTAACTGATAATGATGAATAAATCGCTTGTTAAGAATTTAAAAAAAGGAAAGGTTGTTGATTTTTTGGTTTTTAATGTTTTCTGCTAATGAGCAGTGCTAGTACTATGCCGACTGCGATTATTGCTATGATGATTGCAATGATGCCTGGAAGCAAGTAGGTGTCACTGACACTGGCTGCTATTGGTGAAGGACTTGGCGTTGGTGATGCTTGTTGGCCTGTGCCTAGGGGTGCCTCTGCATATGACCCATAGTATGCTGCTGAACCTGTGAAAGTTGCGTAGACTGTGTATTTGCCTGAGAGTGTTGGTGTATACATATAGCTAAATTGACCGCTCATGTCGGTTGTGGTGTCACCAATGTGGATGTAGTTGTTGTTGGGGTCCGTTGCGTCAATGCTTACTGGTACTCCAGTGATGTTGCCAGGTTGTGCAAATTGCTTGTAGACGTATAGCATCCAGTCGCTTTGGCTCTGGTCTGACACTGCTGCCACACCGTTGGGGAAGCGTAGTTTTATTGCATCGCTGGTAGTTCCTGGTGAAACATCCATTACGGTGCCCTTAATTACGACTGCGTTTCCGAATGGTGCAGCGATATCAGGTGCAGAGACTGTCATTGAGCTTGGACCTTTACCTATTGCGTAGACTTGCTGGTCATATGTATCTAAGGTTGCGATGATGCTGTCACCGATGATTGCTCTTCCACCCCATCTTGTTTGGCGGAACATACCGTTTACTCTCCAGAGCAAATCGCCTGTTGTGGCGTTAAGACAGAAGAACGGAGCGCCTCTTGGCTTGGGGTCTAAAGCTGAGTGTTCCATGCTGCCAATGTAGATTTTGCCGTCTGTTACGAAGAGTGGTACTGTCCACCAATCGTTGCCGATGTATGATTCATGGAAAGGATCTGTTGCGTTGTATGTCCAAGCTAGTTTGCCGTCAGCAATGTTATATGCATATACTGTTCCGCCGACTGTCGCAGAGATTAGCTCGTTGTAGGCAATGACTCTGTCTGGACCGAAGGTTGCGGTGACTGTGTCACTCCAAGCGTCTTCAAATTTTTGTGGTGCCGTTTGCCATAGGAAGCTACCGTTAGATGTGCTGAAAGCCGTAGTGTACACGGTTCTCTTTTGTGAAGTAGACGCCAACTTGGTTTGTTGGACTCCATGCACACCAACCGGATTGTCCGATGCCACCGATGGTTATGTTGCCTAGAAGCCATTCAGATGGTGCTGCCCATACTTTGTTGTATAGTAATTGTCCGAAGCTTGCATCGGGTGCTATGCTGACTCCCCAGAGGTCAACTTCGGTTTGGTTGACCCGAGTGCCGATTAGTTTATCGCCGACGTATGCTATTGAAGCGCTGCCTGGAAGAACTGAAGTTATTCCTGTGCATGAGACGTTTCTGTCATATCCTCTTAGTGTTGCGTTGTATGTTACTCCTAAGACTTGGCTGCCCCAGCTTTCGGACATACCAGTCTTGCCGTTGGTTACTACCCAACTTGAGTTCCATTGATTGAGGTAATATTTTGGGTTCGTTGTGTTGCCAAGGTTTGTTAGTGTGTATTTTAAGAGTTCACCGTTTGCACCATAGTACACTGTGCCTGAGGGTACGTTTGTGAAGTTGAATTGCAAGTTTCCTGTGTGTGCGTCAAAAGCAAATAAGTTGGTGCCGCTTGAAGCATATATGTATGAGAAGACTGCGCGGTTGTTCCTTGAATCCCACCAAAGGGTTTGACCGAAGCTTAAACGTAAGCCTTGACCCAATAGGTTGGTTTCCCAGAGTTGTTTTCCTGTGTGTAAATCCATTGCGACAACTGTTTGTTGTGGGTTGCCTGAAATGTATCGGTTGTAGTATAGAACTCCATCGATAATTACTGAACCTGAGAATTTGCCTTCATATGCATCGCCTGTTTCGTGTCCATGCTCACCAGTGTCGCCGCCTGCGAGTCCACCGTTCATGTCACCTAATGGTTGTGACCAAAGAACGTGTGCACTTTCTGGACCTGCATTGTACGGCGCTAAGAGGCTATTTGGTTTAGTTAACCAACTGCCTGCAATTGACCACCAGGATCGAAGCTGTGAATCAATTGGTCGTAACCAATATTCTGCTGGGAGCGGTTGATCTGGATAGGATGGCACCGCTTGTTCCTGAACGACTAGCTCATATGGGTCGCTTGAAACTGCAGCGTAAGTGATATTGTTGTATGTTTGTTGGAGGAAGTTTGTCTTTAGAATGTATGTTCCTACTTGGTCTGGGATGTAGGATTTTCCGTAGGTGCCGGTTGAGAATGTTTTGAATGATCCGAGGGTGTCATTAGTTCCGTCTGGTTTTGTGATTGAAACGGTTACGTTCCAACCGTCGTTTTCAGCGTTTAGAAAGTTAAGAGCGCCAACGTTTAGCAGTGTTACTTGTCCTTTACCGACTGGGTTAGGGATTGCTTCGATGAACGGGTAAGCTTTGCCTAAAGATTGAGCAGCTACGTTTAGGTTTCCGAATAATGTGACTGCAAAAGAAGCGATCAGCAAAATTGAAATCACAATGTTGAAGCTTTTCTTATCTAAGATTTTCAATTTAGTATTCCTTCGATGTAATAGAGATTGCTACAAAAATATTAAGATTTGCACAAATTCAGCACATCTTTGAACAAATCAATGAATTATCAGGATTTTTTGTACCGCATACTTGTTGATTTTGGTGTGAGGATTTCCCAGACTTTGCCTTTGGTGTTCATGTCTTCGTCCATGAAGTTGTTGACGCTGACTTCTTGCTAGATTCTAACTACAAAGTTCATCGGGTCTGGCTCAACGACGAGGGCGCTTGTGGTTACTCCGTTGCTTGCATAAAGGTTGTCAGTTACGAAGATTTCGCGGACGAATCCTGGACCAAGCAACTTTTCCATAGCAGTTATGCCAGTGTTAGCAATTAACAGTCGCAGATCCGCGGATAAGGCGCTTCTTACAACCATGTCCTATGGTCTGTTGTGAGCCGTCAGCTTCAAGCCCATCATTATCAAATAAAGGGTATGATCATGCGAAAAAACTCAATTTGAATGGATTTTCGTGGCGTTTACAAATCCCCAGTTTTGAAATATTGATTCTCGCTTCATAAACTTTAGTTATCTATTGAAACGCTACCTTTCTAGATGCAAAATGGGGAAAAAAAATAAGTACAAAAGTTGCATTATTACGGTTCCAATTATTGACGATTTTGAAGATGACCTTGTTTCACAGGTAGTTAGAGAAGTCTTATCCAGAGATTGAATTACGAAATAAGTAGAATAATACTACCTTAGATCCACTAAACATCCTAACTTTTCCGTCAGTCACCTCCCTCCTCTTATTAAGGCTGAATAGATTGAGCCTTAACCTATAGACGAGAAATGGATATGCGTTTTCGGATCAGACTCCTTCTTAATTTCTACAATCCTCGAGAGTCACACAATTTCGCTCTGCTTTTATCGAAGCCCTCTGTTTGAAAAAGTAATTAAGTTAATATTCAAAAGCTTAGAATTGCTTTTTGTTGATCAACGTGATCTAGAAGTTAAAGAATAGGCACGAGATTTGGCTTTCAAGGCACAAAACAACAAATCAGCAATCTGTTTACGAACAACTCAGCGATCATGCTTCGTATTGGAGAATCGTTTATTTTCACAGGTTGTGAAGACGTCGCAATCTACACGTTGTTTGGTTGTGCATAGCCCTTCAGTAAATGGGCAACCATGAAAAATTTTTGGAAGATAGTCGTTTAATGCTCTATTCTCTGCCAGACTCAAAATCTATATTTGCATTAATTAGAAGTGCTCGAATTTCATTTGTTATTTTTTGTGAGTTGACATCTCAATTTAGCACTGCCATTTTTATTTTCATTTTGTTTGAGAGTATTCTCTTGATTAAAAAGAACTACTAATAAGTTATTTTTTATGAATCGAGGATTCAGTTTGCTAACTTATTTGGGCAAATAGCAACAGCAAACATAACTTGCATCTTTTAGCTCCCTTGCTGTGGCTGTAGGGCGACAGTCACATAGGGTTATTTTGCCAAACTGCAAACTATATGGTGTAAGGCTTATGTCAGACATTATTACGGTAAAGAATCTTGTTGAAATTTATGGAGATGGCACAAAAGCCGTAGATGACATTTCCTTTAGCGTTCAAGAAGGAGAATTCTTCGGTTTTCTAGGACCTAACGGAGCAGGAAAAAGCACAACAATTAAGATTCTTACGACACTTCTCAGAAAAACATCCGGCGTCGTTACTATCGCAGGATACGACGTTGATAAACAAGCAGCTCCTATCCGCAAAATTATCGGAGTGCAAAGCCAAGAAACAACCGTTGACGGTGATCTTACAGGCAGAGAAAACATAACTCTTCAAGGCCATTTCCACCAGATGAACGGAAATGAGATCAAAAAACGAGTCAACGAACTTCTAAGTCTCGTGGGTCTTGAAGAAGCGGCAGAAAAACGAGCTAGAAACTACTCCGGTGGCATGAAAAAACGGCTGGATCTAGCTACTGCTCTGATTCATAGGCCAAGAATCCTATTTCTAGATGAACCCACAACTGGTTTGGACCCTCAGTCGCGCTCCGCCATTTGGAGTTATCTGGAAAAACTAAACAAAGAAGAAGGCATAACCATTTTTTTAACTACCCAATATTTGGAAGAAGCCGATAAGTTGTGCAAACGACTTTCAATAATTGATGTTGGAAAAATAGTTGCAAGTGGCTCTCCCCTTGAACTAAAACGCCAAATTGGAGCAGACTCTATCAGAATTTCTCTTGAAAACTGCAAGAAAGACAGCGCTAAAGCAAAAGAACTCATCAAAACCATGACTGACGTCACCGAAATAATTGATTCAGAAGAATGTCTCACTGTTTACGCAAAAAACGCCGGTCTACTAATCGCTGATATTGTGCGGGCGTTAGACAGTAGCGACATTAGGCTTACATCGGTTACGTTCTCCTCCCCTTCACTAGATGACGTTTTTATGAAGCACACAGGCAGAAGAATAAGAACAGAAGAACTCATTAAGGCTCCCAGTAGAATGTTCGGAGGGAGGCGATAAAAATGACTTTGCTTTCCGATACTCGCTACATATTCATAAGATATATGACAAAACTCATTCGCACCCCTATCCTTCTTTTCTTTTCCCTCTTCCAACCCCTCTTGTTCCTCTTATTATTTACACAGCTATTGGGCAAATTAGGGAATTTTCCAGGAATATTGCCAACCGGAGTAAGCTATCTGGAGTTTGCAGCCGCTGGAATTCTAATGCAAAACGCCTTTGGAAGTGCCCTACAGTCCGGAAACTCGATAGTCGCGGATATCGACTCAGGGTTCCTGCAGAAAATGCTCGTAACACCTGTAAGTCGTCCTGCGATTCTTCTGGGCAGATTAAGTAGTGACGCCTTTAGAGTAGTCATCCAAACAGCAATAATTCTTGGTTTAGCATACGCCTTAGGCGCCAACGTCACCACTGGTGTTGTCGGAATTCTGCTCATATTCTTCACGCTTGCGTTTTTTGGACTTGCTTGGTCAGGAATTTCTTTAGCTCTAGGCATGAAAACCAGAAGTTCCGAAACGGTTTTCGCCATAGGAGGAGTCATCACTTTTCCGTTGCTGTTCCTAAGTTCGGCGTTGTTCCCGATTAGTTTCCTGCCTACATGGGTGAAGGATGTGTCAATGTTTAACCCAGTAAGTTATGCCGTTGACGCCAGCCGAGCGCTAATGATCTACTGGTTATGATTGGGGTACGATACTCCCTGCTTGGGGAGTTATTGGGTTAGTTGCTCTAATAACAATGAGCGCAACTTTGTACCAATTTAGAAAAGTTGTCAGCTAAGGATAAACATGTGCATCAACATCAGATGGCGCTGGCAACTGCCTAATTTTTACTTCAATGGTTTCTGCAGTCGTATCCAAACCTTTTAGAGATTTTGAAAATCCAGCCATAATGTTGCCAATTGTTTCCTGCACGAAATTGTTTAAGGGAACTTTTTTTCCATCAATATACATTTCTGTTTCAAAGCTCTTTTTCATTATTCTATGCTTATCTTCCAAAAAATTCACCAGCTAAAATCTAGTTTTTAAAACTCATAAAGGCTTCTGTTAATTCGGAGGAAGCCCTCAGGTATTTAGTTTATGTTTTTTATAAAGACTATGTATTTTATCGAAAAATTATGTAAGAAATTCTCAATCTAATGTAATAGCTTTATACCTGAAGAATTAATTAACTTTCTTTTCAATAAGACATTGGCTGAAAGGAGCCGCACAGTGCTTAGCAAACTCTGGAACACACTTAATGGGCTATCCTCTAAAAAACCCTTAAAGTACTCTCTCTATCTCTCGGCAATCATCATTTTCATTGCAATAATCCTAATTCCACCCATCATTGGAGTTTTAATTAAAGCGCCAACAATTCAAAACGTCTTAAACCAGACCACTTTATTGAATACAGCCCTTGGCGCCATCTCAAACTCTTTCATTATTGGCTTAGTTGTATCCGCATTAGATTTACTTGCCGGCGTGCCCTTGGCTTGGCTTATTACCCGCGGAAAATCACGGTGGCTGAGCGTTCTTGACACTTTAGCTGACCTTCCCTTCGTTGTGCCAACTGCCGCATTGGGCTATTCTCTTTTACTTTTTTGGAGTTTAGGCGGCGGAATATCGTCGTTTTTTGGTGGGTCGCTGGTTTCTCCAGGTTGGCTTCTTGTCATGCTTCTTCATTTTACTTTTTCATTCCCAGTTGTTGTCAGAATTATGGTAGGTGCAATGCTTGATTACAAGATGGAGTATGAGCGTGCATCTAGGACTCTTGGCGCTCCACCACTTAACTGCTTCACGAACTGTCACTTTCCCCATCATAAAACCATCATTAATTGCAGCGTTCTCTCTCGCGTTTGCAAGATCTCTTTCTGAAACAGGAGCTACCTTTATTGTTGCAGGAGCTGTTTTTATGAATGGGCCAGTCTTCCTCCAAACTCTAAGTAATGAGTTTAAGGCAGGTACAATATCCATTGCAACTTACCAAGGCGCAACAGTATTCGCAAGCCTCATTTTAATTGCTGTTTCACTAGCGATTTTTGGACTCATACGGGTATTAGGACAAAGAATCAAACTTCCTTTTGGTCATGGCTTTCCAGTTTTCGAAAAGAAACTAAGTTACAAAAAAGCTGCTTGGTCTACGAAACAGCATTGCTTTGTTTGTATTCATCGTAATCGTTTTGATTCCTTCACTTTTCGTAGCTCTGCCCGCTTTCCAAGCAATCGCAAACGGAACCCCGATAATTCAAGCCTTTACGGGTTCAGGGGTATGGGCAAGCTTATGGCAAAGCCTCGTTTTATCCTATGGTTTAGCTGCTATAGTCACGGTTTTGGGGATTATACTTGGCATACCCATGGCGATTTTGATTGCTCGAAAACCATTCGGTAAGACAACCTCAGCAATTCTTGACACATTAATCAATATTCCAATAATTGTACCATCTATTGCCTTAGGCGTTTCATTAAAGTTTTTCTGGCAAGGTATCCCTGAAATGCCTGAGTTTCTCCTATTAGTCTTTGCGCATTTGGCAATTACCTATCCGTACTTCGTTAGGTCCATGTCGGCAGCCATGGATCGAATTAACGTTGATATGGAGGAAGCAGCAAGAACTCTTGGGCGCCAAACCATTCACTGTTTTCCGCTCAATTGTGCTACCGCTAACCAAGTACTCGATTCTATCTGGAGCAATAATTGTTTTTACCCGAAGCGTTAGTGAGACAGGTGCAACTTTAGCCGTAACTTCCAAGCTTCAAACTGCGCCTGTGCTTATTGTTAACTGGGTCAATTCCATTAGAGGCATATCACCACGCATTCCAGGTGTAGATGCTCTAACTGTCGGTTTAGCTTGCGGTATTCTCATACTCTTGAGCTTCATAATACTGTTTGTTTTAAGGCTTTTAACTAGAAAAGGAAAGGTTTAGAATGGCAACTTATAAAAGCAATAAGACTGTTTCCGAAGGAGAGTTAGTTTATGCCTGATATCCGAGTTGTAAACTTAACTAAGAAATACGGGAAAATCTACGCGTTAGATAACGTTAGCTTAAGCATACATGACCAAGAATACTTCTCTCTGCTGGGTCCAAGCGGATGCGGAAAAACCACCTTGCTACGGCTTATAGCTGGACTTATTGAACCTGACAGCGGAGAAATCTACATCGGCGACAGACGCGTTGACAAAGACCCTCCTGAAGATAGAGACGTTGGCTTTGTTTTTCAAACCTTCGCTCTATTTCCACATATGACTGCTTGGGGCAACGTTGTGTATGGTCCAAAAGTCAAAAATTACGATCAGAAAAAGGCTGATACGATTGGGCATGAAGTGCTGGAGCTTGTGAAGCTTAATGAACGCTTAGATGCCTATCCCAGCGAACTCAGCGGTGGTATGATGCAAAGAATCGCTGTTGCTCGAGCGTTGGCTGCAGGAGCTAAGACATTGCTTTTAGATGAGCCCCTTGGACAATTGGACGCTAAAGTTAGAAACGAAATAAGATATGAAATTCGAAGAATGGCAAAAGACCTCAAACTGACAGCAATTCATGTTACACATGACCAAGCTGAAGCAATGTCTATTTCCGACAGAATCGCAGTCATGAAAAAGGGCAAAATTGTCCAAATTGGAACACCACAGGAACTTTACATGCATCCAAACAGCCTTTTTGTTGCCCACTTTATTGGCGAATCCAACTTTCTAGAAGGTTACATTACAAGAACTAATGGTTATTCTGAAGTAGAGTTGAGAGGTGGATTAAAGGTCAAAGCCATAAATCCAGGCATAAAAGAAGGCGAGAGAATAGTTTTGGCAATAAGACCTGAAACCTGCGAAATGAAAATAGGAGGCAACGCAACTGAAAACGCGCTTTTTGGGAAAATCGATAAAATCACTTTTGAGGGAACTTTCGTTCGGTACGAAATTCGTCTTGAAAACGGCGACCGCTTGATAATAAATAGAACTTCGTTAACAGAGGATTGGGTCTCTTTCGGCCAAGAAGTAACAATAACTTATCCGCTTGACAAAGCACATTTATTCACGTATCCTGAGGGAGGGTTAACAGAAGAGATCTCAGTATGATTCTTTTTCATAAATCCCCTTTTCCTTTCATTTAAGTTGGTAGGGTTCTTTTCTCGATTCTGTTCAATTAACTTTTTAAGAATCTAACTGTCTTTCATTAACAAGTGGTACCGAGATGGGGCAGAAAACTGATTCACTTATGGCTTATGATATTTTGAAAAAACGAATTATTGATACTGGATTTTGTACACAATGCGGAGCATGTGAAGCCGCATGTCCAGTTAGTGCCTTACACGTTAGCGGTGAGAAAGTTGAGCACACGTATGACTGCTCCAAAGACATGGATTTGTGCCCTATTTGCTATGAAATTTGTCCCCATTCAGAAGCACTTTTGCTCCGAAGCTTGAGTTTCGTTTGCGATACGCCGCTTAAAAGTGAAGCAATAGGTTACTATCGGAAAATCTTCTTAGTTCAATCAGTTGACCCCAAAATTCGAGAGTTAAGCCATGGTGGAGGCGTTGTTACCTCACTATTGAAGTTTGGTATTGAAAACAAAATTTTCGATAGCGCCATTGTTTCACAAGGTGAACCTGAAAACCCCGCTATACCAAAGGCTTCAATTGCTTTGGTGCCTGATGATATACTATCAGCGGTTGGAAGCAAGTTTTTCCCATCTTCAGTTGCAAAAGCTTATGGAAGTGCAGTTTATGGTTATGGAAAAACAAACATTGCGTTCGTTGGAGTGCCCTGTCATGTTCTGGCTCTTCGTAAACTGGAGGCTTGGCAACACAAGATCAGCGGAAACTTAAAAATAACAATAGGCCTGTTCTGCTTTGGCACACTATCGCTCAGCGCTTTGCTTGAATACATAAAAAACAAATACAACGTTGAGCCGTCAGAAATTAAACAAATACGGCTATCATCAAAACTCGTATTTCAAACTGAAAAAGCAGAGATTAGGCTTCCTTTGTCTGAAGTTTCAGACCAAATCCTGCCAAGCTGCCGTAAATGCACCGATTTTACCTCCGAACTAGCTGACATATCAATCGGAGGAGCGTTATCCATTGAACGATTGGTCAACGGTGATTATTCGAACTAAAGCAGGAGAAGACTTCTTCTATAAAGCAGTTGAAAATGGCGCTCATAACACGTGGGTCATAGAAGAAGAACCCACCGTCATCGAACGAGTAATGATTGCAGCTATGCAAAAAAGAACCGCCGGTCTTAAGAAAGCCAAAGAAATGGAAGAGACCAGCGGGTATCTGCCGGCACTGTTGCTGAGGGAAACAGATGCTCTTGCAGGCATAAAGATTGCTGATATTATGTCTAAAAACGTAAAGACTGTGTCAGAGAACACCACTGTACGTCAATTTTTAGATTTGATCGCCAAAGGTCATCATATAGGCTTATCCGCTGATAAACAAAAACAATGAGATCTGTTGGCTGGATAACTTTAGAAGAAGCTTCAAGCGTTGACAAAACCAAAAGAAACGAAACGTTAGTTAGCCAAATTGCAAAACGCAATGCTTGTTATCGCCTACCCTGATGAAACCGCTTTGGATGTCTTTAAGAGAATGAGCGAAAACGAAACCGGACGTGTGCTAGTCTTAGATAGGGCTGATCCTAAGAAGCTTGTGGGCGTTGTAACAAAAACTGATCTTATGCATATTTTAACGAAGCAGTAAGCAACCGCGTAAAATCTACCTTTATTAGCAGAATATATCTGCTTTATCGAATTAGGTCAGGTTGCCCTAACTCATGGCTGAAAGCCCTGTGGCAAAAAAACAAGAAACTAATTCTTTAGCACTCTTACTATTGATTATAATAATTGTTGCAGCGATTTGTGGCGCGTTCTTCTAAGTTTAGCATATCCAGAATTCATTACCTTACTATCTGGAGGAACATATGTCTCAGGGGGGCGCTATTTACGATGCGATTTATGTTATGCTCACCATAGCTGCTGATGCTCTCTATCTTTTCGGCGGTGGTGTGATAACTTTTGGCGCCATATTGGTAACGATTCGGTTTCATTCAATATAAACTTAAGGATCCGTATCAACCGTCATTCTCTACACGTTACTTATCAGGATATTTAACGTTAAGTCTGAACTTTTTTATTGGCGCAGAAATCATCCGTACAGTGGCTGTCAGAACTATTCCTGAATTTGAATTGCTTTTTTTAGTAATTTTCAGTCGAGGACTCTTCAGCTTGATTCTGTATTTAGAAAGAAGATGGCATGGAGCGGCAGAAACAGAATAAATCGCTTTGTTCCCATTTACATGCTAATCTGTTAAAATCCATGGAGTTTGCATTGTTTCAGTTCTTAATATTTAAATCTAAGTGCCATATTTTATAGAGAACTTAGCTCGGGGTAGTATGGGAGAACATAGAGCAGTACGGAAAGAGAGTATGGCGGCAATCTAGGCTGACGATGATTTATCGGGATTGAAGACGACCATGTACCAATTGCATGACTAACATTGTATGTTTGCACAGTTTTCGTGCAGATAACCTTAAATATGTTCATAATAACGCTTTTTGTTATAACAACTGCAAATTTGGCTCTTCCTTGAGGACAGCTTTAATCGTTAAAAATGAAAGCATTAATGGATGAGATATCACGATGCTTTTTGAAGCCCTCATAGCATTCGTATTAATATTCATTTCAACATTCGCAATCTACACTTTAGGCAAAAGGTCAGCGCCTAAAACCACCATAAGCGAAAACGAGCAAGCATCATACGCTTGTGGCGAAAAAGTATCATTCCACGGGTTAAAAGTCAACGTATCATTGTACAAGTACCTGATTTACTTTGTAATCTTCGACTCATCCGTACTATTACTCGCTTTTGCTTCTTTCTCAATAGCAGGAACAAACCCGCTTTACCTAATTCTCTACCTTGGCATACTTCTTGCCGCAGGCTTGGTTCTTTTGGAAGGAGGTAAAGAATAATGACAAATACAGTAACATGGGCACGAGTAAAATCACCTTGGGTCTTACACTTCAACTCAGGCGCCTGCAACGGATGCGACATAGAAATAGTCGCGTTGCTAACGCCAAAATATGATGTTGAACGCTTCGGCGTAAAACTTGAGCCTTCACCACGACACGCCGATGTCCTACTGGTAACAGGTGCCGTCACAAAACAATGCGCAGAACGACTAAAACGAGTCTATGACCAAATGCCACAACCCAAATTCGTCGTAGCCATCGGCGCATGTGCATGTCAGCGGCGGAGTTTTTGCAGGATGCTACAACGTAGTCGGCGGCGTAGACAAAGTAATTCCAGTTACCGCTTACATTC
Source organism: Candidatus Bathyarchaeota archaeon (assembly GCA_963831865.1). GTDB lineage: Archaea > Thermoproteota > Bathyarchaeia > Bathyarchaeales > Bathycorpusculaceae > Bathycorpusculum. The sequence continues at coordinate 42,335 of CAWHSP010000002.1, read as the reverse complement.
CTGGGTGTCCACCACGTCCAGAAGCAATCTTGGATGGGGTAGTTAAGCTTCTAAATGCGTTAAATCCGCCTAAACCAAAGAAGCAACCAAGAAAGAAACAGCCTGAATCGCCAAAGAAGAGGCAAAACCTGAGGTTCCAAAACCAGAAGCCGCAGCTCCGCAAGAAGTTAAACCAGTAGTTGAGGAGGCAAAACCAATTGCCAAACAGTAACATAGATATTATTAACGTAATTGAATCAAAACTTAAAGATAAAGTCCAAATTCAACTAGGTCAACTTGGCAAAGCCGCAATAGTCACAAGCAATGGCTTACACAGAGACGTAATCAAAGCCATGGTTGAGGCAGATGAGAAAACGCCATCTCAGCCATCACAGGCTTAGACCTTGGAGCAAACCTGGGCGTCCTATATCATGTTCGCACTTCAAACTCATTTCTAACCATAAGAGCCGAAGTGCCCAAAGAAAACCCGAAAATTCAAACAATAACCGACATTACTCCAGGCGCAGTCTTCCATGAACTAGAAGTAGCAGACCTTTTAGGTGTAGTCTTCGAAGGACACCCAAGCTCCAGGACACTTGTGTCTATCAGAAAATTGGCCTGAAGGCGTTTATCCACTAAGAAAGGATGTTAAAGCAAACGAAGTAAAACTAAACCCGTCACCTCCGGAAGAAGCGAAGCACCCAGAAGATGGAAGACTTGTCAAAATCATTATTGGTCCACAGCACCCTGCGTTGTTGGAGCCTGAAAAATTCGCGGTAACGGTTGAAGGAGAAACCGTGACTAAGGTTGAACCTCGAATCGGCTACGTGCATCGAGGCATCGAGAAAGCATCTGAATCACGCACTTACCTGCAAGATGTTTACTTGGTTGAGCGAATCTGCGGCATATGCAACTAGCATTCACGCATGCGGCTTCGTTGAAACAGTAGAAAAAATATTGAAAACTGAGGTTCCGCCAAGAGCCAAGTACCTTCGAACAATAACTTTAGAGCTTAACAGGCTACACAGTCACTTCTTGACCTTGGGGCATGCAGGCTTAGAAATTGGTTATGAAACACTATTCCAGTATTTCTGGCGTGACCGAGAACCAATAATGGACTTAATTGAGTTAACCAGCGGCAACCGAGTTTATCTCATCACTCATGACTGTAGGCGGTGTAAGACGAGACATAAAAGACAGCGACATTCCCAAAATCAAAATCCACTCTGGTCGATTTGAGAAAGAAACTGCCGTTCTACAGGCAAATCTACGAAAATGAGCCTTCATTAAGATGCGCATGAAAAACGTCGGGGTACTCAAAAGAGAAGACGCTCTGAAACTGGCGTTGTCGGTCCAGTAGCCAGAGGTTCAGGCGTTGACATTGACGTACGCAAAGATGAACCTTACGAAGCGTACGGTGAGATTCCTTTCAAAGAAATAGTCTACACTGCAGGCGACACTTGGGCAAGAATGAACGTTCGCATGGACGAAGTTGAAGAAAGCATCAACATAATCGAGTACGCACATAGACCACCTGCCAGCTGGACCGTTCAGAGTTAAAGCGCCAAGAGTTGTCCCTGCAGGCGAAGCCGTAAACCGTGTTGAAGCGCCAAGAGGCGAACTCTTCTACTACGTTAAAAGCAACGGCACAGCCTTTCCCGACCGCGTTAAAGTGCGCACTCCAACGTTCGCTAACATTCCAGCATTCCTCAAAACAGCAATAGGTGAGAACATAGCTGATGTTCCTCCGAACTTTGTTAGCTTAGACCCATGCTTCTCATGCACTGACAGGTGACCTGAACCTGAATGATTGACTTTTTCTTAATCTTCCGCATCTTGATCTTTCCCGGCTTCACTTTCATACTTACTGTTAACTTTGTTCTGCGATTGGATGGAACGAAAAATTGAAGCCCGCATACAAAACCGCGTTGGTCCAATGGTTGCAGGACCAGGTGGAATTCTTCAGCCTTTTGCTGACTTCATTAAACTACTAACAAAAGAAGATATTGTGCCAAGAGACGCTAAGAAAATTAGTTTTCAGGTTTGCGCCTCTTTTGGCGTTTACAATCATGGTTTTTGCCATGTGTTTCCTGCCCATTGATGGTGCAAGCGTGCTTTCAACGAGTGGATTTAACGGTGACTTAATTGTTATTTTGGCGTTTGTTACAATTGCTAACTTTCTGTTGTTCCTCTCAGGATGGGCATCTTGTAACCCGTATGGTTCTATTGGCTCAGCAAGAGTATTAACACAGTTCTTAGGTTATGATATACCGCTTACTTTGCTTGCCTTAACACCTGCGTTCATCGCTGGAAGTTTAAGCATATTCGCCATAGCCTCAAGCCAGGTAACGCCATTTATCCCGTTCATTATTTTGGCTCCGTGGGCTTTTGTACTGTTTATTATAACTATGCAGGCAGAGCTGGAAAAAGACCCTTTTGACATTCCGCATGCAGAAAGCGAAGTTGTCGGTGGATTAGAAACCGAATATACAGGAGGCAAATTGGCTTTCCTTCACTTGACACGCGACGTGCAAATTGTTTTCGGCGCAGCATTAGTTGTTGAATTGTTCCTTGGCGGACCAAACGGACCAGTATTCTTTGGGTTGCCAGCGTTCTGGTATACTTTGTGGTTTGTGCTTAAACTGCTAGTAGTAGTTGTAATTACCGAGTACATAACATGCGTATTTGCGAGACTTACGCATTGACCAAGTATTATCTGCTAACTGGAAGATACTATTGCCCTGCAGCGATATTGTCGCTTATACTAACTGTCGCAATGGTTACATGGATTTATCCATTGGTGGTGTAGAAAAAATGGCGAAGAAATCACGTATATCTCCAATGTTCAAAAGAGCGGTATCACATATCTTTACCAAACCAGCAACAACCAAGTACCCCTTTGTCAAGCCTACGCTCCCTGAAGATTTCCGTGGACAACAAGTATTTGACATTAAGCTATGCGTCAGTTGCGGTCTATGCAGCAGAGATTGCCCTGCAAAAGCAATTGAAATGGTTGAAGTTGAAGGCAAAAGACGTCCACAATTCAAGCTTGACCGATGCATTTTCTGTTATCAATGTGCAGAAAGCTGCCCAAGAAACGCAATAAAAAGCTCAGTATTTCTATGAGTTAGCCACAACCGATAAATCCTCATTAGTTATAAAGCCTCAAGCAGAAAGTGCGAAGGGTGCAAAGCAATGATTCTTGAGATCCTCTCAATAGGTTTAATAGTTTCTGCCTGTCTTGCTCTGTTTCTAGACGAAGCAGTTTATTCTGTTGCAGCTTTGGCAGGAACCTTTCTATTTACATCATTAATTTACGTGCTAAACGGGGCGATTTTCGTGGCTATTTTCCAGTTTGCTGTCGGCGTTGGTACATTAGCCATCCTATTTCTTGTCAGGAGAAATGCTGAGTGATAAGCCAACAAAGAAAACTTCGGCAAAAAGCACTGTTGCATTGATTGAGTGCAGGCGTAATTTTATCGTTGCCTGCATTTTTCCTTTCCGTTTCCGGTTCAACAGGCGTCGGCTCGGATATTACTTTTGGTGATGCTTTATGGAATCTAAGAGGCGTTGACGTTATTTTACAAGGTTTAGTTATTTTGATGGTTGCTTTAGGAATTGCTATCGTTTTGTATGAGAAGAGGAGCGGTGGTAAATAATGGACTTTGTCATTCTATCACTTGTAATGCTGTCAATTGGCATCTACGGTCTATTGACCAAACGTCACCTTTTGAAAGTATTCATTTCTGTGGAGTTAATCGCAACTGGAGCCACGCTGAATTTTGTTACGCTTGCTTCTGCCATGGGTAAAGGATTGGGAGAAGCTTTCCTAATATTGGCATTTTCTACTGACACTGCAGTTAGTGCAGTAATCTTGGCTTTGCTTGTTATCGTATCTAAAAAATATGGAACAAGCGACATAAGCGAAATAGTGAAAATAAGTGAAGAGACAGGCGAAAGTGAGGAGGAAATCTAATGTTGCTTGACAATATCTCTGCATGGCTTGTTTGGATACTTCCGCTCGTTTCAAGCTTATTTGTTCCATTAATCGCTAAAATAAGGCGATAAAATCCGAAACTACTTCGTTATAGTAATCTCTGCAGCTACTGCTGGCTTGGCCCTTTCACTCGTACCAGGCGTATTTTTCGGCTCTGGAGCAGCTACAGGAACATCAGTTGATTGGATTGAAGGCATTAACGCTGGAGTCTTCATTGATCCTCTCAGCGTATTATTCACGGTACTTGTTGCCTTCTTTGGATTAATCATTGTCATTTACTCTTTGGGGTACATGAAAGGTGAAGAAGGATTAACACGATACTACTTCCTACTACTGCTCTTCATAGGCTCAATGATAGGTCTAGTTATCTCAGACAACTTGCTCCAAATGTTCATTTTCTGGGAAATGGTGGGCTTATGTTCATACTCTTTAATTTCATTCTGGTATAAACGCCCAGAATCAGTACGTGCAGGCACTAAAGTTTTCATAATGACACGCATCGGTGATGTGTGCCTACTTGCAGCGATAGGACTGCTGTATTTTGCTTTCCAGACTTTTAGCTTCCATGGAATAATAAGCGCTATCCAAACACAGGCAGGCAACGGAACATTAAACACCGGACTAATGGTTACAATTGCTTTCTTAGTTTTAGGCGGTGCTGTTGCTAAATCAGCTCAACTTCCATTATTCACTTGGCTTTATAGCGCGATGGAAGCACCAACATCAGTCAGCGCCCTTTTACACGCTGCAACAATGGTTAAGGCAGGCATCTATCTTCTTGCAAGATTTATCCTAATAGCAGCAGCTGCTCCAGCAATAATTATACGCTCTTCAACCTTACTGGATGCCGACCGTCGCTTGGATAGGAGTTTTAACCGCGTTTGTCGGTGCCACACTTGCTTTTACCACAACTGACATCAAAGGAGTTCTCGCGTACTCAACTATTAGCCAACTCGGCTTCATGATGGCTGCATTAGGTACAGCTATGGCACAAACTCTAGTCGTCGCTACATCAGTCGGCTGGTTTGCCAGTTTCTTCCACATGATGAGCCACGCATTCTTCGAAGGCCTCGGATTCCTCTTGCAGGTGGCATCATACATGCACTCGGCACCCGCGACATGCGGTTAATGGGTGGCTTGCGTAAAGCTATGCCAGTCACATTCGTTTTAGCAGCTATAATGGTTATAACTACGAGCGGTTTGCCTCCTTTTGCAGCTTTCTTCAGCAAAGGCTTAGTCATTACAAGCGTTACCGACGCAGGAAATCTCCTACAGATAGTTTTGATTTACGCAACAACCGCAATCACGTTTGCTTACATCCTTGCGATTCGTAACTCTAGTTTTCATGGGAAATGAGTCAGAGCACTTAGTCAAGCAGCATCCGCATGAAGCTCCAAAAGTCATGCTGTACCCAGCTATGATACTTGCAGGATTATGCATCGTTTGGGGTTTAGCTGAGCCTTTGGTAATGACCTTTATGCATGTAGACATCGGCATCACACTCTTGGCTCATTCCTAAGTTTAGAAACGCCAATTTTCCTGGCGCTTCTTAGTCCCAACAGGCTTAACTATATACCTATTTTACTACAAGAACAACCAAACAATCAGAAGCCTTGCATCAAGCAAAAATCCAATTTCGTCTCTGTTAAACCACGCTTATTTCTTTGATGACTTTTACGGGGCAGTTGCAAAAGGAATAGCAGGTTTGTCAGAGGGTTTAGGACGGTTTGAAGATTTCTTCAGTGGCTTCCCACAAGCAGTAGCTTTAGCCGTTACTCGGTTTGCAGGTGGAGTCCACACTTACTTTGACGTTTTAGTTGATCAATTCTTAAACGTAATCGCTCGCAGATCGCTAGAAGGTGCAGGAGAAATACGGAAATTTGACTCTTTATTGGATAAATTATTAAGCCTCTTAGGAAATAAATCGCTGAAAGGAGCTTCACAAATGCAGAAGACACCTTCAACATCGCTACAGCATTATATTGCTGCTGCAGTACTTGGTTTCATCCTTATCGTAATACTAATAATATTAACTATAGGAGTGTAAAAAAATGGGCTTTGCATTACTATCAGTCTTTATAATACCCACCATAAGTATACCATTCGTATATCTAGTTGGAAAGAAATCAGCTAAATTCGCAGCTATCTTCGTTGCTTTAATAGCTCTAATTAATTTGGCGTTAATCGTTACAACTATTCCCGAGGTTCTTAATAGTTCAAACCACCGGTATGTTGAAACTTACCAATGGATCCAAATACTTCAAGCAAAGTTTAACCTATTTGTTGATGGAATCAGCGTTTCAATAGCTATAATAAGCCTCGTTCTAATTATTGCAGCAGCTCTCTTCTCAATAAACTATATGGAAGGCAAGAAGAACCTTCCAGCTTACTATGCCCTTCTTATCCTTACTTTCCGTTGGTCTCGTTGGCGTATTCATAACATCCAATCTGCTGCTGTTTTATTTCTGTTGGGAACTAATGCTTGTTCCAGCCTACTTCATTGTGGGAAGTTGGGGTTATAGGGATTCGTACAAAGCAGCATTCAAACTATTCATATTCACTCATGCAGGCGCCGTCTTTGTGCTACTCGGCATAGGTGCAATCTACATGGTTACAGGTTACACCGATATGTTCCAAGTACAAGCCGCATTGATGAGTACTAGCACAGATATTGTACGGTGGATTCTCATAGCGCTTAACCGCTGGGTTCGCCGTTAAAATGGCCATTGTGCCCGTACACATGTGGCTACCTGATGCACACTCTGAAGCTCCAGCAACAATGTCTGCGCTTCTTAGCGGAGTAATAATTAGTGCAGGAGCTTACGCAGTTATTACGCTTATCCATTAGGAGTTGTCTTTCCAGCAGTCATGGTAACTCCAGCTTTTGGATTAGACTTCCTGCATGGCCTTGGCAATTTTCGGAATAATTTCAGCCTTCTTCGGCTCATTAATTGCATTGGTGGAAACGGACATAAAACGGCTTATCGCCTACTCAAGCATCGCCCACATGGGCTACGTAATGTTCGGTCTCTCACTGTTTCCAGCATCGGCAGCTTGCAGGAACAGCAGTTATACTTGTTTCAGCGACAGCAATAACGGGAACAGTGCTTCACATTATCAGCCACGCTGTAAGCAAAGGTCTCTTCTTCCTTTCCGCAGGAGCAGTAATGCATCAAACCGAAACAAGAGATATCCGTGAAATGGGCGGATTAGCTGGGAAAATGCCGTTTACAACTCTTTCAGCAGTTACAGCAGCATTAAGCATAGCTGGTGCACCTCCGTTTGCTTGCTTCATAAGCGAGTTTCTTATATTCGTTGGAGCCTTCGAAGTAATAAAGACTGATAGTTTCTATCTCATACCCACTGCTTTCATGCTCATAGCAACAGTGCTTTCACTTGCCTACTCACTAAGGTTTATTTCAAAAGTCTTCTTGGGTCAACCCAAGAAATTGGCGACTGAAAAGAAAATCATTGATGTTCCAAACTACATGAAACTGTCGCTAGCAATCCTCGTTGTTATAGTCATAATAATTGGAATCTACCCAACCTTCTTCCTAAACCTGATACAAACGGTGCAATTTGGTTAAACTATAAGAGCTGCAGGTGAACACTAATGATTGAAATTATAGATGTTGTATTACCAATTATTACCTTAATTGTTTCAGCACTGCTAACAATTCCAGTTTTCAAGGCCATTAGAAAAACCAACCACAAAACCGCTCTTAACCCTCGGCTGGTTCCTAGCTGTCTTTATAATTGCAGGCTGCAGCAGTAGCAAACTTGGCATTTAAATATTACAGCTGTTCCTGCACCGCACCATTCTTAATTTAACATTAACCGGTGGTTCACTCTCGTATTCTCAAGCGCTTTCATGGTAGATGCAATTTCAATTTACATGTCAGTAATCATCGTGGCAAGTCAGCGCAATAGTCCTAATTTACACCGTATTCTTTGTTGGCTCAAACGAAAGACCTTCAGAGCGATACTTCGCCATCATGCTCATGCTAACCGCCGCATTGCTTGGCGCTGTCCTCTCAGGCGACCTTCTAACACTGTTCATATTCTGGGAAGCCGCAGCAGCAGGCGCAGGCTTTCTAATGCTTTACAAGAAAAACGCATTAACCTTGAATTCCACATTAAAATATTTGGTTATGATAATTATTGCTTCAGCATTCATAGTTTTTGGGCTCTCTCTCGTTTACGGTTTAACTGGAAGCCTAAACTTCTGGGACGTTAGGCAAGCCTTAGTAACTCTAGCTGATAAACGCTTACTAATCATAGCTTTCATATTTATAGCTGCAGGCTACGCCATTGAAACTGCAATTGTGCCTTTCCACTTCTGGTTACCAGACGCTTACACTGCCGCTCCTGCACCATCAGCAGCTTTCCTATCAGCTCTCGTTGACCAAGGCAGCTACTACATTCTAATAAGAGTGTTAGTGTTTCATCTTAACTCCACCTGGAGCGTTAGACTGGACATTCATGTTAGCCATCATGGCAGCATTAACCATGATAGTCGGCAACCTATTCGCATTAATACAAGACAACGTGAAACGTTTAATAGCAAACATATGCGTCGCAGACGTAGGCTACAACCTTGTGGCAATAGCAAGCGTGACACCTCCCAACTTGGAGTTGTAGGCAACCTTTACTTCTTCCTGATAGGCGGCATAACCACAGCACTCGCATTCATGGCAGTCGGCATCATAAACAGTCATGGATTCAAAACGCTTGGAAGACTTCTCAGGACTAGGCAAAAAAATGCCGCTTGTAAGCTTAGCCTTGGTTATGGCTGGATTATCATTTGCAGGAGTTCCACCTTTCGGAGGATTCATGGCTAAATACCTAGTGTTCACTGCAGCAATACAAGCCAATCTAGCTGGCTAGCAGTTATAGGAGTTTTGACAAGTGTCATTCAAACCGCTTACTTGTTTAGGCTAGTTAATTACATGTATGGAAAGAAACCAAAGGATGAAACAGACATAAAAGAATCTAAACGCCTACTTATTCCCATATTCATACTTGTGGGTGCAATAATAGTCTTGGGGCTTTATCCCCAAATTGTGTTCAACTGGCTCCAACCTGTCGTAAACCAACTGCATTCGCTGCCAGGTTTTGGGTAAAAAGGCAGCTTCTTTAAACCACAAGATCTATCTTCAAAATTCTTTTTGACATCTACAGAAAATCATCATAACTAGTCAATATTCAAAGGTTTTTTATGAAGATTCTATTGAGAATTGAGATTTCACAAAAAGAAAAAAATAGAATAACTTGCATTTGCCGCGATTTGCAAATATTTATCCTTTATTATACTTCTAATTCTGTTTTTTTGCTCAGACTAACTCCAGTAGCTACTTCTGGTAATTGTTCTCTAAGCCTTGACTCCACAGCGAATTCTGCTTCTTCCAAGATTTTATCGGCTTCCGCGTTTGCTGTGATCCCAATATTCACGGGTGTTTCTGAGGATTGATTGGTTGTGGTCACTATGTCTGATAGTAGGCTTCCAATATTTTCGAGTTCTCGGCCTGCTTCCGGCAAAACAGTAGACATTCCTGTGCGTATTCTGTTTAGTTCACTTGCTGCTGGCGTCAATACTGCAACTAAATCTCCAACTTCTGAAACTGTCTTAAGACGCATTGAGACGCTTTCTAAAGCAAGCGATGCATGAGACAGCATTTTCTCGACTTTGCGTATTTCCCAGAGTTCACCGGCGAGAATGTTCGCTCGTGCCTTATCTCTATCAGTGATGGCTTTCACGACACATTTGAAGAGGTCAGAATCACGGTTCTCAAAACGTTTTACCGCCATATCCAAACTTTGGGTTTGCATATCAATGCGTTTAGTTACCATCCCGATTTGTTCTTTCACGCTTTCGGAAGGTTTGACTATGTTTTTAATCTTCGATGATATAGAGGGCTGCGGTTCTCTTTCTTTCCATTTGTTAAGAAATCGGTTACCCAAGTTAATATTCTCCTAATCTCACTCACTATTTTGAGCTTGGGAAATAAAATATAAAAGAGTGTTTGAAACGATAAGTTAAAACCCGAGTACCTAGAAACCTGATTTTTAATTTTCTTTCTAAACTATTAAGTGGCTGGGATTCTTTTCTTGTTGAGATTCAAGGAAAACTATGGAAACTTGGTTTTTAAACTTCTGCTCTGACTGTATGGCAGCGCCGTCTTTTCTTTTGAATAATCCATGAGCTTTATCAAAATTATTATTGGGTTAAGTCTTTGAGTTTGATGGGCTACATGTTGTAAGTTTGAATTAAGTGCTCTGAAAGCGTTTGAATTTCCCTTTATTTTCGGATTTGTCCGCTACCCAAAATAACGTATTTTGTTGTAGTTAAGTGCTGAACGCTCATGGGTCCTCTTGCATGGAGTTTCTGAGTGCTGATGCCGATTTCTGCGCCTAAGCCGAACTGGTTGCCGTCTGTAAATCGTGTGGATGCGTTCCAGTAAACGGCGGCAGAATCTATTTCTTTCATGAATTTCATGGCTTTGTCGAAGTCTGCTGTGAGGATAGCATCGGAATGTTTGGTTCCGTACTTGTTGATGTGCGCTATGGCTTCGTCTAAGTTCTTCACAACTTTAACGCCCATGATTAAATCTAGGTATTCAGTGTACCAGTCCTGTTCAGTTGCAGCTTTAACGTCAGGAACAATCTTTCGCGTTTCTTCGTCGCCTCTAACTTCAACGCCCTGCTTTCGCAAGCTCACCAATTACCACTGGGCAAGTAACGTTCTGGCAATTTTGCTGTGAACCAAAAGTTTCTCAGCCGCATTGCATGTTCCAGGTCTTTGGCATTTAGCGTTTATCACTATGGGTGTTGCTTTTTCTAAATCAGCGTCTTCTTCAACGTAAATATGGCAGTTGCCTGTTCCCGTTTCAATAACTGGAATGCGCGATGTTTCTACTACTGTTTTGATTAAGTCTGTGCCGCCACGGGGAATAAGCACATCAATGTACTCGCGCATTCGCATCAGTTCTTCTGCGACTCTGCGCTCAGGAGAATTCACCACTTGAATTGCGTCCACAGGCACATTTGTCTCCGATAGACGCGTCTCGTAACACTTCGCCTATTGCTACATTTGAGTTTAAGGCGTCTGAGCCACCGCGAAGAATTACTGCATTTCCTGATTTTATGCAGATTCCAGCCGCATCAGAGGTTACGTCTGGGTCGGGACTCGTAAATTACTCCGACAACGCCTAAAGGCACGCGGACTTGGCTGATTATCAAGCCGTTTGGCCTCGTCCAACTGCCTATGATTGTGCCTATTGGATCAGCTAAGGCTGAAACTTCCCGTATGTCGTTGAGCCATACCTTGAATTTTCTTTTGATCCAACGCCAAACGGTCAAGCAACGCGGTTTTGAGCCCTTTTGCTTTGGCGGCTTCAACGTCTCTTGGTTTGCCGCTAAAATCTCTGTCATGTTCGCTTCAAGGGCATTTGCCATTCTGCAGAGTGCAGTGTTTTTTGCGTCCGCTGAGAGCTTTGCCATTTCAACTGAAGCTGCTTTTGCCTTTCTGCATATTTCTGTTATCATTTTTCTTCCTCAATTAGATGAATATTTCTGTGCTCAATAACTTCTTTTGGTTTATCGTTGCCAAGCTTCTTTTGGACTTCAGTTATTTGTAACCCTTTAATTAGGTTTAACTCGCCACTTGTATAATTCGGGTTGCCTTTAGCAAACTCAACCTTGTTTTCGTCAACAAGGCTGACTACGTCGCCTACGTTAAAGTTGCCAACGACCTGTGTTACTCCAACAGGCAACAAGCTTGAGCCGTCAGAATAGCTTTTTTTGCACCTTCATTTACGTGAATTTGGCCTTTTACTGCGGCGCCATATGCTATCCAACGTTTCACTGCAGGCATTGGATTCTGAGGTTTAAAATAGGTGCCAACATCTTTTCCTGCAAGAATATCTAATAGCACGTTTTCTCTTCGGCTGTTAGCTATTACCACTGGGATGCCGCATGAAGTGGCGATTTCGGCAGCTTTTATTTTGCTTTGGATTCCGCCTCTGCCTAATTTGCTTTTTCCATTAAGTGAGCTTTTCAGTTCAGGTGTTATTGATTCAACAGTTTTTATTAATTCGGCGCTCCAGGCTCTTGGGGGTCAGCTGTGTACAAACCGTCAACATCTGACAATATTATCTCCAAATCTGCGCCTATTGCACTCGCAACTAAAACTGAAAGAATATCGTTATCGCTGAAATTTACTTTGTATCCTTCTTTTCGCCTAAGTTCATCAACGGATGTTACGTCGTTTTCGTTGATTATGGGAATAACGCCTATTTTAAGAAGCATCATTAAGACGTTGCAGGTGTGTACGTAAGATGCCCGATTGGAAAGGTCTTCAGCGGTAAGTAGAATTTGAGCAACTTTCAATCCATGCTTTTTGAAGAATTCACGATACTTCGCCATCAACACGCTTTGGCCGGTTGCTGCGGCTGCTTGTTGAAACACGACATCATTAGGTTTAGGGGGGATACCCAGTTCGGCGATTCCTGCTGCAACTGCCCCTGAAGTTACAAGAACTACTTTGTCTCCTTGTTTGATTGCTGCTGCTATTTGGCTGGTTAATTTTTGCATTTCTTCTTCGTCAAGTTGTCCTTCGCTGGTGGTTATGCCGCTGGTTCCAACTTTTACAACTATTAATCTTGAAGGCATCGCTTGATCACTTTTAGCACAGACTTATTGAGTTATGTTTGCCTTGCTTAAAAATACAACCAAACTTGAGCTAGCGCAAAGATTTAGTTAATTCATAGTTAGCCTTATATTTTATTTAAAATACTGTTAAAAATATCGGGAAAAATATATAAGCAGTTAAGGTATTCGGTTTTGCAACATGCTACTACACTTTGCAAGCTTTAATTGCATTAACGTTTAATTCTCCAGTTGTCTTTTGGATTGCACCGATAGCTGGCATCATTGCCATTGCCGCTTCACTTTTGCTTATGCGTAAAATAGGCGAGAATGAGTCCAGGTTCCCCTAAGGCAGTCGAAGTAGCAGATGCAATTCGTGATGGCGCCTACGCTTTTCTAAAAAGGCAGTATAAAACAATCGCAATAATTACCGCGGTAGTCTTCGTTTTGCTTTCGTTAGCGCTCGGTTTAGGCACTGCCGTAGCTTTCTTGGTAGGTGCAGTTGCCTCATTGGCTGCAGGCTACATTGCTATGGACAACGCTACAAAAGCAAACGTGCGAACCGTGGCTGCAGCAAAAGATAGCGCTGAAAAAGCACTTAAAACAGCGTTTTACGGTGGAGCCACAATGGGTATGGCTGTTGTTGGCTTATCGCTTTTAGGTGTAAGTTTTCTGTTTCTCATTTATGGTGGATACGGTGCTCTGTTTGGAGGAACACCTGATGCTAATCTCGGAATTAAAGCTGCCAGCGGCATAGTCGGCATGGGTTTTGGTGCCTCATTGATTGCTTTGTTTGCTCAGCTTGGGCGGTGGAATTTTCACTAAAGCCGCAGACATTGGTGCAGACATTGTTGGTAAAGTTGAAGCTGGCATTCCTGAAGATGACCCAAGAAACCCCGCATGCATTGCAGACAACGTTGGAGACAACGTCGGTGATTCTGCTGGAAGAGGTGCAGACTTGTTTGAGTCTGCAACTGGCGAGAACATCGGTGGCATGATTATCGGTGGATTAATAAGTGTTGCAACTGGAAACCTGCTTTTTCTGATTTTCCCGCTTCATTGCGCGTGCGTTGGGAATTTTTGCAACACTTGTTGGAATGCCTTTCGTTAAATTAAATGCGAAGGAAGCTAAGAACCCGATGAAAGCTCTGCGCAAAGGTCTTAATGGTTACAACAATTGTTTCAGGTATTTTGTTCTTCATTGTATCAATGGTTTTCTTTGGTAACATTTACCTGTTCTTGTGTTTACTCTACAGGTTTGGTTGCCAGCGTAAGTATTGATTACATCACTGATTACTATACAGGAAGAGACAGAGGTCCAGTAAAGAGAATTGCTGTTGCAAGTCAAACTGGAAGCGCAACCAACATAATTACGGGTTTCGCAGTTGGCTTAGAAACGACCGCGCTCCCCATAATTTCGCTAGGTGTTGCACTAATATTATCTTATTTCTTCGGAACGCAATTTGCGATTTCATGGAACAGCGTGCATCCGATCGCATCGCAACAAATTTCACAGTTCATTGGAGGAATCTACGGTACAACGTTGGCCACCATGGGTATGCTAGCAGTCATGGGCATGGTTTTAGCTCTTGACGGTTTTGGCCCAATCGCTGACAACGCTGCAGGAATAGCTGAAATGTCAGGTGAAAAAGGTGCAGAAGAAACCATGGAAGCATTAGATGCAGTGGGAAACACTACAAAAGCCTTAACCAAAGGATTCGCGTTAGGCTCAGCATTGTTGGCGGCGCAACTGCTGTTTCAAACGTACTCTCAAGAGGCTACATTGCAGCTTTAAGTTGCCCACGAGCTTAGCGGTTGACATCTCTAACCCTGCCGTGTTAGTAGCTGCTTTTATCGGTGCAATGCTGCCTTTCCTGTTCTCCTGCTCAAGCAATCAGCGCTGTTGGAAAAGCAGCAAGCGAAATGGTCGCTGAAGTTCGAAGACAATTCAGAGAAATTCCCGGAATCTTTGAAGGCACAGCTAAACCCGAATACGATAAAGCAGTAGACATCAGCACAAAAGCAGCATTGAAAGGAATGATACTTCCAGGAGTAGTTGTCCTTGTTGTACCAATAGTTGTTGGTGTTCTGCTTGGACCTGTTGCTGTAGGAGCACTTGTAATCGGCTGCACTTTGACTGCTGTTCCATTAGCATTGCTTCATGAATACAGGCGGTGGCGCATGGGATAATGCTAAGAAATACATTGAAGCAGGCCATTTAGGCGGCAAAAACTCTCCTGCACATCAAGCGGCCGTTGTCGGCGACACTGTTGGTGACCCATTGAAGGATACTGCTGGACCAAGCCTTGCACGTGCTGATAAAACTGCTAAGCACATTGTCGATTGTGTTTATTCCGTTGTTCCTTAACCTGCTGCACTTGATTTAGTGATGCAAGGCTCTCTCTCTCTTTTATTTTCGCAGTTTTTCTTGAAGAAGCAGAATTTAATGAAAATAATTTTAGAAAAAGAAGAAATAGGATTATTGGGCAAGGAAAGTTATTGGGTTAAGAAGCTTGTCGTCTTCGCTAACTATGCTTTCAGCTTTCATTTCTTCAGCTGTTTTCTTGCCATTCTCTGTTAAAAAGTAAATTTTGTAGGTGTTTCGTCCATTTCGTGAAAGTCGAGTGTCTTCACGGAAAATTACTGCGTCTCTAGAAGCTCACAGTTTTTAAGATCTGAATTGGGCATTATCATTCCTTCACTGTACTCAAGATACCAAATGCTGCCATCCTTGTTGTCTAAGGCTGCTAGCATGTACTTTTTGTAAATTCCTACACGGTTTTGATGTAATCGCAGAGGTAGGCTTCAAATTTCATTGACATAAATGTAATATATCGTTTGAAGTAAATTTAAATATTATCCGTAAAAACATCAACGTCTGCATGTTAAATCATTGCTTTTTTAATGTTTGGCGCCATAGTATATTTTTATTTGCTTCATGTACAAGCAAATAGCTAAGAGAGTGCACTAACTGTGAAGATTACTGAGAAAAACCTTGAGCAGGACTTCGTTAAAGTGGTTCCTGACTCGCCAGATGACCTTTGGCACTTATACAACGTCATCTATAAAGGTGACGAGGTTTACGCTTACAGTTCAAGAGCAATAAAATCTGACACTGAAGCTTCCGTCCGAAAAGCGGCGGAGCGCGTTTCAGCCTTTATGGGCGTAAAAGTGGAATCGGTTAGCTGGGACAAGTTCTTGGGTAAACTGCGGGTTCACGGCTTAATCTGTCACGCGCCAGACATCATTCCCACTGGTGCCCATCACACGCTTAGCATAGCGTTGAATCAGCCTGTAACCATTGTCAAGAAAGAATGGCCAAAACACCTCTTAGACAGGCTTAGCAAGGGCAAGTGAAACCGAAAAACCCATGCTGATAATCTCAATTGATGATGAAGGCTTCGCAATAGCCGAAACCAAACAGTACGGCGTAGAAATCAAAGTTGAAGAACGCATCAAACTGCCTGGCAAACATGAAGCAGACAAACGCGTTGAAGCAACAAAAGCCTATTTTCGCCGTGCAGTAAACAGCCTCTAAACCAACTGTGGACTCAAAACCATAATCCAATCGTAATTATTGGTGCAGGCTTTGTCAAAAATGATTTTGCAAGATATCTTGCTGAAGAAGCCCGGGAAATGACCAAATCCGTTGCAGACGTGAAAAGCGTCAACAACGGCGGCACAGCAGGAATTTACGAAGCGTTGCGTTCAGGCGTTTTGCTTAAAGCGTCACATCAACTGCGCATTGTTGATGAAACAGAAACCATTGAGGAAGTCATGAAGCGGCTTAGGCAAAGGTGAAGGCACAGTAACTTATGGTTTAGATGCTGTGGAAAAGGCTGCAACATGGGCGCTAGTTGAAAAACTGATAGTTGCCGACACAGCGCTTCGAGATGCTGATGAGGAGCAGAGGCTTAAACTTGAAGGGCTTATGCAGGAAGTGGAGAAACGGCGCGCAAACGTAACCGTAATCAGCACTGAGCATGAGGCAGGCTCAAAACTTTTAGCGTTAGGCGGAATTGCGGCTTTGCTAAGGTTTCCAATTTATCGAGATAGCACTACGAAATAATTTTTAGCGTTATCTTTCCAGAAAACCGTTCACTTGCTGGGTTAGCGATTGGGTGTCCTTTATATAGATGCTTTATATACCCCCTGTGTTATTTAAATACTCAAGCACGTGAATTGACATGAGTAAAAGAAAACCGATCATTAACATACAAAACATTGTAGCTTCTGTCTCACTTAATCAGAAAATTGATTTGCAAAAAATCGTGGAAAAATTCCCGCAAACCGAATACAACCCAAGCGTATTTCCAGGCTTAGTTTTCAGACTAAAAAAACCAAAAACAGCCACCTTAATTTTCGGCACAGGCAAAATGGTTTGCACAGGCGCTAAATCAGAAAAAGAATCACGAAGTGCAGTGGAGAAAGTTGTTAAAGAACTTCGAAGCGAAGGCATCCAAATCACAGAAAAACCAGTCGTAATGATCCAAAACATTGTTGCATCAGCGGAACTAGGCGGCGAAATTGACCTTGAAAGCTTAGTGTACAAACTTAGCAAAGTCATGTACGAACCTGAACAGTTTCCAGGCGCAGTCTACCGAATGGATGAACCTAAAGTAGTGTTCCTAATCTTCTCAGCTGGAAAACTTGTCTGTGTTGGCGCCAAAAAAGAAGAGCAAGTTTACGAAGCAGTCGACAAAATTCAGGCGCTACTTGGAAGAAAAAGAACTCATCTACTACCCCCCACTCTTAAACCTATTTTTTCATTCTTCTACGAACTGCAGGATTCAATTTCAGAGAGTTTTTTAAGCGCTAACTCAAAAGTTTCGTCAGGCAGTTAACTCTTTTTTAACGAAAACTCCTGTTCTGCCCACAGTGTCACGTTTCAAAAGTGTATGAACCCTATCCAAAACAGTTTCAGCAGAAATACCCAAAATTTTAGCTGCAGACTCTTCTTTACCTATAATGCTGCTTTCAATATGTCCTTTTTCTGTCGGTTCAATAAGCATAAGTCGCTTATCCACGCCTGGCACACGATTGCCAGCTTTAAGCTGGCTTAGGTTTGCTTCTCCACCGAACCGATAAAATTCCCTCTCTACCCTGCGCATCTGCATCAACGGAAAAGAAACAGTGATTTTTTCCGTCACTTCAATGTGTGCTTTCATTGCGTAGGTTGGGGTGGCTTGAACAATTAATCGGGCGTTGATGGGTATGGCTGCCTTTTCCAAGGCAGTTTCTACAAGAAAACTATTTTGCATTTCAGGAATGAAAACGTCAATATCGCTATTTTTGTGTACATCGCCTCTGGCAATGCTTCCATGCACAACCGACTGCAAATGAAACACTTCCAGGGCAGCCATGACTTCTGACGCTTTGCTTCTGAGATCGCTAAGTAGTTGCCAACGTAGGCTATTGTATGTTACTTCATTGTAATCTGAGGATTTTGTTGGTTTAACCGCCATTTTGTTCCTGCCATATTAGTCTGTTAGTGGCATGGTTTATTTAGTTTAACAATCAATCAAATCTTTAATCGTGAATCGCCATGAATGCACCCGTCTGCCGCGCCTGCAAAACCAAAGAAGCGTTCTTTCATAGACAGTATTCAGGTGAAACGCTCTGCAAAAAATGCTTCACCCAATCCATCGAAGCTAAAGTAAGAGCCACAATCACCCGCTACCATATGCTCAGCTTTGATGACCATTTAGCTGTTGCAGTTTCAGGCGGCAAAGACAGCCTAAGCCTGCTACACATCTTGGCCAAACAGAAACGAAACCGCCCAAAAACCACCTTAACCGCAGTTACCGTAGATGAAGGTATCGCTGGCTACAGGGATGAAGCTTTAGAAATTGCAGCGGCAAACTGCAAACTTCTTGAAATCCCACATCATGTCGTATCGTTCAAAGAGCTTTACGGTTTCACTCTTGATGAAATTGTGGCTAAAGTTCGAGGAAAAGGCGAAACCGAACTTACAGCCTGCGCGTACTGCGGGGTACTTCGACGAAAAGCCATAAACGCTGGAGCACGGCAAGTCAACGCAACTAAAGTTGCCACTGCTCACACTTAGATGACGAGGTGCAAACGGTTCTTATGAATATTTTTCATGGCGATGTCATGAGGTTGGCAAAAGAAAAACCGGTCACCAGCGAGGTGCATTCGCTTTTTGTGCAGAAGATTAAGCCTTTCTGTGAAATCCCCGAAAACGAAAGCGCACTATATGCCTATGTTAAAAACATAGAGTTTCAAGATACGCCTTGCCCCTACGCTTCGGAAGCCTTGCGCAACGATGTTCGCGGTATGCTTAACCATATGGAAGCCAAGCATGCTGGAACAAAATTCACTGTTTTCAAAGCCATAGAACGTTTGAGGCCAGCGTTAGAAGAAACAGCAAAGCGAGAAAAATTTAAGACCTGTGTTGAGTGTGGCGAGCCATCTGCAGCTGATTTATGCAAAAGCTGCGAAATGCTGCGTTTCGTGCGTTAAAGTTTGGGACCAAACCCTTGTTCTCTTTTTAGTTTTCGAAGGAGTTCTGAAGCTTCGAAGGCGTTGCTTGCACACGCTATTTTTTGGGCTTTCAATAGGATTACGTGTGCGCCGCAGTAGGGGCAGATTTTTGTTTTTTGTCCTTTTGTGATCAGCATTAAACCGCCGCATTGTGGGCATTTTACTATGAGTGTAGGTTTCATTTGCTGTTTGTTTCCGAAAGGCTTTTCTTGAGATCACCATTTCGCATCTCCAGTAAAATATAACTTTCGCCTGTTCTTAAGACGAAAGATAACCCAATCTTTTTTTCTTTTTTTTATCGCTATTTCTAAGAAATTGGTTCTTCCATTAATTTTATTTCTTTGATTAAAATAGCATGTTATTGTTGGTTTGTTTTGTGTTGTTTTGAGAGCTAACTCGCTTTGTTGTCTATTCTCTAAGTAAATGAGCTGATAGATTTTGTACCGGAAATAATTTAAGAAATAACTCAAATGAGAGAAACTACTTTTGTTTCAATGCGTCCATTACCTTATGTGTGTTTATGCATAAAAATTTACGAAATATCAAATAGCGAAAATTCAAATATGTATCATTACGCTAGTCGCTGCTCTTAAATATAATTAAAAAAGAAGAGGGAAGGTTTAACCCCACACAGTCATCTGTGCAGAAGTTATAACAGTATTAAAGTAATACCCCCCAGTAATGATCTCCTCTGAATTGTCTGAATCTATATTCCCTGTAATAACTGAATTAATTACTGTGTTAGCAGTCCAATACCATGTTTTAACATCTTCAAGTGTTAGCGTTGCACCGTTCCAAATGCATAATTGCGCAACAAAACGCGAACCATCATAATATAGCCCTCCGGTAACGATCTCCATTTCAGAATCGCCGTCAACATTTCCATCTGCAACCGAATTAATGATAGTACTACTCGTCCAGTACCAGGTTTTTACGTTCTTAAGTGAGAGTGTTGCGCCATCCCATACACATAGCTGGGCAACATCTCGATAGCCATCATTATATGTGCCAGCAGTCACTATTTCAAACCCGCCAGCGCCATCAACCTGACCAACCATAACTGAAGATATTTTGGTACTACCAGTCCAATACCAGGTTTTTACGTTTTCAAGCATAGATTAGCTCCACTCCATACGCAAAGTTGAGCAACATTTCGTGTGCCATCATAATAGCTTCCGCCTGTTACTATTTCCATGGTACCATCGTTGTCCGCGTCGTTACAATCGATGGATCTAATGTATGTGCTATCGGTCCAATACCAAGTTTTTGTGTTCTCTAGTGCTAAGCCAGCTCCACTCCATACGCAAAGTTGGGCAACGTTTTTGGAGCCGTCATTATAGTATCCGCCGGTGACGATTTCTATTTTGCCATCACCATCGATGTCTCCTACATCGACAGATTCGATGTATGTGTTACTATTTCGGTACCAAGTCCTAACGTTTTCAAATGCTAAAGTCGCGCCATCCCAAACACATAGCTGGGCAATATCACGTGAGCCATCGTAATAATTGCCTGCTGTGACGATTTCGATTTTGCCATCCATATCTACATCAGCTGAAGCCACGACCTTGATGTAGGTTTCATAACCCCAGTACCAGGTATTAACATTTTCAAGAGTTGCTGTAGATGCATTCCAGATACACAATTGAGCATGGTTATGGCCTGAGGCATCTCTGTAGTTGCCGCCTGTAATTATTTCCCATTGTGAATCAGCGTCAACGTCGTGTCTTGCTATCGAATTAATGGTGGTATCGCTTGTCCAATACCAAGTCCTAACATTTTCTAATTTTACAGGTCGGGGAGACCTCAAAATAATGGTATCTGTAAAGCCATTTGTTAATCCAACGTTATCTTTTATCTGGTAGTACACTGTTTTAGTTCCGTCTCCAGAAGGCAAAGTCCAGGACTTCGTTGCAGATGCTGACTCCCATTGTTCAGTATCCCAAACTCCATCGTTACTGTAACGAACTGCTGAAACGCCAGAAATAGAATCACTGTACGATAGATATAACGTAACAGATGTTGTCGATGTGTAGGTTGGGTTTCCATTATTGATTGTTATAGAACCTTGTGGTAATGTGGTATCTAATGTTATACCGCTGTATACTGTCCATGGTGAAGAGATTAAGCCCATAGCGTCTTGGAATTGAACGTCTAATCGCTTGTTGCCATCATCAGGTGTAGCTAAACTGTATGTATATATTTCAGCATAAGGAATCCATGGGCCCCAATTTCCAAATGCTTCAGAGAATCTCATATAGGTGACGCCACTTCCCCAATCATACCCATTGATTAACAACGATAAAGTCCTTGAAGCCGTGTATTGCTGTCCGTTATTAATAATCAGGCGACCATCGTATGGAGAGTAAACATCCTTGTTTATGCCATAGTGGTAGTAAATACTGCATAAGGGTCCTTCAACTGCCGGCCAAACTGCAATTAATGCAGTCCAAAAGTCATCCATGTTTGTCGCATGACTATTCCTTAACGCTGCAAAAATACTTGAAAATCCAACTGCTGCATTATCCCTGTCTGCATCGCTGATAGGGTCTTGCAAATCCCAAAATACGCTAGCCACTGAGCCTTCCACAAATATACCATCCATAGCATCGGTGCCACAGTCTCTATAGTAAGTGTTAGTTTCAAGGCTAAGATAATCATGATTCCAAACAGCGCACTCCATGAATTCTGCCCATCCTTCGCAGAAGGCAAAGCCTCGACTTGAGTGTGAACCAAGATGATGAGGATCAGGACCATCATAATGTGGAAAATCCCAAGCACCGTATATGTCATACATCACGGCATGTGCATACTCATGAAAAACAACATGTGGGGGCCATAAATGTTGATCTTGAGGAAGATCTATATGTTCTATTAGACCAACATAAGGATCATAATGAAATTGGGGCCAATCGTCTGATGGCCAATAGACATTGACTGAGTCTCTTTGCCAATTTACTTGTTCTAAGAGCCAATCGGCCTCTTCTAATACATTGTCAACTGCACGGAACGCTGGGCTATAGTTTGGAGGCCATTTTATTCCATAATCATATGAAAAGCCGTCTGGAACATCGTCTCCTGCTTTGTTTAGTCTGAAGCCATAAGGATCAGTATCAAAGATGCCTAGAGTAACATGCGGCTCTTGGGTTTTCAGCATATACTATGACAAAGGGGTCTCTTCCGCCTTGGAACCAGCCATCGTCATTGTTGACCGTAAATGAAAAATGGCCGTTGTCGTCGGTCCATTGATCAGCTACTGTTTCGTCCCCACCATTTACCAATGTGTCATCATCCATGAGGTAAACATGCATGCGTCGCATTGGCATGGGGGCATTGTTGGAATCTTCTAAATACCAAAATGTTCCCGAAATTGTAATTGAGCTGGAAGCCAAGAGTTGAACTGTAATTGTTGTATTATTATTTTGAAAGGAATTTTCCTTCAAGGTGTTTTGTTCGATTGACAATTTTTGGTTTTCTTCTTCAACTTGCGAGTCTATTGAAGAATCAGTATTTTCTGTTAAATTTGAGGAAAAATTATTTTCTGCTTGAATGGTTGAAATATTTGGAGATAATGCCAATGATGCTATTAGGATGAGGGTGTTAATAATTAGGATGTTTTTTTGTTTCTTAGTCTTTATAAGATTCAAAAAGATCCCAGAATTAAGCAATATCTCTTAAGATATATCTTTTTCCTAACTATTCATGTGAAAAAATAAGCACTATTATAATGTTATTTTAATTAAAAAATAATAAATTAAATCAAACAAAACAATGAGGATTTTCTATTTAATATTCCACCATTCCATAAATAAAGCTGAGCTAGTCTATCGCTTGAAAAAGTAAAAGCTTGGCTTTGGGAACAATTCACGCAAATCATTTTATGGTTGGAAAGGTTGATGATGATTCCCGAGTTGAAGTAGTAACCAGAGGATTTTACAATAATTACCCGCAAAATTTTGCCCAGCTAGTTGAATGGTCAGTAATTTAATGCGTATTACCATAGCATCCCTCTTTTCTTTTTTTCTATGAAAAACCTTTTTGCAAACTAACCGTTCGCAACCACAGTATACCCAGCACTTCTTAAAACCTCAGCCATCTCCTCTAAAGGAACATGACCAGCATAAGCAACTTTCCGACTTACAACAGCTTTCTCAAATCCTTCCTCAACATACTTCTCGCCATTAACAAGCAAATGCCAAATAACCGTCAACATCTTCCTAGCCACAGCAACATAAGCAGTCTTCTTACCCTTCTTAGCCATCACGCGCAGAAAAAGAGCCCTAAACCTGGAACCTCTAACTCTTACGGCAGCATGAGCAACTTCCACCATGTTCCATCTAAGCCACTTAGAACCCTGCTTGGTAATCGAACCCAAAACGCAAACACCAGCAGACTGATGAAGCGACGGCGCCAAACCCGTCCAAGACGCAATCTGCTTCCCATTACTAAACCGTTTAGCATCACCGACCTCAGCCAAGATAGCAGCAGCAGAACGCTTCCCAACACCCGGCACAGAAGAAACAATCTCAACATCACGCTCATTAGCAAGCAGCTCTATTCTTTTTTCTATTTGACGAATCTGCCCATTCAAATGCTCGATAGTCTCTGTCAAATGTTTGAGCAAAAAAATGTCGTTTTCACTTAGCGCGCCCTTGGCAACTGACTTAATTTCGTCACATCTACTCATGAGCTGCTTATTTTCGGTATGCTCCAAGATAGCCTCAACAGTTTTGCCCGCCATCAAACCGTTTAAGATCTCCATTCCTGCTTTGCCAAAAACGTCACTCAACTTCGAACGCAGACGGATATTAACTCGGTTGAGGACTTTTTGGCAACGATTCTTAAATTGTGTTCTATTCTGAACGTACCTTATTCTTAATCGGGTCAGCTCACGTAGTTCACGCAGGTGTTTTTCTGGCACATAGCTAGGTTTTATCTGACCTCCTCTTAGCAAGTGTGCAAGCCATTCAGAATCAGACTGGTCAGTTTTGCGCCCCGGAATACCTTTTACCTGATGGGCATTGGCAAGTATAACCTCAAAGCATGCTTCTTCTAGGGCTAAGTACAGTGGGACCCAGTATATGCTGGTTGATTCCATGACTGCATGGTTGCAGTCATTGGTTTTGAGCCATTCTCTTAGTTTGTCTATTTCCTCTGCGTTGTTTGTGAAGTGCCTTGTTTCTTTGCTTTCACCGCTAAGAATAGTTGCAACTAGTAGGTCTCGGTGTACGTCTACACCGCAAAATTTTTCAGTCAAATCCTTCACCTCTATTTTAGGGAGTGCTGGAAGATACTCCTTAGGCTTTGACAGCATTTTTCTATCCGAGCTCATTGGCCCAGCCATCTATCCGCCACAAGGAGCACAAACCATTTTTTAAGTCGAGGTCTAAGATAAGCCCCAAAAAAAGAACGGTGTTTCTTCCAGCGCTCCAAGAGTTATTAGAGTAGCTTGGGGCAAAAAAGGTTTTTCATAGCACTTCTATGAAAGCTTGCTTTATGAGATTTTTAAGTCAAATCATTCGAGTGTTTGGGTTGAATCGCTATTCTTAAAAACATTAAGTAAGAAAATAGAGCTGATTAATCTTTCAACTTCGCTATTGATTCAAATTAGGAATCGAGCGGAAAAATGGAAACTAATTAAGAAAGGTCATTCCGGTGAAATATGATGTTTAGCAGTTACCAAGGCTTGCCTAGGGAGGCAAAACTCTTGATTATCCAAGCTATTTTGCCGTCAATTGCATATGGGATGTTCTACACGGACATATCTTATTTCCTAACCTCTGTTCAAGGGTTATCCTACAGTTTCATGGGGATCGTTATAACCACGATGGGCATAGCAACTTTCGCATCAAGCGTACCTTTAGGAGTGGCCGCCGATAAGTACGGCAGAAAGAAAACGCTCATTTTAGGCAACGTAATGGCAGGTATAATAATCGCCGTTTTCGCCTTCACTACAAACCCAGTAGCACTGATAGTTGCTGCAGTTTTCGAGGGCGTTTCTGAGGCAGCATTCTCTGCATCCAGCGGTGCATTGCTTGCCGAGCATGCGGTCTATGAGAAAAGAAACAGCGTTTTTTCACTTTACGGATTTGCAAGTAGTATGGCCTATGGCATTGGAAGTTTAGCAATACCTGCCATAGTGATTTTTCAATTATTAGGCTTTACTAACAAAGTGAGCCATGGCTTGCTTTACGTGATGTTAGCTGCTTTTAGTCTTGCTTCAACAGTTATCTTGCTAAAGGTCAAGGAATCTGACAGAAGCAAAAAACAAAAGAAATTAGAAATCGATGAGGAAGCGAGAGCTTCTCATAAACGATCAAGAAGCATATTGGCAAAATACGTCCTAACCAGCGCAATAATCGCGTTTGGTGCAGGCATGGTGGTACCTCTAATGACCGCTTGGCTGAGGCTACAATATGGCATTCCCGACGTTGTCAGTGGTCCCATACTAGGCTTGGTAAGCATTGCTATTGGAGTTGCAACTCTTACTGGTCCCCCGATTGCTAAGAAGTTTGGTCTAGTGAAGGCTATTGTTGTCACTCAAGCCGCATCTACTATCTTCATGTTCGCAACTCCTCTATTTGCGAGCTATATTATTGCGAGTTCGGTTTATTGCGTTCGAGCTTTTCTAATGAACATGGCAAGTCCATTGTCTCAATCTCTGATTATGGGGTTGGTCGATGAGGATGAACGTGGAATGGCTTCAGGGGTTAACGCTGGCCTTTGGCGACTCCCGAGTGCGCTGAGCACTTTTATCGGCGCCTTCCTAATGTCAATAGGGTTGCTAGCTCTTCCCTTCTTTTTGGCAAGCGTGCTCTATTCTACATCTATAGGGCTCTTCTGGGTCTATTTCAGAAAAATCAAAATGCCTGAAGAAAAGGCAACCTAATTTCTGCATTGTGATGGTTTTTTGGGATTTGGGTATCATATTCCATTATTAAGAACCATAAAATTGCTTTTTCGTATTCATCATCAAGTTTCGTTTTAGTCGCCCTTTTACAGTTATTCGTTCTTTCTTTTGACATAATTCATTTTTTCTATTAACTTGGTTAGTTGTTTGCTATCCGATTTGAAAGGCCCTCATTGAAACTGATCCGAACTGAAATCCCTCATGAATAAATTTCAGTCTATCCTCTTTTTTCTGAAGCCCAATTGCGTAAATCATGGGCAGGTAATGATCTTGGGTTGGCACTGCATAGAATGCTTCTTTGCCAACGGTAGAATAATTTATGAGGCTTTTATGATCCCTTGAAACTAGGCATTGTTTAACTTTTTTGTCAAATTGAGTAGCCCACTTAAAAGGTTGGGCATCTATATCAAAATCAATTACGCTTAAATTGTGAACGATGTTGCCGCTGCCGATAATAAGTACTCCTCTTTCTCTAAGAGGGGCAAGCTCTGAGGCTAATCGATAATGATGTTCTATAGGTTTTGGGTTCCAATTGTTGTAGGGAGAATAATCTAGACTTCATCTCAAAAACTGGAATGTCTGCATTTGGAAACATGTGTTTTAGGACAGCCCAAGCGGCATGGTCTAGTCCCCAATCGCCACATTTTACTTCGGTTGACTTAACAACATTAATTGTTAATTCTGCATCTTTAGGTGAACCTGGACTGGGGTAGGAAATTTGGTATAGTTCGTCTGGGAAACCATAGAAATCATAGATAGTTTTAGGTTTGCTGACGCATGTGACATATGTTCCGTCTGTGAGCCAGTGAGCGGAGATTACCAGTATTGCACGGGGTTTGGGGATTTCTTTGGCTGCTTGTTTCAAACTATTAGTGTAGTTATTGTCCAAAATTATGTTCATTGGTGAACCGTGTCCAACGAATATAACGGGCATAATTTCGGTATTTCTTGTCATGTTCAGCGTCCTATCTTGGTTATTTTCTGTCCATTCGTCTGGATTTGTCAAGACTTCGGGGTCTTACCGTTTTTCAGTAAAGATCCTTTAATTGCTTTTCGTTTAAGCCGATCCCTGGTTTGGAGTCTAAGCGCTTGTGCACCTTTCCTTTTTTGAACATTATCACCGTTGGATAATATTCTATGTTGTATTCTTCGCAGACATCGGGTTCTTCATCCACAATAACGCGGAGGCATTCTTTCGGATTTTTTTTAGAGTATTCTTCAAAGATAGGCAAGAAATTCTGGGAAAACGGGCACCAGGTCGCGTAAAATAGGACAACTGCTTTGTCATTGTTCTTTATCCCTTCGTCAAAAATGCTTTTTCTTGGGGTTTTTGATTCGTTTCTTTTGGCTTTGCTCATTAATCTTTCACCTCATTTTTTTCAAACTATTACTGGTTTAATAAATGTACCCATGTCACGCTCTTAAAAAGCTAAATATAGTTCTTATTGAGTATTCATTACAATTGGTCCTCTCCAAGCCACAGGCTCTTTCAACGATTCACCAGACACAAATAGAAAAACGCCTGCCTTTTGCCGAACCTATCTTAAGAGAATCACCTTCGCCAAAAACTGCTCACCGACAATACATAATGGTTTTGCCTCCAGTTTGTATTGATCCCTTAACGACATAAGCAAACATCGTGTGAGTCTTGGGTGTACAGTGATCGAATGCTTTGCCAGCCGCTAACTCGATGTCAAAATACTATATATCAATTGCTAGGTCTCGAACTCGCCCCTCTGTTTGATCCATCTTTGCCGGCTATAACTTTTACTTTTGCGCGGTCTTTTGAGATTATTGGGGTTTGTTTTTTTTCTATTCCTGAATTGCCAAAGAGAGTAAGTTTAATAACTATTTCAATTACTTGGAACTTTAAATCCAGCAATTTAGGTTCCTGCGTCTCTTATTTTACAGACTTTTTATCAACGATTCCATGTTGAAAAATGTGTTGGTACAGGAGTTCTTTAGCAACGGCACGGATTGCCAAACCACACCCATGCTGCTCAACTTTTTGCCAGACAAAATAACTTCTGAACCACAAGCAACCCCCACAACACCATCGTATTTCTCTCGCTTCAAAATATTAGGCATGCAAGAACCTCCAGATAAAACTTAAACGCTGTACCATTTTTCTTTGACAATGCGTTCTGCCTTGTTAACATAACAGTCGGGAGAGCAATGTGCACAGACGTAAGAGGACAAGCTCGGCTCGAAAACAGCTTGGCATTGACTATCCATGTATTTTCTACAGCAGTGGGGAAGGAATAGTGCCCTTTTCTTGGTCTGCGGAAATTGCTGTTTTTGGATCAAGTTCAAAGTCTGCATCTCGAGAAGGTCTTGAATCAGAATCACAGCATCTTGGATGTCAAGTCTTGAAACGTCTTGAATTCTAAATTTTCTGATTAGTACCTTCAAGGTTTTTGAAAAACCTTTTGGATGCCCATTTGGTTGGCAATACTGGCGAGTTCTATGAAAAAAGTGTTGCGAAGCCTTGGAAATGTCAAAAGAAAATTTATGGGGCATAGCTCAAACTATTGGGAAGCTAAGCTTAAGAAGAATATCATTTACAAAAGGAGGGGAAGCAGTTTTGGTTTTTAGACCAATCGTATTGAACAGTTTAACAATAGAGTCCTTGTTTCAACTTACCTGTGAGCGAAGTCTATAGATATATTCTTGAAAACGAAATATGCCTTTTATGCGTTGAATGACTTGTTTTTTTGAGGAGAAAGGAGAGATCCTAACTAAAAACGGAGGATGTTTTCCTCCCAGCTAAGAGGGAATACATCCCTCTTTTGCTCGCTATTTTTCTAAACTAAAAATGATACCGTGAAGAAAAACCCTAAACAGTTTTTTCTTCTAACGTGGATATGTTCAAAATAGTTCTTAGTTGTATCTCTGAAAATTGCTTAAATGCTAATTCACAAAAATTTTCTGTCGGTCTTTTAGACACGTGTCAATGTTATATGAAAAATTATGAACAATTCACAACTGCATTTATATTTAACTGGACAATTAAATAAGTAAAAATTAAAATGGTGAAAATATGTTTGGAATATTGGATTTGGCTTCAATAGTTGTAATCTTTGCTTCAATCGCAATTGTAGTATACAACATCAGAACAGAACTCAAAATCAAAGTGTAACACGAGAAGAAAGTTCGCATCTTTGGATTAATGAGATGAAAATCATGGAATTCAAAAACATAAACGAAGCATTAAGATACATAACTCGTCAAGCAAAATCTTACCCGAGTGACATAGCTTACTATTCATCGCGAAGATTACAAAAAAATCTATCCTGAGCTTTGCCGAGTAAATCGTTTATTGCAAACCGCATATAATGTTCATCATGAAAATGGCGGCTTGCCCTTGCTCTAAGCGCTGGAGCTCCTAGCCCCCCAATTCTATATTAGGAAACTTCCGTTAAGCAATATGGGAAGAGGCAGTGTTTGGGGGCCTTCTCTTTGAGGCGGAAAGTCTTTCATGGATTCTTTGGTTTGGTATAGTTACTCTAAAAGAATAAGATATTCAAATATTTGATAGTTGGATGAAACAGTCGTGAAACAGTTTTGAAACGATCGTTAGTGCTGTTTTATTGATGGTGCGTTTCACAAAACCAACCATCAAACACATTCTAATATTAGAATATAACCATTTTACTTGCTTATAGGTATTTTGTCTACAATCGTCGTTATCTGCAACCTCGATGACTCAAACTATTAGCTTTCCTAATTTCTCAATTTAAGCCTCGAAAAATTAAAGCGAATGTTACGATTCAACAAACCCGTTACTATTTCCGCGATGGCTATTGCGGCGATTGCATAAAGTGGAATCCAATCGTACAGATACATTTGTGAGACAACTGAGGCATGAGTTTCTGTCAGCAAAAAAGTAAAGCCTATCCCATAATAAAAGAAGAATGGGAGATTAGTTGCTGCAAGAAACCCAGCCGAACCCGCAATGAATTTCCAGATCGTGTGCCGATTGTACCACAGAAGCAGAGGCAATGCAAAAAGTGCGCTTCGTGGGTCGAACACTCCAAAGGCGAAAAATAGCGCTGAGAGCCATGGTTTTTTGGCGAATCCAAAATAGAGAGCGCCTACTAGAATAGTTGTTTGTAGGATGTGGGCGTTTGCTAAGACGTATCCGCAGTAGTAGCTTGGTGACAATGTCTGGTAATGCAAGCTTAACATGCGAGTGTGGAGAAATTGAGTAGTGCTGTAGCCTATTGAAGGTGCGTAAAGTATTGGGTCAACTATAACAATAATTGCTACTGTGACGGCGAGAAAGAGGTTTTTGTCTTTAACAAGTTTGTAGACAAAGAAGGCTAAAGGTATCATTGAGAGAAATTGTATTATGTCAAAGGAGTTTAGCGCGTTCTGATAGTTTAGTGTTAGGAAAGGTGCAAAAAGTATCAGAAAAGATGGCGTGTACTTGAATGGCTGTGGCGTTGGAAGAATCTGATAATCGCCCGGCTGAATGGCGTCGGAGTAAATTTTGGTTGGATTGTGGAATAATCGCCATTCTCCAGTGTAGTATGCTGAGAAATCTCGTGCAAGTGTGGCCGATTGGGGTTTAAACGTTTCAGGATAAGCTATCAGAAAAATACTCAAGTTCAGTAGAACTGCTAGGATGATAACTAGGGTGATTGCCGTTTTTTTGGTTAGAAGTAGCTTCATTGGTTTTCTCCATATGATTGCAGCAGGGCTAATGGTTGAGGACTTGTTTGACTAACGATTTATCCTTTGCGTAAAGACTCAAAAACGATAGCACGGAGGTTTTTTCGGTCGCCTAAATGGTAATTAGAGAGGGTTCGTTTGATGGTAGAAAGTTTTTATAGATAATTTCTGTTCGTTCTTAACACATTATGGAGAGAAGAATTGAAATGTCAACTTGTCCACAATGCCATGCAACGGCTATAAAGGGGGCAGTTAGCTGTGGGAACTGCGGAGCCATGTTAAACTCCCAAACAACATTGAACTCTGCCTCTGTTTGGCCTAACACCATCAGCAGCAACGATATGTCTGCGCGTTTAGAAAAAGCGTTGAGGCGATCTGAACAGTTAGGTTATGCGGCAGCTGGTCTTGGAGCTGCCATCGTTGTCGCACTATTGGTGATATATTTTCTGTAGAATATAATAGGCAAGAAAAGAAAGATAGCCTAATGGAGGCGGTAAAGAAATGGATAGCAATCTTGAACAAACGGTTAAAAAAATAGAGCGATTAAACAGAATTCTGACTGTAGCAGTTGTTGTGGAGTTAATCGCTTTGATATTGATTCTATAGATTCAACTCCTTCATTCTTTCTATTTGTTTTTTGTTGGTGATGCTGTGGCTAGATTTCTCATTTCACCATGGGGGTGAATTAATTTTGCTGTTTTAACCTTATTGACGGGGTTTTGGCGAAAATTTTTTTCCTTTGTGTTTTGGGTTGTTTTTTGGTTGTGTTTTGTTTGCAGGTTGAGTCAAAAAAGTCAAGAAGAGTTAAAATATGTTGAGAAAATCAAAACAAGTTAAAGAAAGTCAATGGTGCATTTCTCACTTATTTTTTCCATAGTTATTCTTCGTTTTTCCAAAAGGTCGGAAGCTTTTATGCCCATACAGTATACGGCGTCGTTCCAATCAACCGTGGGACATAATTAAATGTGAGTGCGGAGCGGAAATAGTATTTGTGCCTGATATAGAGACTATGGGCAATGCGATAGACATTCATGTAGCGATTTACACATAGAATTCGAAAGATCCTGAACGGTCAGCGGAAATCGAACGTCTTCGAGACGCCCTAATCGCGTAGGTTTTTAGTAGAGCAAACCAATCTGAAAGATAAAGGAACCCAAAAGGTGGGTCGAATTAAATCTGACGCTCAAAGAGGAGAAGGCGCTAGACAGGGAGAGCGCTGAAGATAAACGCAAGTGTTGTCGCGAATAAAGGTACTTGACGTCAAATCCTTTCATTTCTAAGATAGATTTGGCTCTTCTTTAAAACAATTTTAAAGCAGGGTCATTCTCTTTGTAAAGCGAAATGACAGGGATTCTAATGGGAAATTGCAGCGTATGATTGAATTCGTCATCTGATAAGTAAGCAAACGATAATCACCATGGGAAACCATTCAGTATCTAACATTAATCCCGCAGTAACTCTCTTGTCGCTGTTTTTGAAGAAGAACCAAATAGCAAAATATCCATATAAGACTCCAAATAATAACGCCGGTACGAATTGAATTAGTATTCCAGTTGCTACGCAATAGATCAACAAAAGAACTTCAAAACTGTTGATGAGTAGTAAGAGTTTTCTTGTTTTGCTTCTTCCCAGTCTTATGGGGATTGTTTCTACTCCGGAAGCCAAATCTCCTTTTTTATCCAAGACATCGCAAAGGATCGTGCCAACGAACACGCGAATAAAAATATAGATAAAAACAATAACGCTTACTTGGAGATTCGCTGCACCAATTGAATCAGGTAAAAGACAGCCTGTTAAAGCCCAACTTACCGCAACTACTAGACTTTTTACGCCTACAATCTCTTTAAGCCGAGGAATTGATTTCGAAATTCTTACACTGTAAATTACACCAATTATCACTGGAGCAAAAAGAACAAAAAAAGCCAAGACTCCTTCGAATATACCTATAAAGAAACCAATTAGCATCGAGGCTATTGAGAGAGCCAAATAAAAACCTGAAGCCTTTGGCACAGTTTCAGGTCGATTAATTGAATCTTCAGCCTTATCAGTTACCTTGTTCAAACCATAGACCGCGAACGTAACAAGAAACGCTGCCAAAAGTAAACCAGGCACAATTCGGAAGCTATACAAAAAAAACGCAAAAACAACAACCATCACACCATTTGAAGCTAAGAGTAGCGAAGTCGAAGTTACGAACCTTAGAACTTTGAATATTGGGAAATATGTTTCCTTTGAAATAACATTTCCGCGATTCACATTCTGGATTTCTATGGATTCAATGTGAAAGTTTTGATCTTTCACTCAGGCCTCACTCCAGAGAAATATGGATTTCGGACAAGTAATGAAACTTATGAATTACTAATTCATACTCAAAATTGGTGCTTCTCTCGTTATCAATATCAACTGGAAAAACCCAAAACACTAAGAAAAATACATTTTCAAAAAAGTAAGTATGGTTGTTTAAATCACAAATCTAGCCCAATTCTTGTGCTGCCTTTAGCAGCTTCTTCGAAAAATTGTTCGCCCCATTCGATTGCTTCGGCGCTCTCTGACAACAAGTCCATGCTATCATCGTACATTCCGGACAAAGCAAAAAGGCCAAGTGAAAAACTGTGTTCAGTCAAAGCAAGAGCGATTTTCAAATCGTCCTTTAGAAAAATCTTTAGCTTGTTTTCTATCAAGTATTTCTTTGCCAACTCCAGATCGACAAAACCCGCAATCTTGTTGAAAACATCACTATTGACTATTAGCTCAATTATGCATCCTTGATTGAGTAATTGTTCAAATAAAGATATGAAGTCGGGGTGGAATATAGGAGAAATTCCTCTAATCCTTTTGGCCGTTTTTAGGTTTTCCATGAATGTTTTGTGAACGATGCCCAGTTCTGATGCTTCAGTCCGAACTAATTGCGAATCTTTTAATGCTCCCATATTTTGAAGAAAATGCGATGGTATATCATTCACATTATGGCTCAACCAAAAATCCTTAAACTTTTCAATAACTTCGGCGGTTGAAATGTATTCCTTAAAAACTTTTGCCTCAATAATGCCAAGTGATGTCAGTTTGTAGATTCCTTGTGTCTTGGTCGTTAGATTAAGATCACCAAATTCTTCAAGAACATGAAGAATAGTTGTATCTCTGGATTCAACATCAGACCTGAGATCAGCTATTTTTCTTTCCCCGTTTAAGAGGCTTAACAAAATTTTAAGCTTAAGTTCGGATCTCAGCGGTGATAAATAATCCAAGGGAATCAACTAATTAATTGAGTAAATCTTAATATATAAGCGTTGGTTATCATCGACGATTAGCCTAAAAGAACAATTCTTTCTAATTAATTTTTAAAAAAAATTTCGCCTTTAATTCACAAATTCTAGGTTGTGAAGAGCAACCAAATTCAACAAGAAAAGGCCGAATTGAATGTAAACAAACGCCACTTACATTTTTAAAATTTGATTGCGACGCCGAATCTTAGTTTTTGCGAATTTAAAACTGACGGCTATTGAATTAAAAGTCGTGAGTTTGAACATGCTCAACATCTTCAGTTTCACAGTACAGATGAGTAAGCAGCTTGAAATAGATAACATGTTTTAACCAGGTTACAAAAAAGCTACAATTACGGGTAACTTTGCTGTTTCTCTATGTTTGTTGGTATACAACAATTACCTTCAATTACATGCATTTAATTCATTTTGTATTAAAAATTGTATTTTTGTCAATAAAAGGAAGAATTGCTTGAATTAAGCAATGGTAAAAATGCAAAAGTTTATAAAGTATTCTTTGCTGAATATTAAGAGACCAACTATGGAACGCAGCAGACTTGAAATGTACGTAGATATACTAAAGAGTGCTATCCAACGAAGGCCCGTTAAAGCTGACACATTTAATACGTAAGGCTAATGTAGATTGCGATGTGCTTCATGAATACTTGGGCTTCTTAATCAAACAAGGCTTTGCTGAAGAAAGAACCATTGCCGAAGATAGGGTAGGTTTTTTTAGTCACCGAACGAGGAGTTGCTGTGCTGAAGTTTTTCCATGTATTTACAGATGCTCGCACGATTGATAAGCAGTCCCCGAAAACAATTTGATATAAAAACTCATAGTCGTGCTATTTTCCAGCTTTATCTTGTAAAATAGAAGTTTATTATGTGTTAAGGAGCAATACCAATGATCTTCTCTAAAGCAATAGAATTCTCCAAGAAGTTCCCAAAAGGCCATCCAAAAATATTCAAAGGATTTGTTGAGTGGGGTATTTGGAATACCGCAACAGACGGCTATATAGTTATAGCTGATGCAACTTTAACTAGTGAACCATGTTCCAATCAATTGGAAGATTACATAACGAGTCATAAACTAAGAATAGATCACGTTAAAGATTACTTGATGATTTGCTCTCAAACTTAGAGTTCAGTGGAAAAATGACAAAAGCTATTTGATCGAATGACCTTCGGGGAGCCATACTTGAAAGGTTCACTTCAGTGAGTTTTTCCCTACATACGGCTAACGCTCTGAGTCAACCTTTAGATTTGCATTTCCTCAGTAAAAAGCCAAAAGCTACTATCATCACATTCAGATTTGCTCTCTTGAAATGCATGGCGAAGAAAGGTAAATGGCAAATCCATGGTTGTAGTAGGGACGCAGTCACACAGCGATAAATTTTTGATCCGGTTTGAGAACAATGATTTTCAAAGTTTCTAGTGTGCAAATTCTTAAGAGAGGTGAAAACGAATGGCAATTGGTGAAAAGCTGTGGGAAGGCAAGGGCAAGAGCCAAAGGCATCGACGGTCGAGTTCTCGCTGGTCTTTTAGAGATGGCGGATACTGAATTTGTCTAAATTAGTAATTCGTTAAGAAAGTACGAAAAATCATTTCCAGAAGAAGTAAGAAGTAATCCTGAGACGGTTCTTATCGACAAAGCATCATTATTTCTTTTGCACAATCGAGCGAGTTAATCAAGGATTTAGACAGGAAAATTGCTGGAATGGCACAGATCAGGCTTTCTTCAGAGAAATGGTTCATTGAGCGTTCAGTAGATAAGATAAAACATGTTGGAATCGAAAATATTCACAAACTTGAAAATTCAATTGAAGAGAATAAAGATATAATTCTGAAAATGCCAAACAATTTTTTGAGTCTCATCTAAGTCAAGGCGGCTTTATCACAGCTGGAGTAACCTGTTCTACCTACCTATGCTATTATCTCAAGCAATGACTCGAAAGAAAAAGTCCTTAACTTCCTTAACTATACCAACATAGGTTCTGACGAGGATCAGCATAAACTTGTGAGTTTCTAATTGATGCTTATAGAAAGGCAAGAAATGAAACAAAAATGGGAGAATTAAAATGGCGTTTTCAAGTTAATTTGGGTTTTGGGGTTTGAGCTATATAAAGGGCATCTCTTTAACGCTGAACAATTTGTTCTCTCTGTTAAGCTGGCAGAGTGACAGACTGACAGACAGAGTGACGGGCAGGCAGACTAACAGATAGGGAGACAGACATTAGGCACGCGGATGCGTGAGTGAGAGAGTGAGTAGTCGCAAGTGTAACCGTTCGAGAGAGAGAGAGAGAGAGAGATTAAAGTTTTATCCAACCGACCCAACCCAAAAATAATTAGGTTAATAGCACGAGATTACCATTATTTCAAAGCTTCAAGTTTGGGCTGAACGAGACTGTAAAGCAAAGCCATCTTTTCTACTGCCCATATCTTCACCTCTTCACTCATGGTTACTTCTTTCTTTTCAAGGTACAGTCGTGAAGAAAGTGATTTCCAGTTTTCTTGGAAGATAACTTTTTCTCCTGTTACTCTCTCTATTTCTTCTTTGTATTTTTCGAATTCTCTAATTAATTTCAGGTTAGTTGCGCGTGCGCTCGCAAAATGTAATTCAACGCCAAGTCTTGATCCAGGATTTCCCCCGAAGAGCCATTCAAAATGAACCCCTCCCATTGCACTTTGAATCTTGCAATAGCAAAGTGGTTTTGGTTCTGCGACAGCTGAAGGCACTTTTTCCTTCAATCTGCCTGCTAGTTCCTGATAGAAACTGAGATACCGCTGTCCTCTTACCTGTGTAGCTTCGGACGGCGGACTTGCCCCAGCGGTAGACAAAACTGATTCGCCATCAGAAACTTGTTCCAACAAGGGTTCAAATTCAACAGCATGAACATTGATTCCGATACCTTCTCGCTCAAAAATCTTGAACTCAACTATCAATGGCTTAAACATACACGTGGCTTCCATCAGTCGATCAGTTTTTACATCAACGACTATGACAATTTTGGGGTCCCGAAGAACAACCTTTGACAAGAATTCATGAATCTCAGTTTCTCCCAGCCAATTTCTAACTTTTGCTAAAAGTATCTTGTTATCTTTTATTAATTTATTGAAATCATCAATGAGTTGATTCCTATTGTTCTTGTTACGAATGTAAGCTATGAAGTCGTTAATTTGAGCATTAACATAGGTTTTAGGGTCGCGTTTAGCTAATTCTACTTCAACTATAAACCAGCTTCTTGTTTCAAAACCCACAACAAACCCATCAGGGATAGAAGATTTTCCAGCTAACGATGTCAGTTTCTTCTTATCAAATAGAACTGATTTTTCTCCAAAGACCTTCTCAAAATATTGCTTAAAGTAGTCTTCAAATGTTGCTTCATCAGTTGCAACCCAGGGGACGTACTTTATACCATCAGCAATCAACCAAGGCATTTTCGTATAACCCTGCCTATTTCTGTTTGCTTGCAGATTTAAGACTTTGTTCGATTCATTTTTGTCTGTCTGTTTGTCTGTCTGACTTGTGTGTGCTAAAGGAGAAAGAGTAGTAGTAGTAAAAGAAGTAGATAGTAGTAGTATAGTGAGATGTGGAAGGAAAAAGATCAAGATTTAATCCAAATAACTTTGGATTTAGGTCGAACCCTTACACTAATTGACAGGTAGATCGGAATTGAACCCATTCAAATTGGAGAAATCTTCCTCATTTCCCTTTTTTCAAATTAAGTTTCTCTCTTTGAAGAATACTAACGCTTCTTTTTTGTCCTTATGTTCAAAGTCTTTGTAGAGTGCGTTTATGAGGTCTTCCAGAGCAATCCACCTTACCGCTACAACATTATCTCTAATAGTTGAAAAACTTCTCCATTCTATATCTTCCTTTATCTTCTTTGGGTCAATGTATTCGTTGACTTTGTAGTAGTAGAGTCTGCATTTCTTCTCGAAAAATCTACGTGGAGTCGATAGAATAACAAGCACTTCTTTGCCATTGTGTTCATTGACTTCTAATCCGACATCTATGATTCTTGCCAACTGATTTCTGCAAGGGTTAAAGGTAGTGTCGCAAGCGATGTCTGAGGTGAACTTGATTTCAAAGAAAATTAGCAACTTGTCGGTTTCTATGAAAGCGTCAATTTGTGTTTTTGACTCCAATAGTTGATTTGGCTTATGTTCATTCGCTTGTTCCCTGATGTATTTTATAGGATGGTTTTTCGCGTCTTCTTTTATCCATTTTAAGTATCCTTTCGGTGGGTTGTATTGCCTTTCTAGTGCAACATCTACGACATTTTCTTCGTATGCACTTACTTTGGCTAATGACAGGATTCTGTTGACTAAGCCTACCTTGTTTAAGCTTAGCACTAAAGGTGCAAAGGTGTAAAATGTGATTAATTCTTCAGTTTTGTCGTGTTGGTTTGGGTAAGTTTCCAAGTTTGGGTTTGATGGGTTTCTTGCTGAATTTGAGTTTTCAACCCATGCTATTAGCTTCCTTAATTCGTCTTCTGACGGGTTAAAACAGGTTTGGATGGCTTCTTTGAAGAGTAGTTGCATAGAAGACTTTAGATTGCAACTACTATATCTTCTTTTTTTAGAAAAGGTAACATACGATAATAAAACTAACTATGCAACGTCCTTAAATTGGGTTTGACTTCCACCCTCCGGCAAACCAAGAAGGAAACTGTATTGAACGACGTATTGATGGAGACATCTTTAGTGTTAATTAGAAAAGGTTTCCTTATGTTAGATCACCAAGTCTATGGAGTGAAATTTAATGGACAGACAAGCGGATGCCTATGTAGAAAAACAAAAATCCCCTCAGAAAGAAATTCTGCAAAGAGTAAGAAGAATCTTCCAAGAAACGCTTCCAAACTGTGAAGAAAGAATGGCTTGGGGAGTCGTAACGTTTGCGTCAGGTAAATTCTATATCGCAGCAATGAAAAGTTGTGTTCATGTCGGTTTTGCAGTCACTGGATTGAGCGAAGATGAGAAAAGTATGTTTGAAGGAAGCGGCAAAACAATGAGACACATAAAGATCCCCACTTTAGAAAGTATTGACGAGAAAAGACTCGTGAAAATGGTAGAAATGGTGGACAAGAAAGCAATATGCAAACCATGCTAAACCTGATCCCTGCAGTTTCCAAGCTTCTCAATTTGCCTACTCCAAAGAAGTAGACTTTTTTCTACAGTAGCAATCCAACAAATATGAGGTCACCAAATTAAACATATTTTCTCTAAATGTGGCTAAATTGTGGAAAAGAGTTGAGAATTGAAATCATATTGGTTGGAGACGTCTCCCTCAAAGCTACCTTTTTTGTTTTGGCTTCAGAGGAAATAGATGCCTGACATTATAGTTTTTAAGTTAGACAACTAATGCAAGGGTGGCAAAAGGACAAAAGGAATTGTTGCAGATACTGCGAAAACCTGTTGAGGCTCTGGAGAATTAGCTGTAAAAATCTATTCTGTAAGTGCAGGCACAAGCTATTCTCACCGTTCTCGTTATGAGAAAATCCTGATTTAAATCCATCTATAACAGTTTTTTAGTTAACTTTGTCGATCCATTTAAAGTAAGAAACATCGTTTGTTAACACAAAAAAATGCTGACTTATCTTTTTATATTTACATATATATCTGCATGTTAGCAAGAATTAAATCTCAATGAGGCAAAAAATAGAATTGATAGAGGATAAGTATGACCGAAAGCAAAGTGATTAGCTTTACAGAGTTTTTCGGCAAAATTAATGCCATAGTAGTTAAAGACGGAAACGTTGAACTTCAAGAAACCGAAATAAAAAGATCTGAGTGCCTCTGGAAAGATTAGAAAACATAGCAAGCGAATAAAGAAGGATAAGTTCTACCCTGTTTAGACTCTTGCTACGGTATGGCGTTCTGATTAGAAAGTGACAAAAAATACCTAAAAAGTTTAGGATCCGTTCAAAGATCTGGGGATGGAATTGAACTCTCACATGATTGGTGACATAACGAGATCGCCAGAAAGTGGCCATCGCAAACCTTGGCGCAACAGGCGGCAACTTCACTTTATCTGGCTATCCGACGGTACAAATAGTAACCGACTCGCGCTAACAGAAATCCCTGATGGCGCACACGACCGATCTTAGGCAACAACATAGGCTTAATTCTGGGACAGGGACCAACGATGGCAGAACAGTACCGAGATGCAAAACGCGGATGCGACGGCTACATAATT
Organism: Candidatus Bathyarchaeota archaeon; assembly: GCA_963831865.1. Lineage (GTDB taxonomy): Archaea > Thermoproteota > Bathyarchaeia > Bathyarchaeales > Bathycorpusculaceae > Bathycorpusculum. The sequence goes on along the minus strand of CAWHSP010000002.1, from coordinate 2,166 downwards.
CGACAATAACTCGAACCCAAAGTTGTAATAGCCGATGTTTTGAACAGAATCTGCATTGAGGTTTAGCCTTCTTTTTCTTTTTTATTTTCAAGCCTGAACAAATCTACTTAATCGTGTACTTGAAGGGCTAAAAGTGGGGTTAAGCAGGTCAGCCTTCTGCTAACAGAGATAAGGAAAAAAGATTGCTTGAGAGGAAGGAGAGAAAAACCCTTATCTTCTATTAGCCGCCAACCTGCCTAACTCGGAACATTGCTATCTGAATAAAGTTTACTTAATACAAAATATAAGATATTGTGGTTACATAATGAAGCAACAACTGAGGGTTTTTAATCAGAATTCTCTGATTTGTATTTTCAAACGGGAATAATCGCATTTGTAGAGCGACCTAAAAATAGTGGAAGCAATGAGTCCGGTGAAAGTTACGCTTCTGAATGGTTTTGAAAAGATTACTTTGCACGGTCCTGATACGAAGGTTCGTCTAGAAGCGGATGAGGCTCACATTAACTTGTATAGCAAAATTGGAGGTCTGAATAAGTAACTACTTTGTACCTTACCGGGAACTCTCTAAACTCAGGTTGTCGGATTGTAAGTTGCGTGTATTGTATCACGTTTCCTTTTGCTGTAAACAATTTGAATTGGCATGTTTCGCCTGAGCTAAAGGGGGTTGCTGCTTTGGAAGTTAATGTAAAGTTGACATACGTACCTTTGGGAATACTGATTTGAAGCCGTCAATAGAGGCTACCTTGAAGTATTTGGATGTCACAACCTTGGACCTGACCAAGGCGACAAGCGTTGTTTCAACATGAAAAAGGAAAATGGACAAGTAATCATAAGTGGGAAAGCTGACTCGATCATTAAGACTAACAGCTTAGAAGGCTTATGCCCTTTGCGGGGAAATACAAAGTAGGAACCCCTCTTTGCCAAGAATTCTCTATCCGTACTGAGCTACTCGCCCAGACAAAGCCAAGGTTGGCTTAGCTAAACAAATACTTATCGACCAACTTTATAAAATTGAGAAGGTAGCGGTTTTCTTAGAAGGAAAAGGTATACAGCCTAGCATAATAGATTCTTTTTGTAGGCACATAGCGGTTTAGCTACGAATCGCAAACTTGGACAATTCCCAAGAAGTAGAATTAGCAATCGCCAGATTAAGAAAGACTGACCCCCGCACCAAGAAACTGACGAACATATGTTTTTCGAACACCTACAAAGCAAAACTGTGCTTCACATATCGGGAGTTTCTAACCAGCTTTTGCCCCATCATGAGGGTGGAGTAGGTTCCTCCATAGTACTATAATAGAGGAACAATGAGGGAATTCATTGATCCTACTCCGAATATACCTGTTGAAGCAGTACAGTTCATAAGCTTTCTGGACCTAACACCCATACTTGCGCTTCTGCTACAGTTCTACAAAGAACCCTACAAGATCATGCACCCTCCAGAAGCCTTCCTACGGCTCCTGGCACTTCAAAAACTGAAACGATACAAGCACCTAACCGAACTCTACCAAGAACTAGACGACACCACGGTTAAACTCTTAGGCTTCCGCTACAAGCCAAGCTACAAAACCCTCTGGCACTGGCTCAACAAACGCATAGGCCCCCAAGGCCTACAAACTATACATACCGAACTCGTAAAACTCATAAACCAGGCGTTAGCAGCTAAAGGAATCCAGATGGCCAAAACAGTCGCTGGAGACGCAACCCACATCCGCGCCCTAAAAGGCGACAAAGAAGCAGCCTACAACAAACACTACAAAATGAACTGCTACCTCCTCCACCACGTCATCTGCGCCAAGACGGGTCTGACGCTTAACTGGCTCGTTGCACCGGGCAACGTTGACGAAGGCCAGTTCATGCTGCCCATGCTTGCCAAAGCCTTCGCCGACGGCTTTAAAGTGCTAACGCTGGTGCTGGACAACGGTTACACGCACTTTTTCAACTATGAAATCCCCAACCTGCTAGGTATCAGGCTGCTGATTGGCTTTCGCAGAAAGAAGAACAAGTTCAGTTGGAGAGGCAAACCCAAGACGCTCAGGCTGCGGTTTCGGAAAATGGTTAAGGCTGGCAAACTGACGGTGCAAAAGCTTGCGGAACTGGGCATGGATCCTGATCTGGAGAAGAACGGTATTGTAGACATCGTTTGTGCTTTGGCGGTTGCGGGTC
>CAWHSP010000001.1:0-27449 GCA_963831865.1 Candidatus Bathyarchaeota archaeon | reverse complement strand
CGGACAACAAGCAACCATCCATGTAACACTAAAGCAAGTATAATAATGGGCCTTCAGGGTGGAAGATTTCTTATTCAATTTGCTTTTATACTTGTATAGATTGTCAACTTAGCTTTCGGTTAGTTCCGTAGAATCGTAAATTCTATTTCGGTTTGTTTCTATTTTTTTAATTTTTTTTATTTGGGTTGTTTTGGATTAGGGAAAAGTGTTACATAGTTTTTTGAAAGTGTTGCTATTGCAATATTGTTAAATAATTGCTTTAATATAGGCTATTTGAGGTTTGTCGGCTTGTCTGAACTTGTTTGGAATAAACCTGTCTTATGCATTTTTAAAGAGCGAGAAGTCCCTGAGATTGACCCTTTTGTTGTTGTTAAAGCCAAAAAGATAACCCTTACCAAAGGCGCAGACTAAAGATATTCTGGCAGTATCGTGGATTCTTTTACGCTTATGGGTGACGCAGATTACCTAACTACCAAAGAAGGCGCAGCAGACCATTATGTGGTGTGCTGGTTCGACGATACTGAGACCGATATGACCAAGGATTTGAGGCGTTTAAGAGGGGTAAGGCTTAGTGGTAAGGTTTCCTGTGCTCTCAATGAGAGCGGCAAGAGAACGTATAATGGTTCTTTCAAGGCTGAACAAGCCAAACTAAAGTAAACGTTTCTTTATTTTTTGGACAACCGTTCAAGAATTAATCGATTAGCTGAAAGGGGCTTTATCATTCAATAATTCGTTGCCACATGTTGAGTTAATGGTGAATTTCGCAAATTTTCTAAACTTACTCTTAAATTAGGTGTTTCTGGAACAGAAATATTTAAGCCATATATACTTTCAGATATAGTCTTTCCCTTATTGACTTCTTGATTTAAACCACTTTTTAAAAAAAACTTTTCTGGGTTGAATTTTTGGTTATCAGCCTTAAACATTGAAGCCAACTCTTTAAGAAACTCTGTTTTAGTTTGCTGCTTCGCTGTTTATGGCTAAGCTTCGCTATTTTTTCAAAGTGTTGTTTACTGAACATTTTATATAAATTCTTCTTCTATTTCTCTAAGGTCTCTTTCTTCTTCTAAGTTAGCTCTCTCTTCTTCGCTTAGAGTGTCGTTAAGTTCTTTCTCTTCTAACTCTTCGAAGTCGTGAGAAGCTTCTTTTATTTTCTTTCTTGCTTTCAAATAAACTATTTAGGGGTTTCTGGGCTAAGTTCCTTTTCTTAATCTCATTCATAAATACGCTTTGGGATTCAACCATTTAAGACTTTATCAGCTTAAAGTTTAGTTTTCTCTGTTCTGGGGTCTCTGGGGTTAAGCTGTGCTTTCAGTGCCTTGTTTATCTGGATAGGGTTTTCCTTTCTGCTTAAACTCTGGGCTATTAAATAATATGCCTTCATAAAACCATGTTTTCGCTTTCATGTTTGAAAAGTCTAAGTTATGGGTCTTTCTCAAGTCTTCTTAAGTGAAGGGGTAATATCTTCTAAGCTTAAAGACCCTATAGCTAAATGCTGTTTGCTTCTTATGGTTTTTGAGAAGTCGTTTAGTCTCTGAGATGCAGTAAAAAAGGCTTCTTTCTGGTTTCTTGCTTCATTAAAGACAGTTAAGAATTCTTCGCTTTCTGTGCTTGCGGTTGCTCTATTGTTAAAACAGTCTTGTGCCTCTTCTATGTAATAGGCTATAGCTTGCTTAATTGTGTGCTCTGGGCTTTTGGCTTTCTCTGTTCTCTGTAACTGGTCTAAATAGTTAACCACATAGCGAACTAAGAAACCTCTCTTAGATGGGCTTCGACTCTTTAATCTAAAAAGAAGGTCTTTCTTAGTTTTAAGGGCTAATTTCACTAAGTTTTCATTAACTAAGCTATATCTTTCTAAGTCTTCAGTGGTCTTTCTATTGCCTTTTAAAATGTCATGGTCTCCAATTGTTAAAACTGGTATACGTGAAGCACTATAAAGCCAAGTCTCAGAACCATCGAAAACAATGTTTCTTATGTTGGGGTTTTTCTGTAGCTTCTCACAAATAGCGAACATTAAACGAGTTTTACCATGTGACTTTATTAGCTACTATGTGAGACCCACCACTAACTAAGCTCTGGGCTATGAAGTCGTTAAATGCTTTTTCTCATGGTCTTTTACCTTGGACTCCTTAAGCTTTATTGGTTGAATCCTTAGCTTTTTGTTTCAATTTCATTTCTCACCTGCACTTTTAAGTTATTTTTTCATAGTTTTTTTTAATATGGTAGTTTGGTCCATGGACCAACTACTATTTAAACCATTGCTTTTTTAAGCTCCGATTGTAAAAACAGCTTTAAACCAAGCTCAATAGTGCACATAAGACTTAAAATGAAGATATTTCATTAACCAGATATAAAAAGGTTGATTTTCAGCGATACTAATTAATAATTTGAAATAAGTTTCAATAAGGATTCCAGCAAGGTTTCTATAGGCATTTCTAAACAATTTAGGTAGGCTTTTCCACCAAGTTTCCATTATGGTTTCAAAACTCATAGTTTTCTGGAATGGCATTTCTGGAAAAGAGATTATATTTTTTGTGCATAGGAGGGTGGGAGGGGAATTTTAGACATTTTTTCTTATACAGTTAGTTGCTTAAAAAGAAAGTGGAAAATAGGAAATCTCAAGAGAGGATAAGGGAACTTCTCAATGATAATTCTTTACATTCACAAAAATATCTACCTGAAAATATTCTGATTTAGGTAAAGTGAAGTTTGCTTGAGGAATAAATTTTGCTTCAAGAAGCATATGCCCTATGGGAAAATTAGAGTCAGTATTGATAGGCAGTTTTTCAGGGTTTGGATATAATTTGGCTTCTAAGGGAAGATTAAAAGTATATCCAGTTAAACCCACACCAACATTATATTCATTATTGATACTTTGATAGCTATAAGTAGGAGCTAACCAAACATTCGTTAAATTCATTTTTTCTGGTAAGAGGTATGACCAATCATCGCTTTTTGAGAAATTACTTATGATAATAGATACTGTTCCAACATGAGGAGTCATAATGTTAATTGTGCCATTCAACCAGCCATAGCATTGAGTAGCTGTAGTCCAATTATCAAAAAAGCTGTCATCATGGTAAAGACCAACAGTTTGGGGATTACTTACAGTAATTTTTGGTTCATAGTTATTTTGCATTATTTGTAACTGAAGGCTTTTATCTGCTATATCGTTAGCTTTGGTTGTGAGTTGAAAACTGTAAATTGCTATTGCAGATGTCGAAATTGTTGCAACAGCTAAGCTTATTATACTGACATAAACAGCTATTTTTTCCCAATTGTCGTTCATGCTTATGCTATTTCTACACATTACAGATTTAAGGCTTATCGTGCTTTCCAAAAACTAATTAGCATAATAGAAAATAGGTATAGAACCAAGTGGAAATTTGAGCAAAGAGCAATCAGAAAAATAGAGCATAAATAGCAATAATTAATCCAGTTCCAGCTATACTTACTTCCATGAAACCAATAATGAGTGTCTCAGATAACAACTTCTATTCTCCGAGATGTTCAACCATTACCTCAGTCGATTTTTCTTTCCTATTTTATAAGCCACAAAAATAACAGCTACCAAAATTATTAGAAAAACGCAAATCATGGCTACAAACAATGGGTCTACGAATAGACCAGCAGAAATATTACTTGGTGTTGCGGTGGGTCTATTCACTACATTTATTCTAATTGGTTCGTCATACATTGAAGGGAACCAGCTACCGCCTGTAATTGTCTCTCCATCATCATATACAGTTAAACTAAACCCTTGGTCTATTCCCATATTCCCCATTGTCGCATCTGCGGTAATATTAAAAGTCAAGGTTCCGCTGTTTTGAAATGTTGCATCCGTCTGGTATTGAATTGCCCTTGAATCATAACAATGTAATGTAAAACTTTCAAGGTCGTACAAGGTTTCATTAACATAGCTTACCCTTATTGTATATGTAACTTGGTAAGTATTACCGATGAACCAACTGCCGTCTGGTTCCGTCTGTATTGTCGCAATAACATCGTTGGAAAAACGCTTATCTGTTGGACTGTAAGATTGCCCTATATCCCTAAACTCCCTCGTGAAAGTTTCTGCATTGACAAATGCACTTTGAGAAACAACCAATAGAGCAATTATTGAGAGCAAACCAAACAAGCGGAACAGCTTCATATCTATACCTCAATTCTCATTAGTTAACGCTAATCAGTTTTAAGTTTTGCTCTCTATGCTACACAGATTTAAGACTTATTATGTTTTCAAAAAACAAAATGAGGAAAGGGCTATTTTTTGACTGTTTTCCTTTTGATAAAAACAATTGAGAGTAATGAAGCTATGAATATTGGCAGAATTACCCATGATGGAAACTCTGGGACTGTAGGTGTAGGAGTTTGGTTCTGGGAAGAATAAGGCGTGGCTGTCGGTGTTAGTGTTGGTGTTACTGTTATAGTCTGAGTGGGTGAAGTTGTAGCTATTGGTGCTTGCGTTGGTGCAGTAGTAAGTGCAAGAGTTGGTGTTGGTGTCGGAGTTGCTGTAGGTGTTGGCGTTGGAGAAGCTGTTGGAATAGGTGTAGGAGACGGAGTAGGAGCTGGGGTTGGTGTAGGAGTGGGAGAGGGTGTTGGAGGTTCAGTAGGTGTTGGAGTAGGAGAAGGTGTAACTGTTGGAATTGGAGTAGGCGTTATAGTTGGTGATGGTGTAGGTGTAACAGTAGGAGTAGGTATGGGAGTAGGTATTGGAGTAGGAGATGAAGTTGGTGAAAGAGTTGAAGTAGGTATGGGAGTAGCAATTGGAGTTGGAGTTGGTGCTGGGGTTGGGGTAGGTGTCGCTGTTGGTGTTGGTGAAGGAGAAGGTGTTGCTGTAGGAGTTGGGCTTGGTGTAAGAGTTGGAGTAGGCGATAATGTAACTGTTGGAGAAGGTGTAGGTGTTGAGGTAGGTATTGGGGTTGGAGTTGGCATAGTCGTATATGGCTGTATAGCAAGTGTCCAATTAATTGCTGAAAATGTAGAACCACCTTGCCATAAATTTACAAAATCAGAATAAGATATGTTATAGTTGATGCCTAATTTTGGGTCATCTGTAACCATCCAATTATTTGAATCATCATATCCGATTACAACCCTGAAATGTCCATATGTGTCGGAATTCGAGAACTTCTGTAAAACTATAAGGGGGTTGCCTTCATTGATGTACTGCTTAATCAAAGGGATTGAGCCAGTAAAAGCAGTTGAATTAAATCCGAGACTTCGTGGATATGAAACCATATCGTTTGTATAAGTCAACTTTGTCTCATTATTGTATATAACATTGGCTATTTGCGTCTGCGTTACATTTTTTCCCCAATAGTTCAGCACCATAGCTAATGCCGCTTCACCACACCAATATGGGTCTTGTTGGTATTGATATGACACGTTTATGAATGCCGTCGCTGTCGCAAGACTTAGCACTATTAAACAAATCAGGACTACAGCAAGAAATTTTATTTTTTTCATTTTTTCAGTTTTTCTCTCTTAATCTCATCATCCAGTATTTTTTCAGCTATTAAGCTTTAATGTGCTGGCAGTTAGCTTTTTAGTTTTTGTCTCTCTCTGCTCTGCTCTCTATGTGCACCATATATTCAGATGTCTCTTAAGCTCTTTTCAACATCTGCCTATCTTAACTCTGTTGAGTTTATCTTAACTTCTTTTTGATTAGTATAGTATGTAATCTGTCTATGTCTATCTGTATGTCTCTATGTCTATCTCTCTCTTTCTCTGCACTGTGTTACCTGATATAAAAAAATGGGAAGTTGATTTTATTGTCTTTCTTTGGGGTTATTGTTTTTTGTGTTGTTTGATTATTTGGTTTAGTAGGTCTTGTGGTTTTGCTTTGTCGTAAGTTGGTGTCTTTGTTTATTATGAATGTTGTATGTTTGTATATGGTTATGCAGTTGCTTGATTTTGAGTATTCGTATAGTGGGCTTTCAGGGTTCGTTATTAGTCCTTGTGGGTTTAAGTGGGTTCTCTGAGTTATCTTCAGTTACCCATTGGTTGTTTAACATGCAGTCTATGTAGTTTTTTAGGCTTCTATTGTCGTATATGTTTGCCTAGTTTTTTAGTAGCATGCACATGTCTTGAAGTCTATTGTTGAGCATTGCTTTGTGCTAATATTCTTAGTGTGGAATTAAAGAAACGCCACACGATATTGTTTTGTGTTCATGTATATCGCCTGAAAAAAAAGAGATTTACGTTGCTTGTATTGACGTATAACTTCTAAGATTGGTTGTTGGTCATTTTCTGGTGTAATAATGGTGGTTCTTATTTCTTTCTCATAAATATGAGTTAATTCGTGTATTAGAGATTCAATCATTTCTTTTTTATCAGGAATTTTTCTGATAATTATAGTGTAATTGTCTTCGCTTGTTGATAGGTACGCTTGAGACGTTATGAGTATACTATTACTCCATTTTTCACCATGTTCTTTTTCGAAATCTTGATGGTCAGTGTCACCACTACCATTGAATAATTGTATTTTTAGATAGTTCTTTTGCTTAACTATGTAGGCAAAAATAGGTTTTTTTGGAAATGGTATATCATCAAATAGTCTATACCATATTTCCTCTATCATCCCTTTAGGTACTTTTGAATTTCCTTTTCCACTCTCTATACTTACATGAGTCATTCTTCATTTACACCTGAAAGTGTGGAACTGAAAGGATTTGTCGGGGAATGTAAGAAACCCTTTAACCCCGCTCTTCATTACTGAATGAGCATTCCACACCTGAAGAATAGAGATTAAAGCAACCGCTATTCCTGTATTGCCTAAAACTCGAATGTACACAGTAACTACAGAGTCACTTATAAACATATCGTTTTTTTGAGGTCAATTTATGTATCTCGAAATTCCTAACATGAACTGGCTTAAACAAGCTCAATTTCAGCCCTATTTAACAAAATATGTTATATATGAGGAATAATTTTATATACTTGTTTGTAAGTAAATAATTACGAATGGTTTAAATAGAGTGTATATAAACATGTCGGAACAAAAACAAATTAACGTTGATTCAAGAACATGGGAATATTGGAAATTAATGTCAAAAATGAGTGGTGTGCCTATGGCAATACTACAGAGAAAAATAGCTAAAGAGCTTATGAGTTTATGCATTAATTTTAGTGAATGCAATTTTTCTATTGATAGTAGTGTGCTTGGTAATACATTAAGTATAGTTGTGCATGGGAAAAGAAGTCCAAACGCTATAACTTTTGGCACATGCCACACAGAGCAAGACCTACAGAATCAAATAGACAAGGACGTTAGAAAGCTATGAGTCAAGAACCTCGTGACTTGAAGGTTACGGTCAGATTCTACCCAAATTAGAAAAGACCTCAATGAAGAAATTACTCAGAGAGTGCAATTAGAAGAGAAGATTAGGCAATTAGAAAAAGAAGCTGAAGAATCTAAGCAGTATAAAGAGTTTTTTGATAAAGAAAGTGGAAAAGGTTCACTTCCTGCTGGATTACTGAATCAAGGTGAAGGTTTTCACTCTGAAGGTCAAAAAGAATTCGAAGACTTTCCTTCAATGGTTGAATACTTAAAGAAACATGATAGAGCAACTTATGAGAAATTGCTTGTTAAAGGCATTCAAGCATTTAGAGCTAACCCACACAGTTTTGAGTATAAAGACCCATGGGTTAACGGTGTCTCATGCGTTAAAAAAGCCATTAATGACATGAATGAAAGAGCAAGGGGTAATAAATAATGGTTGATACATGCAATAAAGTTCTTGAAAAGATAGTTTGGTCTAAAGAAAAACAGAAATTTGTAGTTAGAAGAGAGATAAGAACCTATTATTATGACCCTATTACACAACATAGACTTTCTAAAAATGCCATAGCATGTAAAAATAGAATTCCTTACCTTTAAGCGTATTAGGAGATAAAGAACCTAAAAAAGAAGTTAATTGTCAAATAATTCTTAAGAAAAGCAACGTTAATACTGAAACCCTTGAGACCATGACAGCGTACTTCACTCAAGACCTTTCCGTTAAAGTGCTCTCAGATTCCATCTATAAATATCAATATGTGACTGTTGACAATTTTAGAGTTTTTATCCATAACTTAGACAGTTGTCAAACTTGTCCTTTAGCTCTCTTCAGAGCAAATAGGAATAAAGCAAGAATTCTTAGGCACTCCTAAGCGAATAACTGAAGCTGAAGCTACAGAATTAATGGATAATGGAATTCCATGTTTTGAAAAATTCCAAGGAGAGTATAGGATTCTGATTTAGTTTAGGCTAACTTTCCCAAGGGATTTAGCTAAATGGTGAAATGCAATGATTTTTGGGTTTGCCATACCAAAAGGAGCAAGATTAGCTAACCCTCAAGTGGATATAGCCTAATTTAAGGTGATTGAAACTATGAATAAAAACTAATACTGAAGAATCAGCTAAAAAGAGAAGAGCAATAACAAGCTTCTCAAATAGAAATAACGCTTACCATGAAGAAATTAAGCTTAGAACTAAGCATTTTAAAGAAGAAATTAGCCCATAGAAAAGCCCAAAAGAAATACAGAAATAACCACAAATCAGAAACTAAAGCCTACAATCAGAAATATTATCTAACCCATAAAAAGCACTGTGAGCATGTTGCACGAATCGAAGTTAATCCTAATTACGACACCATAAAACTTGTTTGCTGTAAGTGTGGTTGCCTATTAGCGAAGTGTTAGCCATGGTTAACTTGACTAAAAATAAAGAAGCTCAAGGGACATTGCCATCAGACCTTAACCACTCTGAAGGTGAGAGAATAATTCCAGTAATGCCAAATAAACTTAAAGATTCAGTAGGCAACAACCAGCAACCAGTCTAAGGAAACCATTAAAGAAATAGCCCTCTTTGCACATAAGACGCAATATTGGCTTAACCCACTTATTATATAAAGAAACCTTATTTTATTAATGTAGGGGTAAGTTAACCACACTACAGATAGTGCCTATTGACAGTTCAATCCATAAACCAAAGATGTCAATAAAACAAGCTACTTCGAACATATGGATAATTATGGACTAAACAACGAATATATCAAGAACTGTAACATCCCATACCTAACCATAGTGTCTACAGAGAGGGCATTGTGGGCTATATATATCTTGTTGTTATGGAAAGGTTGGGGGGGATGTAAGGCGTATTTACCTAATTAAGCTTGTTTTGAGGTTGGTTTAGCTATTAAAGGTTTATTCTTAAAGTAGTTTTATACACACTTTCATGTGAATATTAACAGTTTGTGTTAGTATATAAATAAACTCAATAAGTAGTATGCTCCTTATGGACTAAACTAAATATAACTACTAATAATAGGGCATATTGAATAATATCACTGCTAAAATAAATAAATCAAAAGTTGCTCATGTGACTGGACCAAACGTGTAGAGGGCATATCTGTTAGGTAGTTTGTACAATTATTGTTTATTCATGCTTCTCTGTATATGATTCTGTATTCGCTTTATGCTGTTAGTTTCTGGTTGCTTCGAAGTTATTCGTATATGTGTACAACACTTAGACTATAAGAGAGACATCTTAGAACCTTAGAAACTTTGACAAAAAGAGTTAATTTAGAAATAAGGAAAAGAAGAGAGTAATTAAAAAAAGGTTACTCTATGCCTTTATGGGTCTTTTGTGGTGGGTGTGTATAAGATGGGTCTATTTTCTTGAATTGTTGCTCTCGTTTATCAAGAATTTCTTTAGATTCTTGTTTGTCTTTAGGTGTTTGAAGTACACTAAAATTCATGTCTTTTTCATGGTTTAGTAGCTGAGTAACTAAGCTTTTTAATTCTTCAATTTGGGATTGTTGTGTTTTGAATTTGCTTTCAGTGGTTTTAAGCTCAGCTTCTAAAGCTGAAACTGTTTTAGGTACTAAGTAAGGCAATGCAGAAACATAGCTTTCTAAAAGCTCTTCTATGTTGTGTTGGCTGTAGCTTGAGTCTATCCCTTTTACCTTGTGCCCTAACAGTGGACTTATAATGTTAGGGTGAATATTAGCAGTTTCAAGGGCTGATTGAACAAAACTTCTTAAGTCGTGTGGGCTAAACTTTTTCTCTTCAAGGTCTTTCCATGCTCTTAGGCTTGCACTGTCGAAAAGTTGGAAGAAGCCTTTAGAAGTTAACCCTTCATTTTGGTCTCTGTCGGCTTGATAATAGCGTATAAAAATTGATTCAGTTTCTTTAATTGTGTAGCCTTTAAGCTGTGCTTCTTTCTTATACTCTTCCAACTTTTCAACAGCCCATTTATTAACAAAACAAATATGCTTAATTCCCTTGTATTTTCCAAACCCAGAGCCTTTAAGCCTTCCAGCTTCAACCTCAAGCATAAAGGGAACTTCAGAGTTTCCAGTTTCTTTTAAATCAAGCCAAGTAAGTTTAGATAGACTACCCACCCTTAACGCTGTACTTGAAATAAATCTTATAATTGCCTTGTCTCTCTGTGTGCTAACATTATCTTCTAAAGCTTGAATGTCTTCTAAAGTTGGTGTTCTTGTCTTCGCTGAAGGTAACGCTGTTTTAACATTGTTTGCTGTGGTCTTTTCTAAAGCTCTTCTATTCCATTTATAGAAACTAAAAACTGCATTTTTCATGCTAAGTTTAGCGTTTGGCTTCAGTTTAGAATTAATAAAAAAGTTTTCCAGCAAGTCTTCAGCTTGAAACTCTTCGCTGTCGCCAGTGTGCTTTAAGCCTTCAATCTTTAGCTTATTAATTCTTCAGGTGTTTTTTGTACAGCATCACAGTATATTTTTAGATAAGTGGCGTACTGGATTTTTGTGTTTGGAGAAGGTAAACAGTTAATCCATTTTAGCCCAGAGGGAAAACTTTCAATCCACTTTTTACGTTTTGCCATAGCGTTTTTAGCCTCAATGTAGACTCTACCCAATTAAGGCACATCCTTTTTATAAATCAATATATCCTTTCTTGGGTGGCTGTCTTCTGGTGTTTGTTGTATCTCTTTAGTTGAATCAATAAGTTCTTTCCCAGAAGACTTTACTCTTAAATATAACTGGATAAATTTCTATTGGGTAAGGTCGTAGACCATGGTAGAGCAAAAGTTAAGGCAACTCTAATTACTGGTAGAACAATTGATCAAGGCGTTGGAAAAGAGATGGGGAAAGGCTCAAAAGAATACTTTGACAGCTGCCTCAGTCTGTTTTATTGATCAAAGCTGACATGATAAAACTTGGCATAAAAAGCGGAACAAACGTTAAGGTAACCTCCAAGTATGGTTCAGTCATCGTTAAAGCAATAAAGAATCCCATGTGGCACCAATCCTGGATTGGTTTTCATACCCTGTGGTTTATGGGCAAACGCAGTATGCGGCGACGAAACCTTCGGCATGGGTATGCCTCTGTTCAAGGGTTTTCCAGTTGAAGTTGAACCTGCCCCAAATGAAGCCCGTCTTAACCTTGATGAGCTTCTAAAAAAAGAATATGGAAGGTAATTGTAATGACAGAAATAAAATCAGTTGTTTGTCCAATATGCGGTTGCTTATGTGACGACATAGAAGTAACAGTTGAAAACAACGAAATTGTCAAAATGAAGAATGGCTGCGCCGTGTGTGAAGCCAAAATGGTTCACGGCTACAAGAGCGAAGAACGAATTCTAAAACCGATGATACGAAAAGACGGCAAATTAGTCCCTGTATCCATGGATGAAGCAGTACACAAAGCAGCCCAAATTCTTACAGACGCAAAGTATCCCTTGCTGTTCGGCTGGAGCAGCTCAACCAGCGAAGCACAACGCATTGGTGTAGAATTAGCTGAAGAATTAGGCTCAGCATTAGACAACTGCTGCAGTGTTTGCCACGGACCATCAGTTATGGCAACACAAGAAATTGGTATCCCCATCATGCACTCTTGGGCAAATCCGACACCGTGCAGACTTAATAATTTACTGGGCATGCAACCCTTGGACTTCACACCCACGACACGTTGAAAGATACACAGCCTTCACTGATGGTCGCTTCGAGAAAAGCGAATGGAAAAGCTACATGCAAAAAATGAAAGGCAGGAGCAAGCAAGAAAAAAGTGGAAGCAGCTTCACAAGCAAGATCTTAGGTCAGTATCAGCCTCCACTTCGTCCACAGACATGCACTGTTAATGCGCCACCACCAGACAATTGCAGAAAGAGGGACGCAAAATGATTGTTGTTGACGTAAGAAAAACCATGACTGCTGAAGCAGCTGACTACTTCCTTCAAGTTGAACCAAACAAAGACTATGAAGTAATCGAAGCACTGAGATGCTTAGTTGATGACCAAGAATTAGACGTTGACAAAGTCGGCGGAGTCCCAGTTGAATACCTAAAAGAAGTTGCTGACGCAATGGTGAACTGCGAATTCGGCGTTATCTTCTTCGGTCTTGGCTTAACTCAAAGCGCTGGCAGATTCAGAAACATCGAAATAGCAATCGCATTAACACGTGACCTTAACAGAAAAACCAAATTCGTAATCTCGCCCATGAGAGGACACTTCAACGTTACAGGCGCAAACGTGGTTTTCGCTTGGCAAACAGGCTACCCATACGCAATTGACTTCTCACAAGGCTATCCACAATACAACCCTGGAGAATTCACAACCATCGACCTGCTGAAACGCGGCGACAACGATGCAACACTAGTTATTTCAGCAGATCCAGGTGCGCACTTTCCTAAGGCAGCAGTTCAAAACATGATGAAGCACCCGCTAATCACCATTAACCCAGACATGAACTGCTATCTCAAGGCTTGGCGACGTGGTGTTTCCAACGCAATGGTGCGGCATAGAATACGAAGGCACAGCTTACCGCATGGATCACGTGCCCATAATGCTGCGCAAAGTTGTTGAGCCTCCACCAGGAATCCTAAACGACGAGCAACTCCTAAAACGAATACTTGCAGAAGTCAGAGCAATTAAAGCAAAAATCACAGGCGAAGAACCCAAGAGAGAAGCAGTACCGAAACCTAACGTTAGCGCTAAACGTAAAAAGAAAGCCAAGAAAGAGGAGGTTGCTTAAATGACTGAGTTACTCATAAAAAACGGTTTCGTCTTTGACCCCATAAACAAGATTAACGGCGAAAAAATGGACATCGCCATCAAAAACGGCAAAATCGTTGAGAAAGTCATCGAGCAAAGCCCAAGTCATTGATGCCTCAGGCTTAACAGTTATGCCTGGCGGTGTTGACATTCACACTCACGTTGCTGGTGGAGAAGTTAACACTGGCAGAATTATCCGTCCAGAAGACCACGTTAAAGATGTGGAACGCAAAACAGCCATGACACGCTCAGGCACTGGCTACTCAATTCCATCCACTTTCGCTACGGGTTACCGTTACTCACGTATGGGTTACACAACAATCATGAATCCATCCATGGCGCCGCTGGAAGCAAAACACACCCATGAAGAATTAAACGACATACCGCTCGTGGACAAAGCCACATACCCGCTGCTTGGCGACTGGTGGTTTGTCCTTGAAAACCTTAGCAAAGGCAACATCGAAGAATGCGCACGACACGTCGCATGGATGCTGGATACAACCAAAGGTTACGCCATCAAAATCGTTAACCCGGCGGCTTAGAATCTTGGGGTTTCGGACACAACGTCCACAGCATCGACGACCAAGTGCCAAACTTCTGCATTACCCCACGAGAAATCATGCGTGGCTTAGCAAAAGTTAACAAAATGCTTAACCTGCCCCACACAATTCACCTTCACACTAACAACCTGGGATTACCAGGCAACTACGTTACAACACTGGAAACCATGAAGGCGCTTGAAAGCGTTCCACATGATGGCAAACCAGTTGCCCACATTACTCACTTGCAATTCAGCAGTTTCGGCGGCGACAGCTGGGGCAACATGAAATCAGCAGCAGAAGAAATCTCCAACTACATCAACGCTCACAACCACATGACCTTTGACATGGGACAAGTCATATTCACCGACACCACAACCATGACTGCTGACGGACCCTTCGAGTTCACACTCTATGAGCTAAGCGGTCACAAATGGGTAAACAGTGACGTTGAAACCGAAACAAGCGGCGGAATCATACCCTTCCACTACAAGAAGAACAGCGCCGTAAACGCAATACAATGGTCAATCGGCTTAGAACTAGCCTTACTCATTAAGGACCCGTGGAAAATCTTCTTGACCACAGACCACCCCAACGGTGGACCATTCTTTGATTACCCAAAAGTTCTCGCTTGGCTATACAGCAAGAAAGCACGCGAGGCAACCTTAAAGAGGTGCCACAAGAAAGCTCAAAAAAAGAGTCTGCTGCCATCAATTGACCGCGAATTGTCCTCTACGAATTAGCCATTATGACTCGTGCAGGACAAGCCAAAGCCTTAGGGCTTCCAAATAAAGGTCACTTGGCGTTGGTGCAGATGCAGACGTTGCCATATACAACATTAACCCTGAAACACTCGACATAGCCCAGAAAATACAAGACTGCCCGCAAAGCATTCGAACATGCAGCTTACACAATCAAAGATGGCAAAATCGTTGTTAAAGACGGCGAAGTAGTAGGCAACACCAGCGGCAGAACCATGTGGCTTGATGTACAAACAAAAGAGCCCTGCGTAATTGACGAAGAAATGAAACGCAAATTCAAGGAGTACTGGACAATTGAATACGACAACTACCCAGTGTTCGACCATTACCTAAAGGTTCCAGAAAAATTAACCATAAAGGCAAGTGTCTAAAATGATAACTCTAACTCCCAAAAGAAAATTTGAAGTTCCAGTCCAAGCAGCATGCATAACCCCCGACGTCTTCGAAGGCAAAAACATCGCAGAAATCGCAAACTTACCCGTCACTGAAGGAAACAGCCCACTGACACTTGGCGACCTGTTCGAAATAGAAGAAGACAACGCTGAAACCCCAAACATAACCATAAACGGCGACGCAGGCAAAGTCAAACGCATCGGTCAAGGCATGAAAACTGGCGAAATCGTCATCAACGGCAACGTTGGCATGCACACAGGCGAAAAAATGGCAGGCGGCAAAATCACCGTAAACGGCAACATTGGCGGCTGGTCAGGCAGCGAAATGAAAGGTGGCTTCATTGAAATTCACGGTGACGCAGGCGACTACTTAGCTTCACCCTACCGAGGCAGCAGCACAGGCATGAAAGGCGGCGTAATAACTGTTGACGGCAACGTCGGCAGCGATGTCGGATGCTACCTGCAGGCGGAGTCATAAAAATCAAAGGCGGCGCAGGCAGATTCCTTGGCTACCACATGAGCGACGGCGCAATCTTCGTTGAAAAAGAATGTGATGTTCGCCCTGGCGCATGCATGACTGGCGGCAAAATCGTTATCGCCGGCACAGTTGAAGAGGTTCTGCCACCTTCACCATCGACAGCGTTAAACCTAAAGTCAAAATCGACGACACCCAATCGTGGCTGGACCATTCTACGTGTTCCTCGGCGACTTGGCAGAGCATGGCACAGGCAAAATCTTTGTCTCCAAAGCAAACAATCCGCAATTGAAAGCTCTACGAAAAATACCTCTAAAATCTCGTTAATGTCAGTGGGCGCTTTCGGTTAGCGAATAATCAGGTACTCTACGTAGTAAGGTTGCTTTGTTGATAATCCAATCGTGTTTTAAATGTTAGCGCTGGTTTAGTGTAGCCGAAGACGCTTATGAACTTGGGCAGAGTTAAAACGAAACAGACAAGAGTGAATGTCATGCGTCAAGTTGACATGACAAGGCTTGACTTATCAACAGGAAAAGCAGAAAAAACACTTGATTGCGTCGCTGAAGAGGTTCCTCTGCAAATCACCTTAAACTCAAGCCTACTCGTTTGTTATCTGGTGTTCTCCTTCACAGTTCAAGGAGCTTGCTGTGGGCTATTTGCTCTCTGAAGACATCTTGCAGGTCAGTTGATGAAATCGAAGACGTAACTCTCAACGAAAAAGAAAACATTTGCCAAATAAAGTTAAAGGCCAGCGTGGATTTGGATGAGCGAATGAAAAACTCACGCCGAAGCACCCGCATAATCCCACTAATAAAAGCCAGCACATCACCCTACCAACATGACGAAAAAATCCCTATAGTAAAATCCAAACTCACAGTTAAAGCACAAGTTATCCTTGACGCTATCAACCACATGAACAGCCTTGCTAAAGGCTTCAAAGAAACTGGTGGGCTTCATGACTCAGCAATTTTCAAAGCAGACGGCACCATAGTGGCTTTCTCCGAAGACGTGGGAAGACACAACACAGTTGACAAAGTCATAGGCATGGCATCGCTAAACAAAGTGGATTTCAGCCAATGCTTCATGGTTATAACTGGACGCGTGCCAGGCGACATGATTTACAAAGCAGCAAAAGTTGGCTTGCCCATCGTTGCTTCCGTGGCGGCAGTTCTCAACTCAGGCATTTCCTCGGCTGAAAAAGCCAACATTGCCCTGGTGGGGTTTGTGCGTGGTAAACGCATGAACATCTACACTGGAGCAGAAAGAATAATCGTGTAGGTGATTTTGTGAATAGACCTGATATTAGAAGGTTGCCGAAACGTGCTAACCCACAAGAAGCACTAAACACAACTGCTTGACGCGTACGCTCAAACGTGTTGTCTAGCGAAGTTGTTCCGTTACAGAATGCCTTAGGCAGAGTTTTAGCGAAAGACGTTTTTTCAGATTTTAACATTCCCGATTACGATAAAACCTTCATCGACGGCTACGCAATTAACCCGCAGACACCAAAGGCGCATCAACCACAAAGCCCGCAGTGTTCAAAATAGTCGGAAAACTGTTCCCCGCAGACTACCCAACCACGACGAAGGTGCACATGGAGAAGCGATTTACGTTGCCTGTGGCGCTCCTATTCCCAAAGGCGCAGGCGCAACCGTGAAGGTCGAAGAAACCCGACTAAACGAAAACACAATCGAAGTTAGTCAGAGAAATCCCGTCAGGCGAAGGCATAATTCCGCTTGGAGACGACGTGAAAAAAGGCGACTTACTCCTCAAGAAAGGGCAAGTCCTGAGACCACAAGACATCGGGCTATTGGCATCCATCGAACTGACACATGCGAAGTTTTCAAGAAACCCAAAATCGCAATTATTTCAGGTGGAGACGAACTACTCAAACAATGCAAAAAGACCCAGAAAATCGCCAATAACTATGCTCTTGTCGTTGCTGGTTTAGCGTCCGAACTTGGCGCCTTGGCGAAGCTGCAGGGGATAATGCCTGATGACATTGGACAAAGTAACGAAAATCGGAGAAGCCTTGGCGGATTCGGATATCGTTGTCACCATCGGCGGGTCATCAGTTGGAGTGAAAGATTTTGTTCCCGACGCTGTAAATGCTCTTGGCAAACCAGGCGTAGTTGTGCAGGGAGTTTTGTTAAGGCCTGGCGCAATTTCAGGGTTCGGCGTAGTCAACGGCAAACCAATAATCATGTTGCCTGGGCACATTGGGTCTTGTATTGCTGGGTTTTACCTTTTTGTTGCGCCGTTAATTAGCCTTTACTGCGGATTAGATGGTGATGGCATGCTTCCACGAGTTAGCTGCCGAGTTAACGAAGGATTGAAACTGGTCCGCAGTTCAGGTTCCTGCTTATCCATTTAAAACGAGTTGACGGCAAATTTGTGGCGGAACCTGTTGAAGGCGGTTCAAGTGCACTGACAACAATCGTAAAATCAAACGGATACACAATAGTGCTCCCCACATGAAATTGGCGAAAGGCGCCAAGTAGAAGTTTTCCTGTTTGGTAAGCTGGAAATTTCTCAGATCCTTAAGATACTTTGGTGGATACCTGTGATTGCCCTTTTTCCCATAACCCAGGATTCACACCATGCTTTGTCAGCCATGCGCGTTCAGCCAAAAGTGGCATCGATTTTCCGTGAATTTCTGCTTCTATCTGTAATTGTTGGCGGCTGTCAAAAAAGCGTCTTTGCCTTTAAAATCTAGCATAGCGCCTGTTCGGGTTCCAATTGTTTGTGTGACAGAGTTAACAAAGTTTCTCCCTAGTTTTCCTCAGCTAATGCAGCCCAAAAAAATGACTCGCCATTTTCAAATTTGCTGCACAAGAAGAAAAAATTTTCTGTGCTTCCGAAACTTGAGTTCGTTGAATATTTTCGCGCCTTCTCGTAGAAGCCGCAAATCAGAAATCAACAAGACACCCAAGTTTGCAGTAAGTTTTCAGTGACTGTTCCCTGAGTGCGGCGAGTTTGCAGTCGATTTAGGTCTTCCTTGGAGTTGATGTTCACGAAGCTTTTTAGTTCAGGGTCAAGCGTCTTTATCTCCTTTACTGGAGAAACAAACAGGATTTTGAGGCGCCTCGGGGAATGTCGTCTGAGCGTGGTCGTTTCAATCGGCAAAGCGTTTCGGTGATTTCTAATACAGTTTGCCTTTCAAGAACCATTATGAGAGTTTCAAGTCTGCCATTTGGCCACATCGGAACAACCACCTGAATGCCTTTCGCTTGACTAAACAAGTACTCAATAATTTTCGGTTTCAAAAGAGGCATATCACAGGGCAAAGTAAGGCAAAAATCTGCTTGAACAGCTTTCAAGCCTGTCATGATTGCCACGTTAGGGCCACTGATATGGCTGATTTTTTCGTCAACAATAATTTAACGTTTGTTAGGAATGGTTTTTTAGGATTTGGGCGTATTTTGCTTTCCGCTCCTCATCATTAACGCATACCACAACTTCATCCACAACGTCTTGAACGTTTTCGACTGCGTGAATTAAAAGAGGCTTTCCTGAAAGCTCCGCGAGGGCTTTGTCCTGCCATTCTTCCTGTTTGTTTGAAACCTGCGGGCTTTTCCTCCTGCAAGAATGAGTGCAGCCCGTTTAGTCATGACGCTTCCTCAGTTAGCTTGTTTTGGGTTGCTTTGGAGCTTTCCTATTTGCTCTTTAACTAGCTCAACGAGCTTTTGTCCATCTTGAGGAACCCTAATTATCGGAATATTCCTAAACGAATCCTTATCGGTTGCCGTGGATACTATGCCCGTAATCGCTAAAATCGGCTAAACCGTTCCCTCCAAAGTCTCCTCCAGGCCCTCTTGGTCTTTTGCAGTAATAATTTTCGGAACATCTCTTCTCTTGGCGATCAAGCTGTGAAAACCTTCGATGAAAACAATGTCCAGTTTCTCGTTTTCAAGCAGAGAAATCATTTGATCAAACCCGTTGAGTGCTAACTCTGTTTTTTTGATGATTGCCATTTCTTCAGGTGAAATGGCGACGATGACTTTGGCGCCTGCTTTAGCGTATCTCCAGGTGTTGGTGCCTTCTTTATCCATGGTGAAGCCTTTGTGATGGACATGTTTTATTGAGCCAATCTTGTAGCCTTCAGCTGAAAGATGAGAAATCAAGTATTCTAAAGTAACCGTTTTTCCTGAACCGCTTCTTCCTACAGCAGCGATAACTAAAACCGTATAGTTGCACGCTCCGTTCTGAAATCAATTTGCTTGGCTTTTATAAATTGCGCCTGTATTTTTAGTATTAACCCATATATTGTCTGAGCGTCATTCATGTTGTTATCCCTAAAAACGTTTAATGAGTCTGCGCTAAAACAGACATGGACTTTGTCACCTATGTTAAGGCCCAAATTCTTGATGACCCTCAAAGGAAGCCTTGCTTTTAACGCAAACCCAACATCCACGGTGACTTGCGCATTTGATCGCATCTGAACCATTTCAGTAATTACGCCCTCGATGGAATTGCCCGCGTTACAATCTGCTGAGGAGTCGACGGATTTTGAAAGCGTTATGTTTTCGGGTTTAATGGTGGCGATAACATTCTTTCCCACCAGATTAGCGGTTGAAGAAGCTGTTAGAATTACACCATTTGCCTTGATTTCCAATAGCTCAGCGTGAGTATTAATTGCCTTACCCTTGAACGCGTTAATCCCCAAGAACTCTGCAACATACTTCGAAGATGGCTTATCAAAAATCTCAGCTCCACATCCAATTTGCTCTATTCGCCCATTACCCATCACAGCTATTCTATCGGACATTATGAACGCTTCCGACAAATTGTGAGTAACGTACACGACTGTGATTTTAAGTTTCTGCAAATAGTTTTTGAGCTCCAACCGAAACGATTCCCTCAGTTGAGGGTCAACGGCAGAAACAGGCTCATCTAAAAACAGCACCCGCGGCTCCGTAGCCAGCGACCTAGCCAATGCCGTACGCTGCTTTTGTCCGCCGCTGAGTTGACGTGGATAAAAACTTGCGTACTCGCGTAGACCCACAAAGTCCAGCAATTTCTCAGTTCTTTTTTTAATTTCCTGACTTGGCAGGTGCATAGTCTTTAAGCCGTAGGCTACGTTGTCTTGAATTTGCATGTGTGGGAAGAGGGCTATGGTTTGGAAGACGTAGCCGACTTTGCGTTCGGAAGGTTTAAGGTAAACTTTTTTTGTGCCCAGTTTTCCGTTAACTAACGCGTCATTGATGTAGATGTCCCCGCAATCAGGTTGGGTTATGCCTGAGAGCATGTTCAGCAGGGTTGTTTTTCCGCATCCATTGGGTCCAAGCAACATTAAGATTTCGTTTTTCTTAACTTCCAGGTTCAAGTTTTGGATGACTTTTTTTTCGCCGAAAGACTTCGTAACAGAGTTAATTTTAATCATTTTTTGCCACCGAATCTTTTCTGCTCAAGCAACTTGATTGCAATTAGAATTGTGAAGGATATGATGATTAGGATGGTTGATAGCATGATGCCTGCATAGGGGTCGGAACTCATTAGTACGTAGATTGACAGAGGCATGGTTTGTGTTATGCCTGGTAGGTTTCCGGCGAACATTAGGGTTGCGCCGAACTCGCCCATGGCTCTTGCCCAAGTCATCATGACTCCGGAAATTATGATGCTTGCAGAAAGCGGAAGAGTGATGGTAAAGAAGACTCTGAGCTTTGAGCCTGTTAGGATTTTTGCGCTATTTATAACTTCTCGGTCTACGTTTTCAAACCCTGTTTTTGCGGATCTCAACAGAAATGGCGATGCCACGAAAATTTGGGCAAGCACAACCGCTATTGTGCTACCGGGTATAGTTAATCCTAAACTGTTTAGCAGGGGACCTAAGAGTCCTTTGGGTGCGAAAGCCAAGAGCAATGCTACACCAGCCACAGCGGGTGGTAGTACAATGGGCAAATCAATCAGGGTGTCAATGATTGGTTTTCCCGGAAATTTTCTTGTAACCATGAAGTATGCAGTTGGCACGGTGAAAAGTAGAGCAATTAGAGTTGCTATGGCAGAGGTAAATAAGCTGAGTTTTATGGTGTCTATCATTTGGGGGTTTTGTAGTTGAGTGTTGACTTGGTTGGGGTCGATTCTTAAGAAAACTGCTATAATGGGTAGTGCTATGAAGAGTAAGTAGGTTAACACTATGAGGCTTAGAATGACGACTACGATTTTATTTGCGATTGAATCAGCGATGTTGAGTTTCAATTATGTTTACACCGTGACTGGTTGGTTTTTCAAAAGGGTGAGGTGTTGCATGATGTCTGCCTCTATGTTCCAAACCCGTACGTTTGCAGGAGCGTTTGTCCCTGGGTTGAAATCCAGAAATCCATGAATTTCTTCGCTAAGTCCGAATGGCTGGTTCCGTTGATAACGGCTACGCCGTAGACTCCTCTAGTGTTTACAGAAGCGGGGACCTGGATGTACTGAAGTTGGGCTCCTGTCATAGTGCCGTAGGTTGCATCAGAGACAAACGCGACGCCTGCGTCGGCTGTGCCTAATCCGAGGGAAACTTTTCCGACTACGTCTTCGACAGCAACTTCGTATGAAATGACATTGGCTAAGAATTTGGTTCGGTAATTTTGCCATTGTGTTCCTAGATAGAGTGGGCTGCTTGCGTTGCCCCAGGTTGCGTCAATTTTATTTAGTGTCGTGTTGGTGTATGAGCCTGCTGGGACTGAGGGGTCTGCTACGACGATTTTTGCTCCCGGTTTGACTAGGTCTAAAAGTCGAAGTAATATTCGCCGAGTTGCCTTTGGGAGGAAACACTTCGAGGGTGTTGGTGGTCAAGTTCTGGTAATTGTTGTTGTGTAGGTGTCCTGAGGCGTTGAGTTGGTTGTTCCATTTGAAATCAGCGGACAGAAAGACGTCGCATGGAGAACCTGACGTGATTTGAGTGTAGAGAGTGTTTGAGCCTGCGGAGTTGAAGATTATGTTGGCGTTGTTTGCTTTGTTGAAGGTTTGGGTCATTTTGGGCTACGTTGAGTAAGCTTGATGCGATGAACACTCGAAGGTCTACAGGTGTTGGGGTTGGTTTAGGTGAAGTGCTATAGGAGAATGCTCCGTTGTAGATTAAGTAGCCTAATGCTGAAGTACACACTATTATGGCTATTAGTGCTGAGGCGGCGTATTTGTTGTTCATTTCACCATCTTCGATGTTATCAATCAGTCACATCGAAGGGTATAAACATTTCTTGACCCCCAAAATCAAGTGCCAGCCGAAAACAACAAATGAACAACAAAAAGCTAGCCGAAAAGCCTAAGGCATTTTTTCCGCTACCCTGCTAAACTCAGCTTGCGCATTCCTGTACCGCTTAACCAAATCCCTGCCAAAATCCGTAACCTGCGAAGAACCGCCGCCCTTTGCTCCGCCGCGAACCCGCGTAACCAACGGCTCACCCAATCGCTCCTCAGCCAAAGTTAGCCTGTGCAAAGCGTACCGATAAGACATCTCTAAGTGATTGGCAGCTTCCAAGATAGAATGGCGCTTGTCTATTTCTTCGAGAAGTTCGGCTAATCCATTACCGAAAACTGCCTCGCCTTTTTCGTTAACCATCCAAAGTTTAATCGCATAGCCTAATTTGCCCAATGGCTCACCGCTGATAATTAGCATGTTGAAGTTATAAATAGAAGGGGATAGACTGTCAGAGCGCAATAGTTTTCGGGTTATGTCTCGATGATTTTGGCGTTCTTAAGCACATTTACGTTGCCGGCGCCCTTTGTTACATAGCCGACTTCGAAATGCCTGACTTTCCGCTTATCCAACTCGCCCAGCAAGTCATCCACGTTTTCCTTTGCTACGGCAATGAGCATTCCGCCTGCAGTCTCCTTCGCTTCACCCTGCAACAGTGGATAACCAAAAAGTTCCGCCAAAACAGGTGTTCCGCGAATCACTGCCAACTGGTCAATCACGATGTCGACTTTGCCCAGAACCGCCATGTTTCCCGCATGACCCTTTCAAACCAAACCCAGTCACGTCCGTTGCTGCATGTACTGGAACCTGCTGCATGGCTTCAGCAACAGGCTTATTTGACGTAATCATTCCGTTAATGGCTTCAGCAACAGCCGCATCAACCAAATCCGCTGGAACTTCTTTTAGCAATTCTTTGCCTTCCTCCTCTTTTCGCAAGCGGTAAGCAGCCATCGCAGGCGCAATCCCAAGCGGCTTAGTCAAAAACAGCCTGTCACCAACCTTTGCTCCCCGGTGTAAACAATTTTCTCAGGTTCACCAACGCCAGTTGCTGCGCCGCCGATAATTGGCCAAGGATTCCGAATCGTGTGACCACCAACCACAGGTGCATCCATTTCACGGCAGAAATCCCCAAACCCCTTCAAGCATCCCCACAGCTAACTCGTCAGGCATGTTCTCGGGAAACGCCATAATCGTCAAAACGCTGACAATTTTTGTGACTGCTAAAGCGTAAATGTCGCTTGTTACGTTGCTTCCTGCAATTCTGCCTTGGATTTCAGGTTCATCAACCATAGGCGTGAAAAAATCAAGTGTATTCAAAACTGCTATGTTGTCGGCGATTTTGACGACGCTGGAGTTTTCCCATGGACCAGCCAAAACATCTGCGCCGAAACTCACTGACAAACCAGCCTTATCCAACAATTTGCCCAGCTCGTACTGGGGAAGCTTGCAACTGCAACCATGCACTGGAACAACCTTGGTTAATCGGTAACTCAATTTTCATTACCTCCAACTTTTACTCGATTCTTACTTCAAGAAGCACTGAGGATTATAGATATAAAAATTTCAAACCAGAAAATGGGAGAAAAGATTGATTATTGCTTTTTCTTGGATGATTTCAAGGAAAGCTTCAATCCTGGTTTTTATCTGCGCAGAGTCTCCCATTGCATAGTCAGTTTCAATCTTAAGCATCGGCAAACCTTCGCCTTCAATGCTCGCTCAACTTTGACTGCTTCAACGTTGTAGTCATGGCAGTTCTGCAACGTGTAGTAGATTACGCCGTCTACTTTGAATTGCTTGGCAAGTTCAGTTACGCTTTTTACGCGTCTGTCGTTTGGGGTGAAGCATGCGCAGGGAATCTTGGAGTATTTTTCAACCATAGCCCAAAGCAAATCGTTTAAGCTATCGCCTTTCGGCTCAACCAAATCCGTGAAGTACCTTGTGCCGACGCAACTTTCTTCAACAACCACTGAAGCGCCCGCTGCTTGGGCGATGCTGTGGACTTTCCAGTTGGGAATCGCCATCGGGCAACCTGAAATCATAAGCCTTGGAGCATCCTTGGCTGCGACGCCTTCGCCTTTGCGCACGCGCTCGTCTAGTTCATCGCAGAGTTCGTTCACTTTGGCTGTGAACCGTTTTACGTCGTCGTTGAAGCTGATTTGGATCTATAAGTAACCCGTCTAAGCCGCTGATTGGTGAAGGAGACTTTGCACGCAAATCAGATAGGCGTTTGAGTGCTTTGCGTTTGTTGTTTATTAATTCAATGGATTCTTTTAGTTTTTCAGCAGTTATCTTGTTGCCTGTAACTTCTTCAAGTTCGGCTTTGAATGCTTCGAGTTCTTTGAACCAGAACTCTTTGCCTTGTTGCAGTGTCTGGTTTGTGGGGGACCTCCAAAACGTATGTTGGAATGAGCTCGTTTAGAAGTTCGTAAACTTTCTTTTTGCCGTCACAGGTTGTTTCTCCAACCACAAGGTCGCTTGACTGGAAGTATGGGCAAGTACGGTTTAGTTTGAAGCCATAGAACGATTTAATCAAGGGACAAAGATTTCTTGGCAAAACTGCTTCTGCATCGGGAACGGAAAAGTCTGCGCCGCCGCATAAACCAACCATCGTGGCGTCTGCCGCGTATGCGAGTTCTTCTGGTGCGTAAATGCAGAATGCGCCGATAACTTTTTTTCCTTTCATTCTTTGGTCGTCGAGTTCTTGGACTCTTAAGCCGTGGATTTCAGAGACGACAAAGTCAAAGTAACCCATTTTTTTAGGTCGGTTTTTCTGTGAGAATACACTGCTGTGTAGTATTGGCCTAGGCCTGTTTAGGAGTTGGTTGTGTTTTTCTATGTCCATTCCTAAGTTTTTCCACATTGGAACATATTTTTCTGTCATAGTTTTCACGTGCCATTGGAAGGGATTTAAAAAGAGCTTATTAAAATTTTTGATAATTATTATTAAAAATATTGATGGGTGCTTAGCGCTTCCTAATCAACATCCTAAACTCTACACCAGACTTAGACGCTTCAACCACTTCATGCCCATTATTCTTAACCCAACGCTGAATATTATCAAACTCCAACTCGCCCTCACCCATAACCTCCAGCAGCTGCCCAGAAGCCATGCTCTCAAGCTTACGCTTAGTAAATGCTACAGGCATAGGGCACATTTTTCCCTTAACATCCAACTTTTCAGTATCCAAACATCGTCACTAGAACACTATTACTTTGTCGCTATTAACTGTCCACTCAACAAGTTCATGAACAGTCGCGATTTTTACCCCATCAAACAGGTCAGCTTGGGTTAAGCCACGTGCTTCAACGCAGACAACGCAGGCTTTGACTTCAACGCCGCCTTTGATTAAATCTTCCAGGTTTTGGCCGTAGTTGGTTAAGCCTTGAGCTGGTTTTTGACCTTTCTTAGCTAGGTAAACGCCGTTTTCGAACAGCCAAATTCTTACTTTGTGGCCTTCTATGTCGCAGGTCCAGGCGAACCTTAAAGCTGAGAGTGCACGTTCTTTTCCGTATGGGGCTTCGTTTATTATTATCGTGAATGTTACCATACTCTTTGACCTCAAATTTCCTGATAGGGCTTATTAAAAAAACTAATATAAGCGTTTTCCAAACAAAAAGCAAATATCAACAAACATTCTAGAAGCATATGCAGAAAGGGTTCGAAAAGCGCATGGAAACCATAAGGTTCGATTACCTCAACACCTTCCTCACAGTAGCAAGAACACACAGCTTCTCAGTAGCAGCCAAAGAACTCAAAACAAGCCAAGGCACAGTAAGCCACCACATAGCAGCATTGGAAGAATATTTTGACGCTGAACTATTCAAACGCACAGCAAACGGCGTAGAAGTCACCGATGCAGGAGCAACCCTCAAAGAAACAGCAGAAAAAATACTCCAAGAAGCCCAAGATGCAAAAGCCAAAATATCCACAGCCAAACACAATTTATCAGGAACAATAAAAATCGCTGCAAGCACAATACCTGAAGAACACATAATCCCCAGCTTAATCGCTGAATTCCAAAGAAACACCCAGACGTAAAATTCAAAATAAAAGCCCAAGACAGCCTAAAAAGCCTAAGCAGTCTTCAAGCCAACGATGCTGATTTTGCGGCAGTAGGCACACTACAAGGGTTCGAAGAAAAATTCGATTACATCCAAATAGGAGAAGAACAACTAGTACTCATTGTACCATGCAACCACGAGTTAGCCAAGCGTAAAACAGTTAAAGTTAAATGAAATCATCAAGTATCCATTCATTAATCGTGAAGAGACTTCTGGAACAAGAAAAGAAATAGAGCATTTGCTTGAAAACAACAATATCCCCGCTAGCAGTTGAAGGTGGCGTTGGAGCTTGGAAGCACCGAATCAGTAGTAACCGCCGTTTCAGAAGGCAGAGGAATAAGCATAATCTCATCAATCGCCGCAAAGAAAGCTCAAGCAGCAGGCTTAGTAAAAATAGTCAAAATTGAAGAAGCCAAAAACCCAAGAAAACTCTACATGGCAAGACCAAAAAGAGCGCTTCTAAAAGCATCTGAGGCTTTCTGGGAATTCTGCAAAGAATACACATTCAAAAACGACGCTATCATGTGCATGTCAGATTAAGAATCATTGTCTCTTCCTCGAGTTTCACCCATATTTTTCCCGACTTAATTTTCCATTCATAAATTGTCAACTTCATCGCGGGTTCATCCTGATACTCGCCCGTTCCCAGGTCAAAACGCCAATCATGGCAGGGACAAACAATCACGAAACCCTCAAGGGTACCCCCTGAGAAGCCGCAACCCTGATGTGGGCAACGGTTATCGATAACGAAGATTTGCCCTGCTGCTTAATAAGCAGAACTGGTGAACCTTCCACTGATACACGCTTCATTGTGCCCTCCTGCAACTCGTTTTCGTCTAGTACTGGCACAAATCCGTCTGATTTTTCCATTCTTCTTCTCTTCTGCTAATTCATCGATTGATCGTTTGGTAAATGAACATTTACGGCTTGCGTCCAATATCTCACTCGCTTTTTTGGTCTCCCTTGGGAAATAGGTTGTATTGGCGTTTTTTCAAACCATTAGTATGCTGAAATTCAGTGCTTTAG